>DASRSS010000143.1:0-2676 GCA_035656335.1 Jatrophihabitantaceae bacterium | reverse complement strand
GCGCGACCGGTCGGTGAGCGCGACCGCGGCCGTGCCGAGCAGCGCGCGCAGGTGCCGCACCGCGCGCTCGGCGCCGGCGCGGCTGAGCCCCTCGCGCAGCCCGGGCGCGGCCAGGCTCGCGGTGTGCAGCGTGTCGAACGTGGCGCGGTCGGCGGGCGTGCCGAGGTCGCGGCGCCGGTAGATCAGGTAGCCGACCGCGGCGGCTGCGACGGCAACCGCGACGGCTGCGACCACCGGCACGGCGCTCACGGCAGCTACCGGGTGGTCGGACGGACCGTGGCGAACAGCGCGCGCAGCTCGCGCATCGCTTCGACGGCGTGCTGCTTGTCCACGCGCGCGATCGCGTAGATCGCGAACGTCTCCTCACCCGGTAGCACCAGCCGGGCGAAACGCACCTTGCTGGGGAAGTCGACGCGCACGATGACGTCCCACGGTACGAACCGCCAGCCACCGAGGAAGGAACGCAGCCGCACCCCCTCGGCGTCGGCACGCAGCCGCGGCCGGGTGGGCATCAGGCACAGCCCCGCCAGGACCACGCCGATGAGGACCGTCGCGATCTGGTCGCTCTCGACGAAGTGCGCGCCGGCGTTGTCGCTGCGCATGACCAGCGCCACGACCACGAACACAGCCAGCACGAACGCCGCCGACGCGTAGCCGATCCGCGCGAACAAGATCGGCTTGGCGGTCACGACGTTCTCCGTCATCTTCAGAGCCTGCATGCGTGGATATCGGTGACGAAGATGGCGCGCGCGCCGAGCTCCCACAGCTCGTCCATCACGCGGTTGGTGTCCTTGCGGCGGACCATCGAGCGCACGGCCGACCAGCCGCGCTCGTGCAGCGCGGAGACGGTCGGCGACTCGTAGCCGGGCGTGATGGCAACGGCCTGCTCGACGAGCTCGTCGGAGATGTCGTAGTCCATCAGCACCCACTGCCGCGCGATGATCACGCCCTGCAGCCGGCGGACCAGCTGGTCGACGCGCGCGCTCGACTCGACGCCCGAGCGCCGGATCAGCACGGCCTGGCTGGTCAGCAGCGGCTCGCCGAAGATCTCCAGGCCCGCGTTGCGCAGCGTCGTCCCGGTGGAGACGACGTCCGCGATCGCGTCGGCGACCTCGAGACGCACGGCCGTCTCGACCGCGCCGTCCAACTTGATCAGCTCGGCCTCGATGCCGTGCTCGCTCAGGTAGGACGTGACCACGCCGGGGTACGCCGTCGCGATCCGCTTGCCCGCGAGGTCGGCGACGGTGGACGCGGTGCCCGCCTTCGCCGCGAACCGGAACGTGGACGCGCCGAAGCCGAGCTGCAGGATCGGCTCGGCCTTGGCGCCGGAGTCGAGCAGCAGGTCCTCGCCGGTGATGCCGACGTCGAGCCGGCCGGACCCGACGTACACCGCGATGTCACGCGGGCGGAGGAAGAAGAACTCGGTGTCGTTCTCGGCGTCCAGCAGGACGAGCTCGCGGCTGTCCGAACGCTGCCGGTAGCCGGCTTCGACGAGCATCTGGCTGGCGGGCTCGGACAGCGAGCCCTTGTTGGGAACTGCGATGCGGAGCATGGGTCTGTGTCTGCCTGTTCTGTCTGGAGAGGAACCGTCCGGGGCGGCCTACAGATGTCGGTAGACGTCCTCGAGCCCGATTCCCTTGCCCAGCATGATGACCTGGACGCGGTAGAGCAGCTGGCTGATCTCCTCGGCGGTCCGCTCGGCCGACTCGTGCTCGGCCGCCATCCACACCTCGGCGGCCTCCTCGACGACCTTCTTGCCCTGCGCGTGAATCCCGGCGTCCAGCGCGGCGACGGTGCCCGAGCCGCCCGGGCGGGTGCGCTGCCGCTCGGTGAGTTCGGCGAACAGCTGGTCGAAGGTCTTCATCGCGCAGCAGAGCCTACCGGCCGCGGTTGTTGTGACCGCGCCTGCGGGCCTCGGGTGCGACGTCGGTCGCGGCCTTGAGCCGCCACTGCCGCAGGTGGTGGAAGCCGCGGACGGATTCCGGGCGGCGCGAACGCAGCACGAACCGGTCGTCGCCGGCGAGCGCGTCTGCCATGCCGCGGTCGACCAGGATCCAGCCCGGGCGGCTCAGCGAGGTCAGCCGGCTGGCGATGTTGACGGTCGAGCCGTACACGTCGCCGAGGCGCGTGACCACCTGCCCGGCGGCCAGCCCGACGCGCAGCGGGGGCAGCCCGTCCGTCCGCTCGGCGCGCTCGAGCAGTTCAAGGGCGAGCAACGCACAGTCCGTCGGCGTGTCGGCGAGGAACAGCACCTCGTCGCCGATCGTCTTGACGATTCGTCCGTTGTGCGCGCCGACGACCTCGGTGGTGAGCGACTCGAACGCCTCGAGCACCTGGTCGAGTTCGGCCTCCGTCGCGCGGCGGGTGAGCGAGGTGAAGCCCGACATGTCCGCGAAGCCCACGGCCATCGGCACCAGCGTCGGGGTGGTGACCTCCGCGGACGCGTAGGCGGCGACGCGGGTGAAGTACGCGATGAGTTGGCGGCGCCACACGTAGTCCTGCAGGTGCTGCATCATCGGCGTCAGCCGCACGAACGCTTCCATGATCGCGTCCTCGGAGGCCAACACGTCGGGCTGCTGCAGCAGCAGGTTGATCAGCAGCTGCCCCTGGCTGGACGCGAGACGGGCGAACGTCTGGCCGAGCAGCCGGCTCATCGCGACCTGAGTGGCGGTGTCC
>DASRSS010000142.1:0-14455 GCA_035656335.1 Jatrophihabitantaceae bacterium | reverse complement strand
CGTATGACGAAGGGCCCCGGCACAATGCCGGGGCCCTTCGCTTACGTGCTGGGGGTCAGACCGCTCCGGTCAGACCGGGCGGACGTTCTCCGCCTGCGGGCCCTTCTGACCCTGCGTGACGTCGAACTCGACCCGCTGGTTCTCGTCCAGCGAGCGGTAGCCGTCCGACTGGATCGCCGAGTAGTGGACGAACACGTCCGGTGCGCCACCGTCAGGAGCGATGAAGCCGAAGCCCTTCTCGCTGTTGAACCACTTGACCGTGCCCTGAGCCATTTTGCCGTTCTTCTCTCTGTGCTGCGGGAACCGCACCGTGCGAGTCCCATCGGTCACCACCGGGCGAACAACCACTTCCCGACAGCCGAGAGTAGGTAGACAACCGATTACCCAGCCCGGAATCCGGCGCTGCGCGGCAACCAGCGCATAGCGTAGCAAGGTTCGGGGCACACTGAGCAACAGCAACTTTGGCAATACTTTGGTCGGCAGGTTTCAGCACGGCCGAAAAAGGGAGCAGCGGTGAACGAGAACCCGACCGATCACGGCATCCTGGAGCGCATCCACGCGCTCGTCGCCGAGGAGAAGCAGCTGCGTGCCGGCGGTCACGGGCTGGGCCACGCGGACCGTGACCGGCTGCGGGCGTTGGAGATCCAGCTGGATCAGGCGTGGGACCTACTGCGGCAGCGCCGGGCCCGCGAGGAGACCGGCGAGGACCCCGATGCCGCGAGCGAGCGCAGCGGCAACGACGTGGAGTCCTACCTCCAGTAGCGGTTCGGCGCCCCGATCGCGAGCACGAGCAGCGCCGCCAACAGCACGACGGCAGCGTTTCCGACCAGCAGTGCGGTGTTGTTCACGGCGGACAGCATGGCCGCTTCCGCGATCGAATCCATGTAGGCGCGCCGTTAAGTATGCGCGGCCCTGCTCACATGGCGGTCGCGCCTCGGCTCATGCCTTGGACGTCGTCATGTCCTCGGCCGACCAGACCGCGCGCATGTTCGCGATCTTGCCGGCGTCATCGAACACCATGATGTCCGCGGGCGTCAGGTCCACGGTGGTGTCGCCGAAGACGGTGACGATGCGGAACTCGAAGACGGCGGTGTTCGCGGCCGCATGCAGCGACACCAGCTTCGCCGACCGCTCGATCGGCTCGATCACCTTGTAGAAGTCGCGGATCGCCGCCCGGCCCGTCTTCGGTTCGCTGCCGACGGGGTCCTCGAGGGTGGCGTCCTCGGCGTACAGGTCGGCCAGCTCCTCGGCGGTGCCGTGGTCGACAAGCTCCAGGTAGCGCTGGACAGTTGCCTTGATCTGTTCGACGGACGGCACGCTGACCTCCTGACTAGAACACGTTCCAGTCAGGGTAGCGCCGGGAGGAGCGGACGTCAGCCCGCGGCGGCGTAGAGCTCGGCCGGCTCGACCGACCCGCTCAGCACCCGTCCGTCCGAGGTGATGAGCACACACAGCAGCGGCGTGTCGAGCAGGTAGCCGCTGCCCCACGAACCGGAGACCGGACGCATCGCGGCGCGCAGCTGGCCGCCGGGCGAGCTGTCGGTCGCGGTGTCGTCCGACACGCCGCGGGTCAGCCGGAACGCGGTGATCGCCGACCAGCCGGTCTCGACCGCTACCTCGCCGTCGACCGGCTTCTGGCTGGCGACGTTGGCGGCGTCGACGTGGACGCGTCCGTTCGCCGAGACGAGCTGCGGCTGGACACCGCGGCGGACGGTCGCGCCGGGCGGCGGCGTGAACGCGAAGTACTGCGCGTCCGGCATCTTGTAGGAGATGCTGGAGAACGAGACGTCGATGGACGGCCGCCGCTCGCCGCGCGCGTAGACCTGCACGCCGAGCGGGACGTCGTGGCCGGCGTCGACGTCGATGTGTACGGCGGCGATCCGGGTCGCGTCCCGCTCGCCCGGGCGCAGCACCAGCTGATACGTCGGGTGGTCCGCGATCGTCGGGCCGCCGGACACGCGCACCGCGGTCTGCGCGTCGACGGCGGCGAGCGCGCGCGTGGTCAGCTGCTCGGGCGTGAGCGCCGCGAACGTGAGCGGAGCCGGGAAGACCGGTGACCCGATCGCGCCGGCCGCGGGGCTGGGCAGGGTCGACCGGGTCGCGACGTTCGTCGCGCTGTTCCACTGCCAGACGTTGGTGCCCGTGTAGAACACGTCCGACTCGCTGTCGGTGTCGGTGAGCGCGACCCGCTGCCGGTCGGTGCCGCCGTACCAGTAGCGCATGGCGTGGGCGCCGGCCATCAGCAGGATGGGCGTCTTGCTGCCGGCGGCGTCGGCCGACACCGGCAGGTTCAGCGTCATCTGCGCGACGAGCGTGCCGGAGTAGCCGGTTCCGCCGGAGCGCTGCAGTCCGGAGATGACGGCCTGCGGCGTCGTGTCGGCGGGTTCGTCGGACGTGGTGCGGAACGCGGCGACGGTCACCGTGGCGGCCGCGACGCACAGAACCCCCGCAGGTACGAACCACCGCAGCGCGGGGTGTCGTTGCATGACCCGGGGGGTTCTCACTGAATCGAGGATGACTTCGAGGCACTGTGACAGGGCTGAGGTTTCGCCGCACGTGCGAGGCTTCACAGTGGCAGTCTGGCGAACGACAGTGAGGAGACGAGGGTGCGACTACTGATCGTCGAGGACGAAGTCCGTCTCGCGTCCGCGCTGCAGCGCGGACTGTCCAACGAGGGATTCACCGTCGATCTCGCGCACACCGGCCCCGACGGCCTGCACCTGGCCCAGGAGAGCACGTACGACGCGGTGATCCTGGACATCATGCTGCCCGGCCTGTCCGGGTACCGGATCATCGAGCAGCTGCGCGCGGCCGAGAACTGGGTGCCGATCCTGATGCTCACCGCCAAGGACGGCGAGTACGACGAGGCGGACGCGCTCGATCTCGGCGCGGACGACTACCTGACCAAGCCGTTCTCGTTCGTGGTGCTGCTGGCCCGGCTGCGTGCGCTGCTGCGCCGCGGCGTCCACCCGCGGCCGGCCTCGCTCACCGTCGACGACCTGGTGCTCGACCCGGCCGCGCACACGGTCATGCGTGGTGACTCCCCGATCGAGCTGACGCCGCGCGAGTTCTCGCTGCTCGAGTTTCTGATGCGCCGCGCGGGCGACGCGGTCAGCAAGGCGGACATCCTGCACCACGTGTGGGACGCGAACTACGACGGTGACGCGAACGTCGTCGAGGTCTATGTCGGATACCTGCGCCGCAAGATCGACACGCCGTTCGGCAAGCAGAGCGTGCAGACCGTCCGTGGGGCCGGCTACCGATTGACGGCGGAGAGCGGCAGCACGGCCGGCTGATGACGGCCGGGGGTGCCGCACGGCGGGCCGGCGCCGTGCGCAAGGTGGGTGCCCTGCGACGTGGGCTGCGCCGGAGCTGGCCGGCGCGGTGGTGGGCCCGGCAGTCGCTGCGCGCGCGGTTGACCCTGTTGTCGACCGCGCTGTTCACGTTCGCGGTGGCGACGGGCGCGATCCTGTTGCTGGTGCTGCAGCGGTACGCGCTGACCCGCGTGCTCGACTCGTCCGCGCTGCGCACCGCGTCCGACATCGCGCACCAGATCGAAGAGCACTCGTCGCTGCGCAACCTGCCGCCCACGTCCGGTGGCATCTCGTCGGTGCAGGTCGTCAACTCCGCCGACCGGGTGATCGCCTGGACGCCCAGCGCGGACCACCTCACGCCAGTCCTCGATCCGGAGCAGCTGCAGGACGCGCGCGCGGGTCAGCGCTTCGACATCGGCAACCCGGCCGGCAGCGGGCGGCTGCGGGTGCTCGCGAAGCGGGCCGGCAGCAAGACGGTGCTGGTCGCCACCGACCTGTCGCGCGTCGACGACAGCCAGCGCATCCTCACCCGCGCCGCGCTGATCGGCTCGCCGTTCGCCGTGCTGCTCATGGGGCTCGCCACCTACATCGTCGTCGCGCTGACCCTGCGCTCGGTGGCCGCGCTGCGGCACGGCGCTGCCGACATCACGGCGGCCGGCCTGGCCGACCAGCGGCTGCCGGTGCCCGACGCCCGCGACGAGATCCACCGGCTGGCCGTGACGCTGAACGCGATGCTGGACCGCATCGACTCGGCCACCGCCCGCCAGCGCACGTTCGTCGGCGACGCCGCGCACGAGCTGCGGTCGCCGCTGGCCTCGCTGCGGGTGCAGCTCGAGGTGGCCCAGCGCCTCGGACCGGAGAGCGACTGGAACGCGATCGTCGACGACGTGATGGTGGACGTGGACCGGCTGGACCGGCTGGTCGCGGACCTGCTCGCGCTCGCCCGCATGGACGAGGCCCGCGAGCTGCGCCGCGAACCCGTCCGGCTGGACGAGCTGGTGGACCGCGTGGTGAGCGGGTACGCCCACGCGCGCGTCCCCGTCACGGTCGTCGAACCGTCCGGGCCGAGCAGGGAGATCGTGCTGCACGGCGATCCCGACGGGCTGCACCGGGTGATCGTGAACCTGATCGACAACGCGGTGCGATACGCCCGCAGCGAGGTGCGGGTGGAGCTGCGCCGCGGCCGGCTGGCCGGACGGCCGATCGTGCGCCTGACCGTGACCGACGACGGCCCGGGCATCGCGCCCGCCGAGCGCGAGCGGGTGTTCGACCGCTTCTACCGGATCGAGGAGTCCCGGGCGCGCGAGTCGGGCGGCACCGGCCTCGGGCTACCGATCGTGCGCGACCTGGCGCGCGCGCACGGCGGCAGCGTCCGGCTCACCGACCGTCCCGGCGGCCAGCCCGGCCTGCAGGCGCTGGTCGTCCTCCCGCTGGAGCCGCCCGCCACCCCGTGAGCAACAGCGGCCGAGAACCGCTCTTGATCAGCGGGGTTACGGGGTGGTGCAGGGCGGCAGCGCGGACCCGGTCGAGGGCACGCCCGTCGTCCCGCCGGACGGCAGGCCGCTGGCCGGCGCGCTCGCACCGCCGGACGGCAGCGAGCCGCCGGACGAGCAGGTCGGCGTCGTCTGCTGGAACTTGTAGACGATCAGCGTGATCTTGGTGCTCGGGTCGTACGCCTTGCCGGGCTGCGGCGACTCCTCCGCGACCGTCTGATCCTTGGACTGGTCGCTGGTGACGCGGGTCTGGGTGTCGTCGATGTTGTTGAACTTGCCGTACAGCTTGTTCTCGGCGTCGGCGACCTTCATGCCCGTCACGTCCGGCAGCCGGTACTTGCCGGTGGTGACGGACAGGGTGACGTTCGAGCCGGGCGTGACGGTGGTGAACTGCTCCGGGTCCTGCGCGACGACCTGGTTGGCCGTGCCGCCGGCGTTCACCGCCTTCTTCACCGGGTTCAGGCCCAGCTTGTGGATCTGGGTCGCGGCGTCGTTCCAGGACAGCCCGGTGACCGGCGGGACGGACACCTTCTTCTGGACGTACGTCTGGTAGTAGACGGTCGAGTTCTGGACGACCTGGTCGCCCTCGTGGACAGGCTGGCTGTTCTGGAACAGCGTGCAGACCACGCCTTCTGTGCTCGGCGTGGAGCCGTCCGCGCAGGGACCGTTGGTCGTCGCGCCGGCCGGGTCGGGCACGAGCTTGAGCTTGGCGGCGGTGAACTGCGCCTTGGCCTGGGCGGGCTGCTCGCCGACGACACCGGTCGGGATGGCGACCTTGGGCTTGCCGTTGTTCTGGCCCTTGCTCACCAGGATCACCGCGACGACGCCGCCGATCACCACCAGCATCGCGATCACGATCGCCAGCCAGAGCAGACCGGTGCGCCGGTGGTGGCCGTCGTCGATCGGCTCGTCCACGTCGCGGTGCGGGAGCGCGACCGGCGGGACGGGAGTGCGCGCGATGAACTGGGTGCGCTCGGCGTCGGTCATGACGGCCTCGGCCGTGACCGGCTGGTTGGCCAGCGCGCGCTGCAGGTCGCTGCGCATGTCGCCGGCCGACTGGTAGCGGTTCAGCTGATTCTTCGCCAGCGCCTTCATCACGATCGAGTCGAGCGTGCGCGGCACCTCGGGGTTGCGCGCGGACGGCACCGGCGCGTTCTCGCGCACGTGCTGGTACGCGACGGCGACCGGCGAATCGCCTTGGAACGGCGGGACTCCCGTGGCGAGCTCGTACAGCAGGCAGCCGGTCGAGTAGACGTCGGAGCGGGCGTCGACGCTCTCGCCACGCGCCTGCTCG
The DNA here is from genome assembly GCA_035656335.1 of Jatrophihabitantaceae bacterium. GTDB lineage: Bacteria > Actinomycetota > Actinomycetes > Mycobacteriales > Jatrophihabitantaceae > DASRSS01. The sequence continues at coordinate 8,354 of DASRSS010000142.1, read as the reverse complement.
GGCGAGAGGTACTGCGCGGTGCCGATCACGTTCGCGGTCTGCGTGACGGTCGCCGAGTTGTCCGCGACGGCACGCGCGATGCCGAAGTCCATCACCTTGACGGCACCGGCGGGCGTGATCATCACGTTGGCCGGCTTGATGTCGCGGTGCACGATCCCGTTGCGGTGGCTGAAGTCCAGCGCGGCGCAGATGTCCGCGCCGATCTCCATCACGCGGCGCGCGGGCAGCCGGCCCTCGGCCTTGAGCACGTCGCGCAGCGTGCGTCCCTCGACGAACTCCATCACGATGTACGGCTGGCTGGTGCCGTCCGGGCCGACGTCCTCGCCGGTGTCGTAGACCGACACGATGGACGGGTGGTTCAGGCCGGCCGCGGCTTGGGCCTCGCGCCGGAACCGGTTGAGGAACGACGGATCGCGCGCGAGGTCGGCACGCAGCACCTTGATCGCGACGTCGCGTCCGAGGCGCACATCACGGCCGCGGTGCACCTCGGCCATGCCGCCGTAGCCGATGAGCTCGCCGAGCTCGTAACGGCCGCCGACCAGTCGGGGTTGACTCATCAGTTTTCCTCGCTCGTTGGTTGTGCGCGCACTAGTGTCCCCCACCCGACTTCAGGTAGGCCTCCATGACGGCTTTGGCGACCGGCGCGGCGGCCAGGCCGCCGGTGACCTCGTCGCCGCTGACGCCGGCGTTCTCCAGGATCACCGCGACGGCGATCTTGGCCTCTCCGTTCTTCAGCGCGAAGCCGGTGAACCACGCGTCCGGCTGCGTCTTCGCGCTCTTGCTGTACAGGCCGGTGTCGGCCGTGCCGGTCTTGCCCCCGACGGTCACGCCGGGGATGTCGGTGATCGCGGCCGGTCCACCGGTGCCCTCCGGCGCGGTGACGACCGATTCCATCATCTGCTGCAGCTGCGCGTCGAGGTCCGGGCTCAGCACCTGGCTCAGCTGCGACGGCTGCGTCCTGCTCAACGTGGACAGGTTCGGGCTCAGCTCGCGGGCGACGAGGTACGGCTTCATCAGGACGCCGTCGTTCGCCACCGCGGACGAGATCATCGCGGCCTGCAGCGGCGTCATCTTCGCGTCCTGCTGACCGAACGCGGTGTGCGACAGGCTGCCCGGGTCGTCCAGGTCACCGGCGCTGCCGACCGTCGAGCTGCAGACCGGTAGCGGGATCTCGAGCGCGGGCGGGTCGCAGAAGTCCGGCGGGTTGTTCGTGTCGGAGTACGGCGTGGCGAACCCGAATGCCTTGGCCATGTCGGCGATCTTGCTTCCGCCGATCCTGTTGACGGCCAGCGCCGCGAACGCCGTGTTGCACGACTTGGCCAGCGCGAACTCCAGCGTGGCCTGGGTGCCGCTCGCGCAACTCTCGCCCTCGAAGTTCTGCACGCACGACGACGCCGCGTTGCTCGGGCAGGCAGACGTCTTCTTCGGCTGGAACGGCCAGTAGCCGACCGGCGCGAACACCTTGGTGTCCGGCTTGTAGCCGTTCTTCAGCGCGGCCGCCGAGACGATCACCTTGAACGTGGAACCCGGTGGGTACAGCTGCCGCAGCGCGCGGTCGAGCATCGGCTGCGAGCGGCGGTTGTTCAGGTTCTGCCACGCGCGCGTGATCGCGTTCGCGTTGTGCGAGCTGAGCACGCTCGGGTCGTAGGACGGCGTGGACACCAGCGCGAGGATCGCGCCTGTAGTCGGGTCGAGCGCGACGACGGCGCCGCGGCGCATCTTGCCGGACGAGTCCTTCATCGCGTTGTACGCAGCCCGTTGCGCAGCCTTGTTCAGCGTCAGCTCGACGCTGCCGCCCTTGGGGTTCCGTCCGGTGAGCAGGCTGGACAGCTGCGTGCCGAACAGGCGCGGGTCGTTGCCGGACAGCACGTCGTCCTCGGCCTGTTCGATGCCGCTGCGGCCGTACACGTACGAGTAGTAGCCGGTGACCGGCGCGTAGACCGGGCCGTCCGGGTACTTGCGCAGGTACTTCAGCTCGTCGTCGGTCTGCTTGCTGACGGCGATGTTCGTGCCCTGCACGACGATGGCTCCGCGCGGGCTGGCGTACTCGTTCAGCAGCACGCGCTTGTTGCCGGCGGCGTTGCGGTAGTCGCTGCCCTTGACCACCTGCACGTAGTTGAGGTTCAGAAAGATCGCGGCGAACAGCACGGCGAGCGCGGCCGCGATCTTGCGGATCGGCCTGTTCAACTGGTGGTCACCGCCTCGGATTTCACTGCCTTCGCCGGCGGCGTCGTGGCCGGGCGGCGAGCGGCGTCGGAGATCCGCAGCAGCAGGGCGAGCAGGGCGTAGCTGCCGATCAAAGACGAGCCGCCGTAGGACAGGAAAGGCGTGGTCAGCCCGGTCTCAGGCAGCAGCCTGGTGACACCGGCGACGACGACGAACAGTTGCAGCGCGAACAGGAACGACAGGCCGGTGGCGAGCAGCTTGCCGAACGCGTCCCGCACGGCGAGCGCCGCGGACAGCCCGCGCACCACGAACAGCACGTACAGCACGAGCAGTCCGATCAGCCCGAACAGACCGAGCTCCTCGCCGAACGAGGAGATGATGTAGTCGGTGGACGGCAGCGGCACCAGCTCCGGGTGCCCGTTGCCCAGGCCGCTGCCGAAGATGCCGCCCGTGCCGAGCCCGTACAGCGACTGCTTGAGCTGGTAGTAGGGGTCGATGCCCGCGTTGATCTGCGCCTGGGTCAGCTGGGCGAACGGGTGCAGCCACACCTCGACGCGGGTCTGCACGGTGCCGAACAGCTGGTAGGCGACGTACGCGCCGACGGCGAACAGCGCCAGGCCGACGAACACCCAGCTGGCGCGCTCGGTCGCGGCGTACAGCAGCACGATGAACAGCCCGAAGAACATCAGCGACGTGCCGAGGTCGTGCCCGCGCACGAGCACGCCGATGCAGACGAGCCAGGCGAGCAGCAGCGGGCCGAAGTCGCGTCCGCGCGGCAGGTCCAGGCCGATGAACCGGGAGCCGATCTTGGCGCCGACGCGCCGGCCGGCCAGCGAGAGCACGTCGCGCTTGGCCACCAGGTACGCGGCGCCGAAGATCGTCAGCAGGATCTTGGCGAACTCGCCCGGCTGGATCGAGAAGCCGGCGACGCGGATCCAGATGCGCGCGCCGTTCACCTCGCTGAACCGTGCGGGCAGCACGGACGGCAGGATCAGCAGGATCAGTCCGGCGAGCGCGAGCGTGTACGAGTAGCGCTGCAGCGTGCGGTGATCGCGAACGATCACGATCAGCGCGATGAACACCGCGACGCCCAGCGCCGTCCACACGACCTGGGTCGGGGCCGCGGGATCGTTGAACGTCCCGCCGTTCTGGCGCGCCTGCTGCGCCAGGCCGAGGTCGAGGCGATGGATCATCACCAGGCCCAGCCCGTTCAGCAGCACCACGATCGGCAGCAGCAACGGGTCGGCGTACGGCGCGACCTTGCGGATCACCAGGTGCGTCACCAGGCCGACGACGACCGGCACCGCGCCGTAGGTGATCAGCCGGCTGGACAGGTGTCCATCGCGGGTGGCCTCCACGACGCCCTCGGCCGCGACCACGATGGCGACCGCGAACAGCAGCATCAGCAGTTCGACACCGCGGCGCTTGGGCACCCGCAGCAACGGGCTCAACGTGCTCATGGCGTGGTCCGGCAGTCGACGCCCGGCACCGGATTGTGCGTGACGGACCCGGTCGGCGGAGCGGACGTGGTCGGCGTGCTGCTCGCGGTGGAATGCGTGGCCGTGGAATGCGTGGCGGCCGAATGCGTGGCGGCCGAGCGCGCGGTGCTGTGGGAGCTCGTCCGCGTGGTGCCGCTCGTCGGCGTGCTGGTCGGGGTGCTGCTGGACGAGGTCGCCGGTGCGCTGCTGGTCAGCGTCTGGCACAGCGGCAGCAGGTGATCGCTGCGCAGCCGGTCGACGATCTGGCGGGCGTCCTTCTTGTTGTGCGCGGTGATGCCGTTCTTCACCTGGGAGCGCGACGACTGTTCGAGCTCGTTCAGCTTCAGGCCGGTGTTCTCGTCCACCTCGTAGAACTTCAGCGGGCCGAAGGCGGTGTTCACGCCGTGGAAGATCGCGACCTCGGAACCGTCCCGGCCGACGAAGTAGTACGTCTGCGTCCACGCGTAGACGCCGGTGAGCGCCGCCGCGATCACGACGAGCACGGCCACGATCAGCAGCGGGGTGCGCCAGCGGCGGCGACGCTTCGGCTCGTCGGGCGCGGAGCGGGTGGGCAGGCGCGGGCGGGAGATCGCCGCGGCGCGCTCGGCCGGCGTGTCCGTGCCCGGGACGTCCGCGGCGGACGGGTCCACGAACGCGCCGGCGATCACCGGCACGTCGTTGACGAGTTCGCCGACCCGCGCCTGGACGACGTCGGCGACGATCACGGTGACGTTGTCCGGCGCGCCGCCGCGGAGCGTCAGCTCGACGAGCCGGTCGGCGCACTCCTGCGGATCGGGCAGGTTCAGCGTCTCGGCGATCGTCTCGGCGGAGACGACGTCGGACAGTCCATCGCTGCACAGCAGATAGCGATCGCCTTCGCGCACCTCGCGAATCGACACGTCCGGGTCGACGTCCGCGCCGCGCATCGCACGCAGGATCACCGACTTGCGCGGGTGGTCCTTCGCCTCCTCCGCGGTGATCTTGCCGGTGTCGACGAGGTATTGGACGTAGGTGTCGTCGTGGGTGATCTGCGTGAGCAGGCCGCCGCGCAGCAGGTAGCCGCGCGAGTCCCCGACGTGGACGAGGCCCACGCGGTTGCCGACGAAGCGCAGCGCGGTGAGCGTGGTGCCCATGCCGTCAAGGTCGGGGTTCTTCTCGACGGCGTCGGCGATGCGCTGGTTCGCGTCCAGCACGGCTTCGCGCAGCGCGGCCATCAGGTCACCGAGCGAGCGGTCCTCGTCCAGGCTCTCCAGCGTCCCGATGACGATCTTGCTAGCGACCTCGCCGGCCGCGTGCCCGCCCATGCCGTCGGCGACGGCGAGCAGTCGGGGACCGGCGTACACCGAGTCCTCGTTGTTGCCGCGCACCAGACCGAGGTCGGAGCGGACGGCGTACTTCAGGATGAGAGCCACTAGCGCAGCTCCAGCACCGTCTTGCCGATGCGCAGCGGGACGCCGATCTCGAGGGGGACGGGTCCGTCCAGCTTGCGCTGGCCCAGATAGGTGCCGTTGGTGGAGCCGAGGTCCTCGACGATCCACATGCCGTCCTGCAGCGTGATGCGCGCGTGCCGGGTGCTGGCGTAGTCGTCGGTGAGCACGAGTGTCGAGTCGTCCGCCCGGCCGATCAGTACCGGCGCTCCGGTGAGCCCGATGCGGGTGCCCTTCAGGCCGCCCTCGGTCACGATCAGCTGGGACGGCCCGCGCGCGGGCGCCGCGGACCGTTGCTGCGCGCGGCCCTTGCGCGCCGGCGGCGTGGCGATGCGCGCCTGGCCGGCGGTGCGCAGGTCCGTGCGCACGACGCGGATCGCGACGAACACGAACAACCAGAGCAGGGCGAGGAACCCGAAGCGCATCAGCTGCAGCGCGAGTGCGGAGTTCATGGCGCCACCACCGCCGTCCCGACGAGCCCGTCGGAGCGATTCACGCTCGATCCTGGTGGAAGACCAGCCGGGTGTGGCCGAGGCGGATGACGTCGCCGTGCCGCAGCACCTGGCTGCCGACCTCGTGCCCGTTCACCGCCGTGCCGTTCGTCGAGCCGAGGTCGTAGGCGGTGGCGAAGTTGCCGTCGAACTGGATGTCCAGGTGGCGGCGCGAGATCCCCTGGTCGAGCAGCTGCAGATCGGCGTCGCTGCCGCGTCCGATGATGTTGCTGCCCATGCGCAGCTCGAAGCGCTCGTTGGTCTGGTCGATCACCACCGCGGCCGCGGCCCGGCTGTCGCCGTGGCTGCGCGGCGGCGGGGCGTAGTGCTGCGGCTGCTCCGGGCGCGGCGGCGGCGCGTACTGCGGCTGGGGCGGGACGTACTGCGGCTGCGGTGCCGGCGGCGGGTACTCGCCGGCCGGCACGCCCGGCACGACCGGCATGGACAGCGAATCGTGCGGGCGCCTGCGCGGCGGGGCGGCTGCCTCCATCCGCGAGGCGACGCCGAACACACCGGTGTGCAGCTCGTCGTCGCGGGCCAGGTAGACCTCGATGTCGCCGATCGTCGACCACTGGTTCTCGTCCAGGTAGTCCTGCAGCAGCTCGGCGAGCGAGTTCGTCAGTTGCTGCTCCCACGGCTCGAGCCGCTCGAAGTCGGACGGCGCCAGCGTGACGCGGTAGCGGTTCGGGCACATCACCTGGCCGTTGCCCATGACGCTCTTCTTGTCGACGGCCTCGCGCTGCAACGCCGAGCCGATCTCGACGGGCTCGACCTGTCCCTTGAAGACCCGGGCGAACGCGCCGCCCACGAGGCCCTCGAGTCGGCGCTCGAAGCGCTGCGCCAAGCTCACGGGCTACCTCCTCCGGCGGGCATGCGGATGGCGCGTGACTGCATCGGACTGCTCACGCGACCGGAGCCGAGTCTAGCCGGGGAGGCCTGAGGGCCCGGCAGACGCCGCTGTGGATCGTGCTACCGTTGCGCGTTGTCATCGGTGGCGGCCTCTTGTGCCGACATCGGCCCGGGCAAGTGGCGGAATGGCAGACGCGCACGGTTCAGGTCCGTGTGTCCGAAAGGACGTGGGGGTTCAACTCCCCCCTTGCCCACTTAGCTGATCTGAATTGCCTCGGGCGACAGCCCCGGGGCGCCCTGCCGGCTCGCTGAGTGGGGTTCGTCTCGCGAATTCACGATTCCGTGTCGCTGGGCGATAGAAAGTACAGCCGTGCCGATCGCCGAAGGACCCTGCATGCCCTCTTGCCACCGCTCCCGCCGCGCGCGCCGCGCAGCCGTCGCCCTGTCGGTCGCCGGCCTGGCCGCGCTCGGCTCGATCGGGCTCGCGCCCGCCGCGAACGCCTCGGCCCCTGACACGCCGCACGTCGCGAGCATTGTCAGCGTGTCGTCGTCGGCGTTCACGGTGGCGGTGCGTCCCACTGCGCGTGCGCGCGGCTACGTCCTCTACGCCTCGACCGTGCACGCCGACCTGTTCGGCGACAAGGTCAAGAAGGCGTACCGCAGCCACCTCACCGCGTCGCGGCACGTGACGGTCCGCGGGCTCCCCTACACGTCCAAGCCGTACTACTACCGGGTGGAGGCGTTCAACGGTCCTTCGCACCGGTGGGAGCCGCCGAGCTGGCAGTCGGTGGGGCTGCGGCCGGCCACGCCGACGTCGCTGCAGGCGCACGCCGGGGCGAGCGGGACGTACCTGACCTGGCGGAGCCGGTCGGTGACCGGGTTCCAGATCGAGTGGGCGACCGACTCGGCCATGACGGCCGGACGGCAGGTCGTCACCGTCCGCGGCCGGAGCACCACGCAGTACACCCCGTTCGGCCTCACCAAGGGCCGGCGCTACTACTTCCGGGTGCGCGCGCTGACGCAGCACACGCCGTCGTCGTGGACGGGGCAGGTCACGGCCGTCGCGCAGGTGGCGCAGCAGCCGATGACGCTGATGACGTACAACGTCCTCGAGAACACGCTCGCCGGCACGTCCGAGGGCGGGCAGACGATCCCGGAGTGGACCGCACGGCAGCCGGCCGCGGTCGCCCTGATCCAGAAGGCCGACCCGGACGTCATCGCCGTCGAAGAGGCCGCCGCGTGGGTCGGCACGCCGGAGGGGCTGGGTGGCACCCGGCAGGTGGACGCGCTGCAGCACGCGCTCGGCGACTACTCGCTCGCCGAGACCGAGATCCCGCCGAGCCAGCACCACTACCGGCGGCTGGGCGACTACATCCTCTACAAGACCGCAGACTGGCGGGCGGTCGGTTCCGGCGGCCACTGGTCCATCGGCGACAACCACTGGGGCGTCTACCAGGAGCTGCAGAACCGCGCGACCGGCGCGCGGGTGATCGTGGTCTGCACGCACACGATCCCGACGCGCGGCGTCACCGCCGACAACACGCGCGAGAAGGAGACGCACACGCTGATCTCCCAGGCGCAGAGCCTGGCGAAGAGCGCCGGCCTGCCGCTCGTGTACGCCGGCGACTTCAACTCCGAGCCGGTCAACCACCATCCGGACGGCCCGGGCGTGGCCATGGCGCAGGCGCACATGACGGACGCGCACGACGTCGCGGCGCATCTGGTCAACGACAAGTACAACAGCCAGAACCAGTACTTGCGCACGCCGCCGAAGGCGCATTCCATGGTCGACCGCGTGTTCGTCCCGAACGGCGTCGGCGTGGAGTCCCACGCCGTCGATCTGACCCTGTCGCACGGCAAGTTCGTCGGCGTCATGCCGTCGGACCACAACCCGGTGACCGTCCGGCTCTGGTACCCCTACTGACTCGCTGAATCGGCGGATT
>DASRSS010000141.1:0-8083 GCA_035656335.1 Jatrophihabitantaceae bacterium | reverse complement strand
CGAGCAACTGCATGCGACGCGCGACACCGTCTACCGGACCCCCGCGCGAACTGCGGCCGACGAGCCGACGGGAGTGCCGGCATGAACTGCGCGGTCCGCATTCGGCGTGCCGGCCCGCACGACAGCGACGTCGTCCACGAGATGATGCGCGAGATCGCGGCGGAGGAGGGCGTCGGCGCGGTCGACGTCGAGCCGGACCGATGGCGCACGCTGCTGGGCCGGGACGATGTCATCGTCTTCGTCGCCGAGCATGGCGGCGCCGCCGTCGGCTACGTCTCGGCAGTCGCGCAGTTGCACCTCTGGACCGGTGGCGACCTCATTGCGCTCGACGACCTCTACGTGCGTCCGGGGCATCGCGATGCCGGCGTCGGCCGGGCGCTGATGACCGCGATCGCGGCGACGGCCGCAGCGCGCAACCTGCCCGTCCGGTGGGGCGTCGAGGCAGACAACCTTCGCGCGCAACGCTTCTACGCCCGGCTCGGCGCCCGCCTCAAGCCCAAGACCATCGCCGTCTGGACGCCCGTCGCCTACCGTCCGCACCTGCCCGCACGGCTGACGGTCAGCGGGACAGGCCCGCCGGATGAGTCGGGCCGCTGAGCAGCGGTTGGGCTCCGTCCGAACGCAGTTGCCACGGCACGCTCGTGAGCATCACGCCCGGTTCGAACAGCAACCGGCCCTTCAGGCGCAGCGCGCTCTGGTTGTGCAGGAACTGCTCCCACCACCGTCCGACGACGTACTCGGGCACGAACACCGTGACGACGTCGTGTGGGTGGTCGCGCCGCCGCTGCCTGAGGTACTCCAGCAACGGTCGGGTGATCTCCCGGTACGGGGATTCGAGAACGACCAGCGGGATGTCGATCTCCTGGCTCTGCCAGCGGTCGAGCAGCTGCGCGGTGTCGTCCTCGTCGACCTGGATGGTGACCGCCACGATGCTGTCCGGACGGGTCGCCTTCGCGTAGGCGATCGCGCGCAGCGTCGGCAGGTGTAGATGTGAGACGAGCAGGACCGCGTGGTTGCGCGCGGGAAGCACCGGCTTCAGGCTCATCGCCACGTCCAGCTCGGTCGCCACCCGGCTGTAGTGGCGCCGGATCGCCTTCATCAGCGCGAACACCAGCCCCATCGCGAGGATGGCGATCCAGGCACCCTGCAGGAACTTCGTGCCGACGACGATCACGAGCACGGCAGCGGTGGCGAGCGCACCGATCAAATTTACGATCCGCGCGAGCTGCATCTGGCGATCGCCGCGCGGTGTCAGTCGGAGAGCGCGGTTCCAGTGCCGGACCATGCCGGCCTGGCTGAGCGTGAAGCTGGTGAACACGCCGATGATGTAGAGGTGGATCAGCTGGTCGACGTCGGCATGGAAACCGATCAGCAACGCGACCGTGAAGCCGCAGAGCAGGATGATTCCGTTGCTGAACACGAGCCGGTCGCCGCGGTTGTGCATCTGCCTGGGCAGATAGCTGTGTTGCGCGAGGATCGAGGACAGGACCGGGAAGCCGTTGAACGCCGTGTTCGCCGCGAGGACCAGGATGCCCGCCGTGGCTGCCTGGTAGAGATAGAACAACGCAGCGTGCGATCCGAACGTCACGGCGGCGACCTGCGAGATGACCGACGGATTCCCATTGGGCTGCGCCCGCGCGTCCACGTGCAGGGCGAGCACGGTGATGCCGGCGAACATGCTCACCGACAGCACGCCCATGATTGCCAGCGTGTTCGCGGCGTTGCGCGGCTTGGGCGGACGGAACGCGGGCACGCCGTTGCTGATCGCTTCGACACCGGTCAGCGCCGTGCAGCCGGACGCGAACGCGCGGGCCAGGAGCACGAGGGTGAGCAGTCCCCCGACACGGGCGGTGCGGTGCAACTGCTCGGCCGCCGTGGCCGCTGTCGGCAGGTCTCCGGTCGCTGCCTTGATCGCCGCGACGGCGAACATCAGGAACGTCAGGGACACGAACGCGTAGGTCGGCACGGCGAACATCCGCCCGGACTCCTTAAGACCGCGCAGGTTGGCGAGCAGCAGCACAACCACGCAGCCGACCGACAGCGCCACCGCGTGTGGTTGCAGGCTCGGCGCGGCGCTGGTGATGCCGACGACCCCGCTGGCCACGGAGACAGCCACCGTCATCACGTAGTCGACCAGGAGCGCGGCCGCCGCGACGAGCGCGGCGTTCTCACCGAAGTTGTCCAGGCTCACCGCGAACGCGCCGCCGCCGTTCGGGTAGGCGCGGCAGGTCTGGCGATAGGACAGCACCACGATCACCAGCAGCGCGACGATCCCCGCCGCGACCCACTTGGCGAAGGCCAGATAGGTTGCGCCGCCCGCCGCGAGCACCAACACGATCTGTTCGGTCGCGTACGCCACCGACGACAGCGGGTCGGACGCGAACACCGGCAGCGCCAGCCACTTCGGCAGCAGGGTCTCGTGCAGTTGCCGACTGCGCAGTGGATGCCCGACGAGAACCCGTTTGACGACCTCGGTTGCGCTCACGTGGTGCGACGGTAGCCAGCGCCGGAGCGCAAATCCGCCGCGAAACCGTCAAGGACCGGGCGCCGACCGCAAGGATTCCGTAAAGATCCCGGCAGCGGCTCGACGTGCTCGGCGAAGGGACCACACTTGACGCGTGGTCGTACGTTCGGACGTCCTGCGATCGACGCTGCTGCGCAAGCCGGCGCGCCGTACCGTCGGGGTCGGCCGCCGCCGCCTGGTCCTGGGCATGCTGCTGGCCGCCCTGGCCCTGCCCGGCCTGACCGCAGTCCTGAACTTCGCGCACGGACGGCTCGAACTCGTCGACGAGCTGCTGCTCTACCTGCTCGTGGTCGTGCTGGTGACGCTCGTCGGCGGGCTGTGGCCGTCCGTCCTCGCCGCGCTCGCGGCCGGGTTGCTGCTCAACTGGTACTTCACCCCGCCGCTGCACACCTGGAACGTCGACGCGCCCACGAACGTGTTGGCGCTGTGCCTGTTCATCGCCACCGCCGTCACCGTCAGCGCGGTCGTGCACCGCGCGGCCCGTGCCGGCGCGCTCGCGGCCGCGCGGGCCGCCGAAGCCGACGTCCTCCTCGGTCTCGCGCGCACCGTGCTCGCCGGCGACGACAGCCCGCAGGCCGTCCTCGACCATCTGCACGACACGCTCGGCCTGGCTGCGCGGTTAGAGGAGCGCGCCGACGACGGCTGGATCCTGCTGGCCAGTGCCGGCGCATCCGACGGCGGCGCGACGACCGTTCTCCCCGCCGGAGCGACGCTGCGCCTGGTCGTGCAGGTCGAACCCGGCGCGGTCGGCGACCGGGTGCTCGACGGGTTCGCCGCGCAGGCCGCCGCGGCCCGCGTGCGACACCGGCTGCGGATCCAGGCCGAACAGAGCGAGGCACTGTCGGCGGCGAACCGGATGCGGACGGCGTTGCTCGCCGCGGTGAGCCACGACCTGCGTACACCGCTCGCGTCGGTCAAGGCGTCGGTGAGCACGTTGCGGCAACACGACATCACCTGGACGGACGCCGACCGGGACGCCCTGCTCGCGACGATCGAAGACGGTGCCGATCGGCTCACCGCGCTGATCGCGAACCTGCTCGACATGAGCCGGATCCACACCGGCGCCGTCGAGCCGTTCATCCGCTCGGTGGCGCTGGACGAGATCGTCCCGCTCGCGGCCCGCGGCCTGGACGGTGCCGCTCACTTGATCGTCGATGTGCCCGAGGACCTGCCCCTCGTCTGCGCCGACCCGGTACTGCTCGAACGGGTGCTGGCGAACCTGTTCGCGAACGCGCTTCGGTACTCACCGCCGGCGCGTCCACCGAGCGTCCGTGCCGAGTGCGTAGACGGCCCGTCGACGGTCGCGATCAGCGTGATCGACCACGGCGAGGGTGTGCCGGCGGCCGACCGCGAGCGGATCTTCGAGCCGTTCCAGCAGCTCGGTGACCGCCGGCCCGCCGGCGGCGTCGGGCTCGGCCTCGCGGTCGCGAAAGGCTTTGCCGAGGCCATGGGCGCGCGGCTCAGCGTTCTCGACACCGATGGCGGCGGCCTCACGATGCGGGTCGACGTGCCCGTGTCCCGAGCGGCGCGGCATCCGGCTCGGAGCCGGCCGTGACCAGCGTCCTTGTCATCGACGACGACGCCGACCTGCTGCGCGCGCTGCGCATCAACCTGTCGGCCCGCGACTACCGCGTCGCGACCGCCGGGGACGGCGGCGCCGGGCTGAGCGCGGTCGCGCGCGAACACCCCGACGCGGTGATCGTCGACCTCGGCCTGCCGGACATGGAAGGCGCCGACGTGATTCGCGGCGTTCGCGGCTGGTCGAGCGTGCCGATCATCGTGCTGTCGGCGCGCGATCAGGAGGCGCAGAAGGTCGAGGCGCTCGACGCCGGCGCGGACGACTACGTGACCAAGCCCTTCGGCATGGACGAGTTGCTCGCCCGCCTGCGCGCCGCGACGCGCCGGATCCCCGCCAGCACCGGCGCCCCCGTCATCGAGACCGCCGACTTCCGCCTTGACCTGCAGGCCAAGCTCGTCCGGCTGACAAGTGGCGCTCCGGTTCGGCTCACCCCGACGGAATGGCAACTGCTCGAGACGCTCGCACGCAACCGGGGCCGCCTGGTCAGCCGCTTACAGTTGCTGCAGCAGGTCTGGGGCCCCGAGTACCACACCGAGACCCACTACCTGCGGGTGTACATCGCCCAGTTGCGGCGCAAGCTCGAACCCGATCCGTCGCGACCGCGCTATCTGCTCACCGAGCCCGGCATGGGCTACCGCTTCAGCGACTGATCGTCAGGTCAGCAGGGTGCGGTGATCACGCGCGCCGAGGCTCGGACGGACACCGCGGTAGCCGTTCGCGAACAGCGGCGAGGAGATCAGCAGGTCCGCGGTCGCGAGGTTCATGGCGACCGGGATGTTCCATACCGTCGCCAGCCGCAGCAGCGCCTTCACGTCCGGGTCGTGCGGCTGCGGCTCGAGCGGGTCCCAGAAGAAGATCAGCGTGTCCAGCACGCCCTCGGCGATCTTCGAGCCGATCTGCTGGTCGCCGCCGACCGGCCCGCTCAGAAACCGGGCGACGGCCAGCCCCAGCTCGAACTCCAGCATCGTCCCGGTGGTGCCGGTGGCGTAGAGGACGTGCTGGCTCAGGGTCAGCCGGTTGTAGTCGGCCCAGGAGAGCAGCTCGGCCTTCTTGTTGTCGTGTGCAACCAGTGCAATGTGCCGGCTGGAGGTCATCGCTGCGTCCCGTCGTCGGAGCTGGTGACGTCCCCAGTATCGCCGAGCAAGATGTCCGGGAGGTTTCCAGCGCGACGGCCGGGTCGGCTACCTGCTCACGTAACCGTGGCCGGTGCGGACGTGGAACCGGTCGTGGCGGTGCCAGCCGCTGACCGTGGGCACCAGCAGCAGCACGGCGACGAGGCCGGCCAGCGCCGTCGCGACCAGCACGACGATCCGGCCCGGCCGGCCGGGTACCGCGGCAGGCGCGGCGCGGCCGCTGACGAGCAGCGCGGCCGGCGTGAAGCGCGCCAGCAGGTGCAGCCCGGTCACGACCGCGAACAGGATGAAGAAGCCCTGGTGCAGCGTCAGCGGGCTGACCCGGTAGCCGAGAACGGCGAACAGGGTGCTCTCGCTGGCGCGCTGCCCGATCACGGTCAGCGCGTATCCCGAACCGAGCACGCCGAGCGTCGACACGATGACCAGTGGACCGAGCAGTCGCAGCACCGTCGGCGGCGGTCCGGCGGCGCCGTACGTCGCGGCACCGGTGTAGTAGCGCACGATGCGCCAGCCGGTGCTCGCGGTCTTCAGCAGTGCCAGCACGGTCAGCACGATGCCGATGCCGACGTGCCAGCGAATCAGGCCGGAGACGTTCAGCAGCGTCACCAGTTCGGCGACGATCACGACCAGCAGCGCCAGCCCCGCCCACGACGTCAGCCGGGCGTTGCCGGCCGGGCCGCCCGAACGCGGTGCGACCGGATCCTTGCGATGGCCGCGTCCGATCGCCTCCGCAATCACCGCGTCCAGCGCGGCGATCCCCGAGGGCCACGACGGCTGCGTCTCCATGCGCGGTCAGAGCTCGATGACGATCTTGCCGTGGACATGCCTACCCGCCTGGAGCTCGACCGCCTCGCGGATCTGCTCGACGGGGAACGTGGTCGCGATCGGCACCCGGACCTCGCCCGCGGCGACCAGGTCGGCGATCTCCTCGAGCGCACCCGGTGCGGCGTTGGCACCGTTCGCCGGCGTGATCCCGTCGACCAGTCCGGCGATCGTCGTGATGCGTTCGTCGGCGACGCCGAGGTCGCGCGCCGCCAGCGCCGTGTCCGTCCCGAACAGGTCGATCGCGGCCGTGACACCGTCCGGCGCCAGCGCGCGAACCCGATCAACAAGACCGTCGCCGTATGTGACCGGTTCCGCGCCGAGCGAGTGCAGCGCCTCCGCCGACGATGCCGATCCCGTTCCGATCACCCCTGCACCCGCGCGGACGGCGAGCTGCACGGCGAACACGCCGACGCCGCCGGCGGCACCGCCGACGAGCAGCGTGTCACCCGGTCCGGGCCTGACGACATCGAGCGCGGCGGCGGCGGTGCAACCGGCGATGGTCAAGGTGGCGGCCGTGCGGTCGTCGACGCCGTCTGGTGTCCGGTGCACGTCGCCACCGGCGGCGATCGTCGCGCCAACGTCGATCAACACATGGTCGGCGACCGCCCGTGACAGCGCCCCGCCGAACACCCGGTCACCGACGGCGAAACCCGTTACGGCCTCGCCGATTTCGTCTACGACGCCGGCGTAGTCGGTGCCGAAACCGCACGGCAGGCTCAAACCGAAACGGGCGGCCGTTTCCGGATCGGAGGTCATGATCCAGTCCATCGGATTCAGCCCCGCGGCGGTGACCCGGACGCGAAGCTGCGTCGGGCCGACAGCCGGGACGGGCACGTCGTTGATCTTGAGAAGCGCAGGGCCGCCGAACGTCTCGAACTGGACGGCCCGGCTCCTGGTGGCGCTCTGCTGCGGCATGCTTCCTAGTCTCCCCTAGTTGGCACGACTTGCCGATACGCAAAGGCTCTCGTCGCGGAAGGGCCGCTACTTGCGCGTGGTGCGCTCCGAGCGCTAGGGCGCGTCGGGTTGGAGGTCTCGTGCAACTCCTTCCGCAAGGACGTTCTCGCGCGATGCAGGCGCGATTTCATCGCGGCAAGGCTGAGCCCCAGGCTGTCGGCGACCTGCCTGCCGCCGTACCCGTACACGCCCCGCAGGATACGCACGCGCCGCTGGTCTTCCGGCAGCGCCGCGATAGCGGCCGCGGCACGCTCGGCCTCCAGCCTCTCGAACACCTCGCCTCGGCGCTGGGTCCCCGCGCACCGTCGGTGACCGGATCGAGTGGCTCGTGCTTGTACCGGCGGGCGTTGGCGATGCGCGCAGGCATTCGTTCCGCACGATGCGGAACATCCAGGAGGCCAGCGCCGCGGACGCGCGCAGTGTGCCGATCTTCCGGTACAGGATGATCAAGGCTTCCTGGGTGGCGTCCTCCGCGTCCTGCTCGGTGAGGCGGACGGTGCGCGAAGCGATGCACGCGCGGGCGCGAGGCGTCGAGCAGCGCGCGGATCGATTCGGCGTCGCCGCCCTGGGCCGCCGCGACGAGCTCGTCGCCCGGCCAGGCCCGCCCGGTGCGAGTAGCCACCTGTCGGCACAGTGACGACGTCCACGTATCGGACGACGCCGGCGCGGTCGACCAGGCCCGTCCCCGACTGCTGCATCGAGCCGAGCATCTTGCGGGCCAGTCCGAAGCCGGCGTGCGGACGCGCAGTGAACGCGTCGCCACAGATGGGAGGGCGTCACGCCCGGAAAGGATTCGCGGCACTGCCGCTACGTACACGCGCCACCCCGGACGGCGCGCAGGGTGTCAAGCACGCGGCCGCAGACCCAGGCGACCTGAAAACCGAACAGAGCACGGTCAGCGTAAGAACGCGGACCCCGAAGGACACCGAGGTCTAGGACCAGGGCTCGCCCTGGCTGTGGAGCCAGCGTCGTTGCTTGAACCACGAAGGAGAACGGCATGGAGAACGACGACCCCGTCGTTGCGGCGGCGACCGCCACGCTCGGCGAGACGCGGCGACATGAGACCGA
>DASRSS010000140.1:0-3956 GCA_035656335.1 Jatrophihabitantaceae bacterium | reverse complement strand
CGACTGCCGCGCTCGCCGCGGCGGACGGCAGCGCCGCGCAGATCGCCGACCGGGTCCGCTCGCTGCTCGCGCCACCGCTGCCGCGGCGCCGGCTGCCGGTGGTGCTCGTCCTGCTCGCGGGGCTGGCCAGCTGGGCGGCGGCACTCGTCCTGGCCGCGTGGGGCGACGGGCTGGTCGAGATCGCCGAGGCCGTCTACGTGCGGCGTTGACCGCGCGACGAGCTGCGATGGGCACACGATGACGGGGCGCGACCGGCTGCGCCGCAACCGCTGGCGGCTGCTGCGCTGGGGCGTGCTGATCGTGGTGCTCGCCGGCTCGGCGCTGTTCCTCGGCCCGAAGACGGCGGACGCGCTCAAGCCCGCCCAGCACCTCGGCCGGGTCGGCCTGCGCTGGCTGATCCTGTCGCTGGCGGGCGAGCTCGGTTCGCTCGTCGCGTTCAGCCTGGTCACGTGGAGCCTGATCACCCGTTCGGAGCGGCCCAAGTGGCCTCGGGTGCTGCGGCTGGACCTGGTCACGATCGGGCTCAGCCACGCCGTGCCGGTCGGCTGGGCCGCGGGCACCGCGATGGGGTACGAGCTGCTGCGCGAGGAGGGCGTCGACGGCGTCCAGGCCGGCTTCGTGAAGGTCTCGCAGTCGCTGCTGTCCAGCCTGCTGCTCGAGCTGGTGTTCAGCATCGCGCTGCTGCTGCAGACGATCGTCTACGGCCCGTCCGTCACCAACCTCGGGCTCGCCGCCGCCGGCGCGGTGCTCGCCGGACTGATCATCGCGTTCTGCTACCTGCTCGCGCACCGCCCGTCAGTCGTCGCCGCGCTGGCGCGGGGGACGCTCGGACGGCTGCCCCGCATCGAGCCCGCGCGCATCGAGCGGGTAGTCGGCTCGCTGTCCGAGCGGATGACGATCCTGTTGAGCCACAAGGCATTGATGGCCCGCGTGTCGCTGTGGTCGCTGCTCAACTGGGCGTTCGACCTGCTCGCGCTGTGGGCGGCGCTGCGCGCGTTCGGCGACCCGCCGCACCTGGTGCTGCTGGTGATCGCGTTCTGCGTCGGTCAGGTGGCCGCGTCCATCCCGATCAGTCCGGGCGGGCTCGGTGTCGTCGAGACGTCGCTGGTGCCGCTGCTGGCCGGGTTCGGGACGTCGTCCTCGGTGGCCGTGCTGGGGGTGCTGTACTGGCGGCTGGTGAACTTCTGGCTGCCGCTGCCCATCGGCGCGATCGCCTACCTGTCCATCGCGGTCGGCCGCCGCCGCAGCCGCCGCGAGCGCGACTCCGCCGAGATGGTGGGCGGACGGGCGTCCTGAGGCGGGTCAGCCCTCGAACTGCACGGCCAGCCGGCCGGCCAGGATGTCCCAGCTCCAGGCACGCTTGACCCAGTCGCGGCCGGCGGCACCCATCGCGACCGCGCGCGAGCGGTCGGTGAGCAGTCCGATCACGGCGTCGGCGATGCCGTCGGTGTCCTTGCCGTCGACCAGATGGCCGGTCGTGCCGTCCAGCACCGCGGACGGCGTGCCGCCCGAACGGCCGACCACGACGGGCAGGCCCGCGGCGGACGCCTCCAGCACGGCCAGGCCCAGCCCCTCGGTCTCCAGCCCGCCCCAGCGGTCGCGGATCGGCAGCGCGAACACGTCGCCGGCGGCCAGGTGCGCGGGCAGCTCGTTCGGCGGGACGGTGCCCGCGAAGATCACGCTCTCCTCGTGGCCCCGCTTCGCGGCACGGCGTTCGAGCCGGCGGCGGGCCGAGCCGTCACCGACGACGAGCAGGGCCGCGTCCGGCACGGCCCGCAGCACCCGCTGCCAGGCGTCGATCAGCCGGTCGTGACCCTTTCGGGTCACCAGCCGCGAGACGCTGACGACGACCGGACGCTCGCCGAGTCGGTGCCGGTCGCGGATCAGCGCCCGGCCGATCTCGGGACGGTAGATGTCCGCGTCCACGCCGCCGGGCAGGTGCACGAGCTCGGCCCGCGAGCCGATCGCCTTGGTCAGCCCGCCGCGGGTGACGTCACCGAGATAGGTGAGCACGTCGATCGAGCGCATGGCCGCGGCGAACGCGGACCGGGTGACCGGCAGCCGTGCCCAGGCCAGCTCCTGCCCGTGGCTGGACGCGACGATGCGCGCGATCCCGGCCTTGCGCAGCGCGGGCGCGACCGCGGCGAGCGGGGCGGCCGCGGTGATCCAGGCGAAGCCCAGGTCGTGATCGCTCACGAGCGACGCGACCCGGCGCGACAGGCCAAGGTCGCCGACCAGCGAGCGCTGGTAGCGATACACGGGGAACGGCGCCGCGGCGTCGTAGGCGGCCGCGCCGGGAACGTCCGGCGCCAGGACCACCACGCGCTCGCTCGGCAACCGCCGCACGAACTGCTCGGTGAACGTCGCGACGCCACCGGCCATCGGCGGGAAGTGGGCGGTCACCACCAGGATCCCGGTTCGCGCGCTCCGCGCGCCGCGGACATCGGGAAGGCCCGGCTCCGCGAGGAGTTCGTCTCCAGTAGAGCTGGCGGCGAAGTGCGACACTATTTCTCCGATCCCAGGCAGGCCACGTTGCCCTTGGTCATCTGCGTCCGAGCCGACACGAGCGGGTCGGGTTGGGGTCCATCATTGCCGGTCCGCCCGCCGGCCGCCGTCCCCGTCGCGGCCGAGACACAGCAGGGTCGCGCCCGACGCGAGGAGGACCAGTCCGGCGTCGATCGCCGGCGGCCAGTGCAGCGGTGCCCCGGTCCCGAGGCAGGCGAGACCGGAACCAACACAGCACCAGGCTAACGGTCCACCTCGCTCGCGCAGCCGGTGTCGCAGCTCGGTGGGGGTCATGGCCCTCCGGACGGGATCGGTAATCAACTACAAAGTCGATAGTATGTCTGCACCCTGGGTTGTGCGACGGCGCCACGGCGGACCGTCAGGTGACCGGTCGGTGCGGCGCGGGTAGAGAATCGGCAGGCAACGCCCGCGCGTCGAAGGGCCAGGATTTGCTCAACACCGCAGCTCGTCCGCGCCGGCTCCTCGCTGCCGGCGCCGCGGCCGCGTCCCTGGTGCTCACCGCCTGCGGCAGCGGCATCCAGCAGTCCCCGCCGGCCACGGTGGCCCCGCCCGCGAACACCATCCCGACGAGCACGCAGCCGACCAATCCCGGTCCCGCTGCGAAGCCGTCCAGCCCGAGCAGCGCCGTCGACGCGGCGCGGGTGGCTGCCCTGCCGCGTCCGTCCCACGTTGTCGTCGTGGTGGAGGAGAACCACGCGGCCGCGAACATCCTGGGCAGCTCGTCGGCGCCGTACATCAACCACCTGGCGCGCATCGGTGCCTCGTTCACCCGCTCGTACGCGATCACGCATCCCAGCGAGCCGAACTACGTCGCGCTGTTCTCCGGTTCGCAGCACGGACTGACCGACGACTCGTGCCCGCACACCTATTCCGGCGCGAACCTCGGCAGCCAGCTGCGCGCCGCCGGCAAGAGCTTTCGCGGCTACGCCGAGGGACTGCCCCGCGCGGGCTACCCCGGCTGCAGCCTCGGCGAGTACGCGCGCAAGCACGTCCCGTGGACGGATTTCGCGAACCTGCCGGGCTCGGTGAACCAGCCGCTGTCCGCGTTCGGGACGCACTTCTCGCGGTTGCCGACGCTGTCGTTCGTGATCCCGAACCTGGCGCACGACATGCACGACGGGACGATCACGCAGGGCGATCAATGGCTGCGCCGACACCTGTCCGGCTACGTGACGTGGGCGCGCAGCCACAACAGCCTGCTGGTGCTGACCTGGGACGAGGACGACACCGGGCACGGCAACCTGATCCCGACGATCATCGTCGGCGCGCACGTCAAGGCCGGCCGGTACGGCGAGCACGTCACGCACTACCGGATGCTGCGCACCGTGGAGGCGCTCGAGCGGCTGGCGCCCCTCGGCCACGCGGCCGGGACGAGCCCGATCACCGACATCTGGACGTCCTGAATCGGCGGATTCACCGCGCTGGAGGCC
>DASRSS010000139.1:0-5004 GCA_035656335.1 Jatrophihabitantaceae bacterium | reverse complement strand
GTGCGTACGCACCTCGGCGCCGAAGCGGTCCTTGAGCGGGGTGATGATGCGCCCGCGGTTGGTGTAGTCCTCGGGGTTGGCGCTCGCGACCATCAGCAGGTCCAGCGGCAGCCGCAGCTGGTAGCCGCGCACCTGGATGTCGCGCTCCTCCAGCACGTTCAGCAGCGCGACCTGGATGCGCTCGGCGAGATCCGGCAGCTCGTTGACGGCGATGATGCCGCGGTTGGTCCGCGGCACCAGCCCGTAGTGGATCGTGTCCGGGTCGCCGAGCGTGCGGCCCTGCGCGACCTTGATCGGGTCGACGTCGCCGATCAGGTCGCCGACGGACGTGTCCGGCGTGGCGAGCTTCTCGCCGTACCGCTCGCTGCGGTGGCGCCAGACGATCGGCGTCAGCTCCCCCTCGGACGCCAGCAGCGCGAGGCAGCGCCCACACACCGGCGTGTACGGGTGATCGTTGATCTCGCAGCCCGCGACGGCCGGCGTCCACTCGTCCAGCAGTCCGACGATGGTGCGGATCAGCCGGGTCTTGCCCTGGCCGCGCTCGCCGAGCAGCACGATGTCGTGACCGGCCAGCAGCGCGCGCTCGACCTCGGGCAGCACGGTCTCGTCGAAGCCGACGATGCCGGGGAAGGTCGGTTCGCCTGCGGCCAGCCGGGCGATGAGGTTCTCGCGGATCTCCGTCTTGACGCTGCGCTGCACGTGGCCGGACGCGCGCAGCTCCCCGAGCGTGGACTCGGTCGGGGCATTCATGGTGGGTACGCTCACCCGCTCGACGCTACGACCCACGCGCAACCATCGCCATCGCAATCCGCGCGGCCGCGACGCCGGAAACCCAGCGGCGCGGGCGGAACGACTGTGCGAGGCTGTCCCCCGTGACCCCGAACGGACGTGCGCGCCCGATCGACGAGTTGGACGCGCGGCTGCTGCGCGAGCTGGACGACTCCCCCCGCGTGGGCGTGCTGGAGCTGTCCCGGCGGCTCGGCGTCGCGCGGGGCACCGTCCAGGCGCGGCTGGACCGTTTGGTGCAGCGCGGCGTGATCGCCTCGTTCGCGCCAACGCTGGACCCGGCCGCGCTCGGCTATCCGGTCACCGCGTTCGTCACGCTCGAGATCCGGCAGGGACGCGGCCGCGCCGTGCAGGCGCACCTGAACTCGATCCCGGAAGTGCTCGAGGTGCACACGATCACCGGGCAGGGCGACATGCTGTGCCGCGTGGTCGCGGGCTCGCACGAGGACCTGCAGCGGGTGCTCGACCGGCTGACCGAGTCAGCAGACATCGTCCGCTCGTCGACGGTGATCGCGCTGACGAACCCGATCAGCCATCGCGTCCTGCCACTTGTGACAGGCGATTAGCTCAGCCGGTGTAGGGCTTCGCGCTGATCAGCTCGACTTTCATGGTCTTGCCGGCCGGCGTCTCGTACTCGACGGTCTCGCCCTCGTGGCGGCCGTTGAGCGCGCGCCCGATCGGGGACTGCGGCGAGTACACGGCCACGCCCGCGGTCTCGGCCTCCTCGCGCGAGCCGAGCAGGAACGTCTCGGTGTCGTCGTCGCCCTCGTAGCGGACGGTGACGAGCATGCCGGGCTCGGCGACGCCGTCGTCCGGCGGAGCCTCGCCGACCTTGGCGCGGCGCAGCGTGTCCTGCAGCTGCAGGATCCGTCCCTCCTGCTTGCCCTGTTCCTCGCGCGCGGCCTGGTAGCCACCGTTCTCGCGGAGGTCGCCCTCCTCGCGCCGGTCGTTGATCTCCTTGGCGATCACCGGCCGGTTCGCGATGAGCTCGTCGAGCTCATGCTTCAGGCGGTCGTAGGCCTCCTGGGTGAGCCAGGTGACGTTGGTCGCGTCAGGATTGGACACGGATCGCTCCAAGCGGGTACTCGATTCCGGAACAAGGTCGAACGTCGAACGTAACACCGGACCCAGGATGAGGCGAAGTGGCGCGGCCCGCCGTCGCGCCGCCCGGACCCCACCAGCGGCCACCCGCGGCGGCGGGAGCCCGTGGCGTCGGGGACAATAGTGGTGTGACGAAGACCCGACGCGAGGGCGGTAACTAGTGGACGCCGGACCACTGCGCCTGATGGCCGTGCACGCGCACCCCGACGACGAGTCCAGCAAGGGCGCCGCGACGATGGCGCGCTACGTCGACGAGGGCGTCGACGTGCTGGTCGTGACGTGTACCGGCGGCGAGCGCGGCAGCATCCTGAACCCCGCGCTGCAGGACCGACCCGAGATCGAGGCCCGGATGGCGGAGATCCGCCGCGCCGAGATGGACCGGGCGCGGGAGATCCTCGGTGTCCGCCAGCACTGGTTGGGCTTCGTCGATTCCGGCCTGCCCGAAGGCGATCCGCTGCCGCCGCTACCCGACGGGTGCTTCGCGCTCACCCCGATCGAGGAGGGCGTGCACCGGCTGGTCAAGGAGATCCGCAGCTTCCGCCCGCACGTGATCACGACGTACGACGAGAACGGCGGCTATCCGCACCCGGACCACATCCGGTGCCACGAGATCAGCGTCGGTGCGTTCGACGCGGCGCCCGACCCGGACGCGTACCCGGACGCCGGTGAGCCGTGGCAGCCACTGAAGCTGTACTACGACGTCGGTTTCAGCTTCGAGCGGTTCGACGCGCTGCACAACGCATTGCTCGAGCGCGGCATCGAGTCCCCGTTCGAGGAGCGCCGCAAGAGGTTCCAGGAGCGTGCCGGTGAGTTCCGGGTGCCGAAGGTCACCACGCGCGTGAACGTCGCGGACTGGTTCGAGCGGCGGGACGCGGCCCTGCTCGCGCACGCGACCCAGGTCGACCCGAACGGCTGGTTCTTCGCCGTGCCGCTGGACATCCAGCGCGAGGCGTGGCCCACTGAGGACTTCGAGCTGGCCCGCTCGCTCGTCGACTCGACGATCCCCGAGGACGACCTGTTCGCGGGCGTCCGGGAGCTGGTGCAGACGTGACGGTTTCGGCGTTCGCCCTCGAGTTCGCGGCTAAGGGCCCGACCGGCGAGGCGGCGAAGTCCGGCCCGTGGGGGCTGGCGATCATCCTGATTCTGTGCGCGGTCTGCTACTTCCTGTTCAAGTCGATGTCCAAGCACATGCGCAAGGTGCGTGACGGCTTCCCCGTCCAGGACAAGAAGACCGAATCACCTGCGCAGCAAGCCGATCCGGCCACGGACGAGGCGCCGACCCGGACCGACGACGGCGGTCCGGCCGACGGCGACCCGCCCGCTCAGCCGTAGCGCTCGACCATCGCCCGAGCGCTCGCCGCGACCAGCTCGCGCAGTTCGGCGGGAGCCACGACCTCGACGTCCGCGCCGAGTTGCAGCAGCGCATGGTGGGCGTGCTTGACGGACTCAGTGGGGACGGTCGTGGTCGCCCAGCCGTCCGCGTCCGGTTCGGACATCGCGGCGTGGCCGGCGCGCGCGGCGGCCGCGCCGATCAGGAACAGCAGCTGCCGGCCGGCCGGGCTGAGCCGGATCGTGGCGGTGTCGTGGAAGAGGCGCTGCTCGTAGTCGCGCTGGTACCCGGCCCAGTGCGCCTCGAGGTCGAATCCCGTTGGCCGCTCGAAGGATTCGTCCAGGGCGGCGGCCGCGTGAACGCGCGAGACGCGGTAGGTGCGTGGGCCGCGATGGTCCGCCGGGACGGACGCGACCAGGTACCAGGTGCCCGCCTTGAGGACGAGACCCAGCGGCTCCAGCACCCGGTCGACGACCGCGCGGTTCGAGCGCTCGTACCGGACGTGCAGCCGGTGCTGCGTCCACACCGCGTCGGCGACGGTCGCCAGGCTGGGCAGCTCCTCGGCCTCGCGCAGCCAGCCGGGCGCGTCCAGGTGGAAGCGGTCCCGGATGCGGGCGGCCCGCTCGCGCAGTTCGGGTGGGAGCGCGGCGAGCAGCTTGAGCTGGGTGGCCGCCAGCGTCGAGCCGAGGCCGAGGTCCGCAGCGGCTCCGGGCAGCCCGGCGAGGAACAGCGCGTCGGCCTCGTCCGCGGTCAGGCCGGTGAGCCTGGTGCGGTAGCCGTCCAGCAGCTGGAAACCGCCGGCCCGGCCGCGGGTCGCGTACACCGGGATGCCGGCGCCGTTCAGGGCGTCGACGTCGCGGTAGATCGTGCGCAGCGAGACCTCGAGCTCGTCGGCGAGCTGCTGCGCGCTGACTCGTCCGCGGGTGTGCAGCATGAGCAGGATCGACAGCAGCCGGCTCGCGCGCACGGCGTCGAGTATCGCCGATAAACCTGACATTCGCTGACAGGTTTGGCTGCCATGCTGGCGCGGACGGATCGAGGACGAAGGAGCGACACGATGGCGATCGGCAAGCTGTGGTCGGTGACGCTGGACTGCGCGGACGCGCAGCAGCTCGCCCAGTTCTGGGCGCAGGCACTGGACGGGAAGGTGGCGTACGAGTCGGACAACTTCGTCGGTGTCGAGACGCCCGGCGGCGTCTGGATCGGCGCCTATCGCATTGACGGCTACCAGGCGCCGGACTGGCCGGACGGGACGCCGCCGAAGCAGTTCCACCTGGACCTGTCGGTGTCCGAGCTGGACGATGCCGAGCGCGCCATGCTGGAGATCGGTGCGACGAAGGCGGAGCACCAGCCCGAGCCGGACCGCTGGCGCGTGCTGCTCGACCCCGCCGGACACCCGTTCTGCATCTCCGCGTCTGCGTGAACACTGTCGGTATGGAGATCTCGCGCCGCCAGGTGCTCGCGTACCGCGTCGAGGCCCAGGGGCTGCACCGCGAGACGTCGAACGCGGAGCGGCTCGCGGTGCTCGACATCGGCGTGCAGGACTACAGCTCCGGCGAGCTGGCCCGGCTGGCGATGGACGCGCGGCTGGCCGAGCCGCCGCCGTCCGACGTGTTCGGTCCGGACCGGCCGCTCGCGCTGGTGTGGTCGCTGCGCGGCGCGCCGCACGTGCATCGGCGGTCCGGGCTGGATGAGCTGGCCGGGGCGCTGTATCCGCTGTCCGAGGCCGATGCGGCGCAGCGGCTGAACGAGACCGGGCCGAGTGTGAAGAAGGCCGGCATCGCCGC
>DASRSS010000138.1:0-10031 GCA_035656335.1 Jatrophihabitantaceae bacterium | reverse complement strand
GCGCGCGGCGGGTCGAGCACGACCAGGTCCGGCCCGGCGCCGAGCTGTGCGGCCAGCTCACCGACCAGCGCCGCGTCGACCCGTCCGCACGAGACCGTGGCCCACGGGGTCGCGGCCAGGTTGGTGGCCGCGTTCGCGACCGCCGCGGCCGAGGACTCGACACCCAGCACCCGCCCGGTCGGGCCGACCGCGTCGGCCAGCGCGGCCGTGAGCAGCCCGGCGCCGCTGAAGAGATCGAGCGCGGACTCCCCCGGGTGCGGCGCCAGCGCGTCGAGCAGCGCGGTGCTGAACGTCTCGGCCGCTGCCGGGTGCACCTGCCAGAACCCGCCGGCGTCGACGGTGAACTCGCGCTGGCCGACCCGGTAGGTGACCGTCTCGGGCCCCGCGACCGGCTCGACGACGTCCGGGGGGCGCCGGCCGCGGGCCTGGCGGCCGCGGCGACCGGGCCGGTGCGCGAGCAGTGCGACGTCGGGCGCGTCGCCACGCACCGCCTCCACACCCGTGACGCCCGGCCACTGCCGGTGCAGCGCGTCCGTGTCGCCGACGCCGGCCACGCCGAGCGGGCACGCGGCCATGAGCGCGTCCTCGTGCGAGCGGTGCCGGTGCAGGCCCGGACGCCCGGCCCGGTCGACCGCGAACGTGATGCGGGTGCGCCAGCCGAGCAGGCCGCCGGGCAGGGGTTCGACACCGGGCAGCAGCCCGGATACGTCCAGCTTCGCCACGCGCGCGAACTGCTCGCGCACCACCGCGGCCTTGAGCTCGCGCTGGGCGTCCGCGCTCGCATGCTGCCAGTCGCAGCCGCCGCAGCGCCCGGGTCCGGCGTGCGGGCACGGCGCGGGCACCCGGTCCGGCGACGCGGTCAGCACCTCGACGGCGTCGGCGCGGCAGTACGAGCCGTGGTCCTCGGTCACGACCGCCCGCACCCGTTCACCGGGCAGCGCGTGCCGCACGAACACCACGCGCCCGTTCGGTCCGTCCAGCCGCGCCACGCAGTGCCCGCCGTGCGCCGGAGCACCGACATCCAGCTCGACCTGCGCGCCGGTCAGCGGTTCGCCCGTCGCCATCGGCTCAGCCGGTACGGGCGGGCTGCTGCGGACCGGCGCTGGGCACGGCCGCCGAGTCCAGCTGCCACGGCACGCTGGTGACCATGACGCCGGGCAGGAACAGCAGCCGTCCCTTCAGCCGCAGCGCCGACTGGTTGTGCAGCAGCTGTTCCCACCAGTGCCCGACGACGTACTCCGGGATGAACACGCTCACGACGTCGCGTGGGTTCTCGGCGCGCAGCTTCTTCAGGTAGCCGATGATCGGACGCGTCACCTCGCGGTACGGCGACTCGAGCACGGTGAGCGGAACCGGCAGGTCGTGCCGCTCCCACTCGGCGAGCAGCCCACGGGTCTCGTCGTCCTCGACGTTAACGGTCAGCGCGGTGAGCGTGTCCGGCCGCATCGCGCGGGCGTAGGACAGCGCGCGCAGCGTCGGCTTGTGCGCCTTGGAGACCAGCACGATCACGTGGTTGCGCGGCGGGAGCGTCAGGCCGACCTCGTCGCTGACCAGCTCGGCCGCGACCCGCTCGTAGTGCTTGTTGATCGCACGCATCAGCGCGTACAGGATCGGCATCGCGATCAGTACGAGGTAGGCGCCCTTGGTGAACTTCGTGATGATCACGATGATCAGCACGATGCCGGACAGCGAGGCGCCGAAACCGTTGATCAACCGCGAGCGTTGCATGCGGCGACGCTCGGACGGATCCCGCTCGGCCCGCAGTGCCCGGTTCCAGTGCCGCACCATGCCGGTCTGGCCCAGGGTGAACGATGTGAAGACGCCGATGATGTACAGCTGGATCAGCCGGGTGACGTCCGCCTTGTAGATCGCGATCAGGATGGCCGCAACCACGGCCAGCATGACGATGCCGTTGCTGTACGCGAGCCGGTCGCCGCGCGTGCGCAGCTGCGTCGGCAGGTTCTTGTCGCGCGCGAGGATCGAGCCCAGCAGCGGGAAGCCGTTGAACGCGGTGTTCGCCGCGAGCACCAGGATCAGCGCGGTCGTCGCCTGGATGTAGAAGAACCCGAACGAATGGTGCCCGCCGAGCACGGCCGACGCGACCTGCGCGATCACGGTCCGCTGCGGCGTGTGCGCGCAGTTGCTGACCCCGATCAGCTTGCAGCTGTTCAGCGTCGGATCGGTGATGTGCACCTTGCTGATCACGGCGAGGACGGTGATGCCGAGCAGCATGGTGATCGCGATGGCGCCCATCGCCACCAGCGTCTTCTGCGCGTTGCGCGCCTTCGGCGGCTTGAACGCCGGCACGCCGTTCGCGATCGCCTCGACACCGGTCAGCGCCGTACACCCGGACGCGAACGCGCGCAGCACGAAGAAGATCAGTGCCAGCGCGCCGAGTGCCGTGTAGCCGCTCTGCGCGTGGATGCCGTAGTGGGCGCTCTCGGCGACCGGACGGCTGCCGACGGCCAGCCGGATCAGCCCGGTGATGATCATGATGAAGATGCCGGTGGCGAACAGGTAGGTGGGCGCCGCGAACGCGAGGCCGGCCTCCCGGATGCCGCGCAGGTTCACCGCGGCCAGGATCACCACGAACGCGAGCGCGAGCGTGACCCGGTACGGGTGCAGCCCGGGCAGCGCCGAGATGATGTTGTCAACGCCGGACGAGATCGACACCGCCACCGTCATCACGTAGTCGACCAGCAGCGCGCTGGCCACGACCACACCTGCCGGCTTGCCAAGGTTGGTGGTCGCCACCTCGTAGTCGCCGCCACCGGTCGGATAGGCGCGCACCAGCTGGCGGTAGGACGCGACCACGGTGGTCATCAGGATGGCCACGGCGACCGCGATCCACGGCGTCATGTAGAGATACGCCGCGCCCGCCACGGTCAGCACGAGCAGGATCTCCTGAACGGCGTACGCCACGCTGGACAACGCGTCGCTGGCGAAGATCGGCAGCGCCAGCCGCTTGGCCAGCAGGGAGTGACCCGCCTGCTCCGAGCGCACCGGGCTGCCGATGATCAGCCGCTTCAACACGCGGGTCGCAAGTGCCACGACGCGCACAATACGCACCGTCGGGCCCCGTCACGTGCCGACTCCGCGCGGGATGTTGTGTAGCGTCCACTGGCTGGGACGACTCGGAGTCGTCAGCGCGCGCGAGAGGAGTTGGCCGTCGGTGCACATCGTGATCATGGGCTGCGGCCGCGTCGGCAGCTCCCTGGCGCAGAACCTCGCCCGGCTCGACCACAGCGTGGCCGTGATCGACCAGGACGCGCACGCGTTCCGCCGCCTCGGCGAGGAGTTTCCGGGCCGGGCGATCCAGGGGATCGGCTTCGACCGCGACACGCTCATCTCGGCCGGCATCGAGCACGCGGCGGCGTTCGCGGCCGTCAGCAGCGGCGACAACTCGAACATCATCGCGGCGCGGGTGGCGCGCGAGACGTTCGCGGTGCAGAAGGTGGTCGCCCGCATCTACGACCCGAAGCGCGCCGAGGTGTATGAGCGGCTGGGCATCCCGACCGTGGCCACCGTGCCGTGGACCGCGAACCGGCTGCTGAAGGCGCTGCTCGGGGAGACGACCGCGGAGGCCTGGCGGGACCCGTCCGGGGCGGTCGCGCTCGTCCAGGTGGCACCGCACGAGGGCTGGGTCGGGCACGCGGTCACCGACTTCGAGGCCGCCACCGGCTCGCGCGTCGGCATGCTGACCCGGTTCGGCACCGGCGTGCTGCCGACGGTGTCCACGCTGATCCAGGCCGGCGACAGCCTGCACGCGTTCGTCACCGACGAGCAAGTGAGTCTGCTGCAGGACGTGGCCGGCCGCCCACCCGAGGGAGGACGGCAGTGAAGGTCGCGATCGCGGGAGCCGGGTCCGTCGGCCGGTCGATCGCCCGCGAGCTGCTGCAGAACTCGCACGACGTGTTGCTGATCGACAAGGACCCGGCGAAGGTGCGGCCGGAGGCCGTGCCGGGGGCGCAGTTCCTGCTGGGCGACGCGTGCGAGGTCGCGAACCTGGAGAAGGCCGAGCTGCAGTCCTTCGACGTCGTCGTCAGCGTCACCGGTGACGACAAGGCGAACCTGGTGGTCTCGCTGCTGTCCAAGACCGAGTTCTCGGTGCGGCGAGTCGTGTCCCGCATCAACCACCCGTCCAACGAGTGGCTGTTCACGGAGGCGTGGGGCGTGGACGTCGCGGTGTCGACGCCGCGCGTGATCGCCGCGCTCGTCGAGGAGGCTGTCGAGGTCGGCGACGTGGTCCGGCTGTTCGGGCTGCGCCAGGGCCAGGCGAATCTGGTCGAGGTCACCCTGCCGGACGGGGCGCCCTGCTCCGGACGGGCCGTGCGGGACCTCGAGCTGCCGCGGGACGCGGCCCTGGTCGTGATCGTGCGCGGCACCCGGGTGATCAGCCCGACGCCGGAGGAGCCGCTGGAGGTCGGCGACGAGCTGTTGTTCGTCGCGCTACCGGAGACCGAGCCCGCGATCCGTCGCGCCGTCATCGGCTAGCTTCGTGCGCGCCCGGCGCACGACGAGGAACGCGAAGCCGACGGCGAGGATGTACAGCGGGTAGCCCATCGCGACCCGCGCGAACGCCAGCCAACCGGTCGCGTCGTGGCCGTAGAGGGTCGCCTGGACGATCCCGCGCGCGAGGAACAGCACCAGCCCGGCCAGCGTCGCCAGGCTGTACGCGAGCAAGAGCGGGCGGCGCCGGTACCAGGGCGTCTCGTCGCTGCCCGGCGTCGGGTCGAGGAACTCCCACAGCAGGCCGACGAGCGGGCGGCGCACCACCAGCGACACGGCGAACGGCACCGCGTACAGGAAGCTGGTCCAGATGCCGAGCAGGAAGTAGCCGCGGGCCTGCCCGGTGCGCGCCGCAATAAGAGCGGCGATCAGCACGCCGAACAGCGCCGAGACGACCTGCTGCACCGACTGCTTGCGGGCGAGGCGGTAGCCGGCGAGCACGACGGCCGTGCCGATCGCGGCGACGATGGCCGGGCGCAGGCTGGTGAGCGCGTTGACGATCACGAACACGACCGTGGGCAGCGCCGTGATCAGCGTGCCGGACCAGCCGCCGATGCTCGCGAGCATCTGCTGGCGGTACGTCTCGCGCAGATCGGTGGTCCGGTCAGGCTCGGTCGCCGCGTCGCCCGCCCGGTCGCGGCCGGTGTCGGGGGCGCCCGTGGGCTGCTCGCCGGACCCGTCCCCGGACGTGCCGGCCCTCAGGCCCCACACTGCAGCTCGTACCAGGGGTTGTAGATCGCCGGCCGGCCCTGGTGCTCGCCGACGCGACCGCGCGCGATGATCCGGCGGCCCGGCTCCAGTCCCGCGATGCGGCGGCGCCCCAGCCAGACCAGCACGATCGAGCCGGAGCCGTCGAACAGCTCGGCCTCCAGGGTCGGGACGTTCTCGCTCGGCGTGTAGACCACCGCGCGCAGCCGTCCGCCGGTGGTCAGCACCTGCCCGGGACGGACGTCGCACAGCTTCGTGCACGACAGCCGTTCGACCTCGGACTGCAGCTCGACCGCGTCGAGCTGGTGCGCACTGGCGGTCAGCCGGTGCAGCAGCGAGATGTTCTGGCCCACGCGGACAGGGTAACCCGATTCAGCCGGACTATTCGTCGCCGTCGGCCACGGCCTCGTCGCCCGGCTCGGGCAGCACGACGTCCCGCGGCAGGCGCAGCTCGACCGGCTCGCGGACGGGCAGCGGGTCGTTGCCGCGCACCACGACGACGTTGCGCAGTGCGCGCAGGTACGGCTCGGCCTTGGCGTCCTCGGTCGCGACGGCACCGATCAGCATCGCGCGCAGGAACCACCGTGGGCCGTCCACGCCGATGAACCGCACCGGCACCGCGGCGCCGCCGTCCCCGGGCAGCTTGCCGTGCAGCTCGGTGCCGAACGGGCCGTCGAGGCGCTCCTTGGCCTGGCCGCGCTGCGAGTTCATGGACGACGCGATCTCGGCGCGGACGTCGTCCCAGATCCCCTCGTTGCGCGGCGCCGCGAAGACGCCCAGCTGCATGCTGCCGTGCGCGCCGGCGAGCGTGACCGCGATGACCTGCTGTGCCTCGTTGACCTCCAGGCGCAGGTCCAGGCCCTGGCCGACCGGAACCCGCAGGGCACCCAGGTCGACCCGCGCCACGTCGTCCTCGGGAGCGTCCCGCTCGTCGAACGGTCCCTCGGTCGGTGCCAGCTCCGGGCGCACCCGCGTCTCCCACGGCGGGGTGGCGTCCAGCTTCGCCCGCTCGGTGATCTTGTTCCTGCGTCGCGACGCCACTACGCGTTCTCCTCGTGCTCAGTACCGATCCGGTGCAGCGCGGCGGCGCCGCCCGTCGAGCCGTGCCCGCCGTCGGCCCGCTCGGACTCGGGCAGCCGGTCGACCTCGACGAACGTCGCGCGCTCGACGCGCTGGATCACCAGTTGCGCGATCCGCTCGCCGCGCGTGAGCGTCAGGCTCTGCGTCCGGTCGTGGTTGATGACGATCACCTTGACCTCGCCACGGTATCCGGAGTCGATGGTGCCCGGCGCGTTGACCAGCCCCAGCCCGACTCGCGCGGCCAGCCCGGAGCGCGGGTGGACGAACGCGGCGTAGCCGTCCGGCACCGCGATCGCGAGCCCGGTCGGGAGCAGCGCGCGCTCCCCCGGTGCCAGCACGACGTCCTCGGCGGTCACGATGTCGGCGCCGGCATCACCGGGCAGCGCGTACAGCGGGAGCGGGACGCCCGTGTCGAGGCGCTGGACGAGCACGCTCACGCCGGTTGCCGCGTCCGGTGCGGGATCCATGCGGGCGTCTGTCACGGGACGGGAGGCTACCCTCGATGCCATGAGCACCCGCAGCGAGACTTCCGTGCAGTACCGGGAGCGGCTGCGCACACCCTGGTGGTGGTACCCGGTCGCGCTGTTCGTCGCGTCGCTGCTCGCGGCCGAGTTCCACATCGCCGGCTACTCGCTGACCGACTGGATCCCGTTCGGCACGCTGCTGCCGCTGTCGGTCGCGATCGTGTGGTGGTTCGGGCACAGCACGCTGGAGATCTCCGGCGGCGAGCTGCGGGTCCGCGGCGCGCACCTGCCGCTGAGCTACGTCAGCGGCTGCGTCGGCCTCGACGCGGCCACGCTGCGCCGGGTGGTCGGACGCGAGGGCGACCCGGCCGCGTTCGTCGCCATCCGCCCCTGGATCGGCCCGGGCGTGCAACTGTGGCTGGACGACCCGGACGACCCGACGCCGTACTGGGTGATCAGCACGCGCCACCCCGAGCGGCTGGTGGAGTTGCTGCGCTCGGCCGACTGACCTGCCGCTAGGGTCCGCTCCATGGATCCCGTCAGCGTCCCCGCCTCCGAAATCTCCGCCCGCTTCACCGACCGCGTCGCCGTCGTCACCGGCGCCAGCCGCGGTATCGGGTTGGCGATCGCCGCGCGCATCGTGGCCGAAGGCGGCCGGGTTTTGATCACCGCGCGCAAGCCCGAGGGGCTGCAGGCCGCGGTGGACGAGCTCGGCCCGGACCGGGCCAGCTTCGTCGCCGGCCGCGCGGACGATCCCGAGCACCAAGCACAGGTGTTCCGCACGGTGGTCGAGCGCTACGGCCGGCTGGATGTGCTGGTGAACAACACGGGGATCAACCCCGCGTACGGCCCGTTGACGGAGCTGGACGAGTCCGTTGCCCGCAAGATTATGGACGTCAACGTGCTGGCCGCGCTGTCGTGGGCGCGCCACGCGCTCGGTGCCGGCCTGGGTGCGGACGGCGCGGGTTCGATCGTGAACATCGCCTCGGTCGCCGGCCTGCACCCGGCGCCGGGGATCGCGTACTACGGGGTGAGCAAGGCCGCCCTGATCGGGCTGACCGTGCAGCTGGCCGCCGAGCTCGCGCCGTCGGTGCGGGTGAACGCGATCGCGCCCGCCGTGGTGAAGACCCGGTTCGCGGCCGCGCTGTACGAGGCGGACGAGGCGGCCGCGGCGGCGAACTACCCGCTCGGCCGGCTCGGTGAGCCGGCCGACATCGGTGCCGCCGCCGCGTTCCTGGCCTCGTCCGACGCCGCCTGGATCACCGGTCAGACCCTGGTGATCGACGGCGGCAGTTCGCTACGCGCGTCGCTCTGATTTCGTGACGCGCTTCGCGCGTCACGAAATCAAGCGCAATCGCGGCAGATGAACTGGCCCTTGGTCTGCTTCGCGAGGCGGCTGCGGTGATGGACCAGGAAGCATCGTGAGCAGGTGAACTCGTCGTCCTGCTTCGGCACGACCCGCACCGTCAGTTCTTCGCCCGACATGCCGGACAGGTCGGCGCCCGGCAGCTCCAGGGATTCGTTCAGTTCCGTCTCGTCGACATCGATCGATCCGGACTGTGCTTCGGCTCGCTTGGCCTTGAGTTCCTCGAGCGAGTCCTCGCCCAGGTCGTCGACGTCTCCGCGACGCGGTGCGTCGTAGTCGGTCGCCATTCGATTCTTCAACTCCTCGGTGGGGGTCTGTGGGGGGGCTTGGTGAGTAGTGGTCGTCGGTGGTTGGCGGCTCGGTGATCGTTCGGACACCTCACGCGTGTTCGGTTGTCCGGCGCTTGCAACGTGCGGGGCCTCGGTTTTGTGCCCGGTTCCCGACAGGTCGTCGAAGCGACGGCGTACCGCGTCAGCCGCGGAACGTTACCGCGTCGCGGTGTGTCCCTAACGGCGGGGATGCCACGACAATTCCCGACTTGCTCGCGGCTAGGCTGACAGCCCGTCCCCCAGGAGGTTCACCAGCCGATGACCAGCCCGCCAAGTGCGCCGTCCGGCGGCTCCGCGAGCGAACCGGGCACCCGGCGCCCGCTGCCGGCGCTGGTGTTCCTGCTCGCGCTGACGCTGCTGGCCGCGCTGGTGTGGTGGCGGGTGCTCGCCCGCAGTTCGGACGACGCCGCGGCAGGCCCGACCTGCACGCCGTCCACGGCGGCGGCGCAGCCGAAGCAGCTGCCCGAGCAGGAGGCGATCACCGTGACCGTCCTCAACTCGACCAAGCGCCAGGGCATCGCGACCAAGGCGCAGCGCGCGCTCGTCCAGGACGGTTTCCAGGCGCCGGCGTCGGCCGCCAACGACAGCAAGGCGTATCCCGGCTACTCGGGCAAGATCACCGGCGTGGCCGAGATCCGGTACGGCCCGGACGGCAGCCAGGGGGCGCAGCTGCTGCAGTACTACTTCCCCGGCGCGAAGCTGGTGAAGACCAACTCGAAGGACTCCACCGTCCTGGTCTCGCTCGGCACCAAGTACAAGAACGTCGCCTCGCAGCACGCCGTGACGGCCGCGCTGAAGGCCGACGCCATCAAGCTGGTGCCCGTCGCCGGTGCTCCGGACCTCCAGTCCAGCAGCAGCGCGTGCGGCACGGCCAGTCCGGCCGCCGGCTGAGTCGACCGGCGGCGGTCACACCCGGTCGGCGTCCAGGCGCTCCAGCAGCGCGGCGAGGTCGGCGAGCAGCTCCGGACGCGCCACGGCGGCCAGCGTCGGGCCGGGTTCGCGGTCACGCAGTCCGGTCGCCGCGCAGCCGGCCTCGGTGGCGATGAGGAGCCCGGCGGCGTAGTCCCACGGGTTCAGGCCCGCCTCGAAGTACGCGTCCAGCCGTCCCGCGGCGACGGCGCACAGGTCCAGGCTGGCCGAGCCCAGCCGGCGGAGATCGGCGACGGCGGGCAGCAGCTGTGCCACGACCGCGGCCTGCCGCTGCCGGCGCTGCGCCGCGTACGCGAAGCCGGTGCCGACGACGGCCCGGGCCAGCTCCACGTCGCGCGGGCCGTGCAGCCGGGTGTCGCCGAGGTAGGCACCGCCGCCGAGGTGCGCGTGGAACAGCTCCCCGGTGGCCGGATTCAGCACCGCGCCGGCGACCGTCCGGCCGTCCACCTCGGCCGCGACCGACACCGCGTACTGCGGCAGCCCGAGCACGAAGTTCACCGTGCCGTCGATCGGATCGACCACCCAGCGCACCGCGCTCGTCCCCGCCTCGGCGCCGGACTCCTCGCCGAGCACGGCGTCGTCCGGGCGCAGCCGGGCCAGCTCGTCCCGCAGCCAGCTCTCGGTGGCCTTGTCCGCGGCGGTGAC
>DASRSS010000137.1:0-3947 GCA_035656335.1 Jatrophihabitantaceae bacterium | reverse complement strand
CGACCTGCACGGTGCCGACCCGCGCGGAGCCGACTCAAGCAGAGCCGACGCACGCGGTGCCGACTCACGTGGTGCCGACCCGCATGGAGCACTCCCACGCGGAGCCGACACATACAGCCACAACGCGGACAGCCACAATGCGGACAGCCACAATGCGGACAGCCACAACGCCGACACCTACAACCCCCACAACACCGGCCCGCACAACACCGGCCCGCGCCGGGCCGACTCGTTCGGGCTCATGCCGGAAGGCGCGGTCTTCGATGCGCTCGGCGGCCGGTTGCGGCTCGTCGACGTGACCGAGCACGGCTGCGATCCGCGGGTCATCGACCAGGACCTCGCCGAGTGGCTGGCCCGCTCCTGTCACCTGCACTATCTGGCCACCGGCCTGGCCGCGGGCGCGGAACTCGGAAGCTCGGCGGCGATGGTGCCGTGGGAGCAGCTGTCGCACGACTACCGGGAGGCGAACCGCGACCAGGTGTCCGACATCGGCCGCAAGCTCGCGGCGATCGGTTGCGTCGTCAGTCCCCGGCGGCGGGACGTGAGACCGTTCGCGTACAGCCGCGACGAGGTCGAGCGGCTCGCAGTGCTCGAACACGAGCGCTGGATGGCCGAGCACCGGCGGCGCGGGTGGAAGTTCGGCGACGTGCGCGACGAGTTGGCGAAAACGCACCCTGCGATGGTCGACTGGGACGACCTGCCGCCGCACGAGCGGGAGAAGGACCGCGAGGCGGTGCGTCAGATCCCGGGGATACTCGCCGACGCCGGGCTGTCCGTCATCCGCGTCGGGCCCCCGGCGGCCAGATCACGGTGACCGGGATGCCCTGCGAGCGGGCGATGCCGACCGCGTGTGCGGTCCCCCCGAGCACCGTGGACTGTCCGCCGTCCCAGACCGCGACCAACTCGTCGATGGATGCGAGCATCACGTCGTTCGCGGCGGCGAACGCGCGCGGCTGCGCCTCGATCCATCCGGTTCGGCGCACAACGTCCGCCTGACGCACCAGGTCGTCGAAGATCGGCGCGAAGCGCGGAAGCACAGTGGTCTGCGACTCTCGATAGTCGTCCGACGGGATGATCGCCTCCAGCCGTCCGCCGAGCCCCAGCAGCACGCGCGCGAACACGCAATCCGCGCCCGGCGCGAGGCAGCTCACGCCGACGACCGCCTGCGAGCGCTCACGGGCACGGTCGCGGACCTGCCGCAGATGTTCACGCACAGCCCGCGCAACCAGACGAATCGTGTCCAGGCTGAGATCCGTGTGCCCAGTCACGCCAATGCGTACGGCAAGGGCGGTGCTGGTACCGGTAGCGCCTGCGCCGGTAGCTCCTGGGCCGATACCGCCTGCGCCGACACCGCCTGCGCCGGCGCCGGTACCGCCCGTGCCGACGACGTGCGCGCCAACGGTGTCCATGCCGGCCGCGGCGTTCGCGCCGGTCTTGCTCGCTCTAGGGATGGTCGCTGGGGCGGGCGAGGCCGTCAGGACCCCGGGTTCGTCCATTGGGGAGGTTGTGCCCGCTCACAGTGCGTCCCATTCCGAGTGCGGTGGGCTACCGGGTGTCGCGCGTCGGCGCACTGGTGTGGTGGCCGTGGTGAATGTGGCTTGCGGAGGCGACCAGCACGCTGATGTGCACGGATCGCGGCACCGGTTGAATCAGTCTGCTGCGACCACAATATACGTCCACTGGCGGTGCATGAGAGGCGTGTCACGCGGGGGCGGACTCGTGTAGTCGGCGTCGGAATTTTGGCTTGCGTGGGTGAGCTGAACGCTCATGAGAGCGGAGCGCGGGCGGGTTTAGCCAGGTAACTGCGATCGCGGACGTGCGATGTGACAACGCCGTGTCCGGATCGTCCCTTTGGAGCGCGTCTAGAACAGGCAGCTGCGATGGCGGCGGGAACATACCGTCACAGTGCGCAGGCAAGGTCCTCCTTTCACACCGGGTCTCCCTCCCCTGGATGCGGCGCTGCGCGCGCCGTCCCGCGCGTCAGCCCCAACCACCATCGTCACCAACATCACCATCACCATCACCATCACCGCCGCCGCCACCTTCACCCCCACCGTCACCGCCGCCATCTCAGGACAATGACAGCGCCGCCGCGCGGCGGAACTCGGCGCGCCAGCGGCGGGCGGCGGGGGAGTCGGCGGCGAGCGGCTGGTGGTCCGCGATCTGCTCGATGCCGATGGGCGTCAGGCCGTCCGAGCCGAAGACGCCGATCTCGGCGCGCGTGAGCGGGAACGGCGGGGTGTCCGGGGCCGGGGTCCAATCGTCGCGGGCGAACTCGACGGCCAGCAGGGTGCCGCGCGGCGCGACCAGGCGCGAGACGTTCGCGATCGCTTGACGGCGCGGCGGGTCGGGCAGCGCCTGCACCGTGAAGATCTCGACGACCAGGTCAAAGGCGCGCAGCCACGCGTCGGGCAGATTCAGCAGGTCCGCGGTCGTGTAGTGCACCGAGGAGCCGGGATGGCGCTGCTTGGCCAGGTTGATCGCGCTCTCGGCGATGTCGAAGCCGACCGTGTCGAAGCCGAGTCCGGCCACGTACTCCGCGTCGGCGCCCAGGCCGCAGCCGACCACGACGGCGCGCCGGCCCTCGCCCGTGATCGCCCGCTCCACGGCCCACTCGAACAGCAGCGGATGCGGCTGCGAACGGTTCCACGGCATCGAGACCTGCCCGCTGGCCGCCGCGCGGTAGAGCCGGTCGAACCAGCCGGTCGGGTCGTTGCCGGCCAGTGCCCGCGAGGCGAGCCGGTCGCCTTGCGCCTGCCAGCCGCCGGACGTGTTCTGCAGGATCACGCGCACGGCCTCGTCCCAGTCCAGCGCCGCGCCGTTGGTCGCCGCCGGGTCCGGCAGCGCCGACAGCGAGGCCACCCGGTCGGGCTGCTCGACGGCCAGCAGCCGGCCGATCGGCGCGTCCGCGGCCGTGGTGACCAGATGCGCGACCGTGATGTCGAACGCGTCGAGCACGCCGAGCGCGTCAAGGGCCAGATCGGCAGAGGTGTATACGGCGTCGGCCGCGTCCTCGCCCTCGCCGTCGAGCGCGGCGCCGCGCCCCTCGTAGCGGATGACGAACCGCAGACCCTCGGCCAGCCGCTCACAGAACGCGTCCGGCCACGCGTCGACCTCCCGCGCATGCACGCCCTGAGCTGCGTCGATTCCCGCGCTGGCCTCGGCCAGCAACAGGACCGCCGGGTCGTCCGGCTCGCCGAAGGTGCGCACGCGCAGATTCAGCCCGTTGACCCGAGCCGTGCGATCGTCTGCCATAGTTGCCCTCTTTCGAGCATCCGTGCAGTCGTGACGCCCGCAGAACCGGACGCGTCTTCGATCACATCACACTCAAGGCAACTGTGCGTGGCAGTAAAGATTACCAGTCGGACAGAGTTGGCCTGAAAGGGCGGCTGGGGATGGCGGCCGGGGAGGGCCGTCGAGAGGGCGGCCTGAGGGAGCGCTGCCGAGAGGGCGGCTGGGGACGGCGGCCGCGGGGAGGGCCGTCGAGGAGCACTGCCGCGAGGGCGGCCTGAGGGAGCGACCGAGAGGGGCTGCCGGTGGGGCGCCGCAAGGGATGCGATGGGGACGGCGCCGCGCACCTGGACGGCATTCGGCGCGCGCCGACTTACCGCCCCGTGCCGCGTGTCTTCTCCAGCATCACCGGCGCGGACTCGCGGAGATCGTTGCGTACACGGCTGCCGAGCGCGGGCCGCGTGCGAGAGCTCGTCGAGCGCTCGCCGCGGTGATGGCGGCCCGTGGTCGCGGCTTCGGCTGGTGTGATCGCGCTGCGGGATCCGTGATCGCGCTGTGGTGACGCAGCCGTAACCGCCGCGGCGATTGCGGCGCCGCTGCGCGGTTCACTGGACCGGCTGCCCGATTGCCCGATTGCCCGATTGCCCGGCTGTCCGCTGCCCGGCTGCCTGGCCGCTCGATCGAGTCGTGTGCCGTCGGATGGTGCAGCCGATCAC
>DASRSS010000136.1:0-7554 GCA_035656335.1 Jatrophihabitantaceae bacterium | reverse complement strand
GCGCCAGCAGCGGATCGCGTTCGCGGTCGGCGGCGATGGACGCGGCCGCGCGGTACCCGGTCTCGACGTCGGTGCCGGCGTGGCCCAGGTAGCGGACGGTGCGCACGTGCAGCAGGGCCGGCCGGCGCTCGCGGCGGACGGTGTCGACCGCCTCGCGCGCGGCCGAGGTGAGCGCGTCCGGGTCCTCGCCGAGGACGGACAGGTAGCGGATGCCGGGACGCTGCGCCGCGTGCGCCACCCAGCCGGCGGGCGACGGCACCGAGATGCCCAAACCGTTGTCCTCACAGACGAACAGCAGCGGCAGCGGCAGGCCCTGCGTCACGCAGTAGCCGGCGGCGTTCAGCGCGCCCGCGGCCGTCGAGTGGTTCAGGCTGGCGTCGCCGAAGCTG
Organism: Jatrophihabitantaceae bacterium; assembly: GCA_035656335.1. Taxonomy (GTDB): domain Bacteria; phylum Actinomycetota; class Actinomycetes; order Mycobacteriales; family Jatrophihabitantaceae; genus DASRSS01. Next base: position 7,165 of record DASRSS010000136.1, on the reverse strand, counting down.
CACGCGGCGACCGCGTCCTCCGGCCACGGCATGGACAGGCCGAGCCGCTTGGCGCGCCCGAGGGCGAAGGCGACGCCGACCGAGCGCGGCAGGTGTGAGGCGATCGTCGACGTCTGCGGGATGATCGACAGGCCGGCGTCGCCGAACACCTTGTGCCGCCCGCCGGACGCCGGATCGCTGCGCGCCGCGACCATTCCGAGCAGCACCGCGCGCAGGGCGTCGTCCAGGCTCCGACCTGCCTGCAGCGCGCGCTGCACGAAGAACCCGCCGGAGCGGTAGTGCAGCAGCGCGGGGTCGGTGGGGCGCAGCGCCTCGGCGACCAGAGCGTTCGACTCGTGCCCCGCCGAGGAGATCGTGTAGTAGCCGAGGCCCTTCTCGCGCATGCGCCGGGCCTGGATGTCGAGCAACCGGCTGCTGGCCATCGCGTCGAACAGCTGGAGCAACCGGTCGCGGTCAGCGCGCGCGGGAGCGTCCGACCCGCCGGCGGCGAGGGCCCGCAGGCGCTCGCGCACGGACGCGTCCAGCTGGTCGTGCGGGGACTGTGGACTGGACGCGGCGCCGTTGCCGCCCGTACTGGTCACGGCCTCCGATCCTGCCACCCGTAGTGCGTCCAGGTGCCCACCCGACGGAGAACATTGCAGAGTTATATAAGGCAGTTATATAATTTGGACGTGAGCGACAAGAGGATGCAGCCGGTCGCCGAGGGCATCGAGGCGCTGGTCATGTGGGTACGCCGCCAGGCGCCGAGCAGCGTGAGCACCAGCACTGTGACCACGCTGGACTCGCTCGCGACGGCCGGTCCGCTGCGCGTCAGCGAGCTGGCCGAGCGCGAGGCGATCTCGCAGCCGGGCATGACCACGCTGGTGAACCGGCTCGAGCGCGCCGGCTACGCCGAACGCGTCGCGGACCCGAGCGACGGGCGCGCCACCCTCGTGCGGATCACCGACGGCGGACGCGCCCTGCTGGCCGAGCGCCGCGCGAACCGCACCGCCGCGCTGCTGAACGAGTTCGATCGCCTCGACGACAAGGACCGGGCCGCGCTGATCGCCGCCCTGCCCGCCGTCGAGGCATTGATCACCGGAAAGAAACCGAGCAACCGGAAGAAGAAATAGATGAGTTCACACGGCCGTTCGACCGCCAGCGCGTTCAAACAACCCCGGGCCGTATGGGCCGTCGCGTTCGCCTGCGTGGTGTCCTTCATGGGCATCGGGCTGGTCGACCCGATCCTGGCGTCCCTGCGCGACAAGCTGCACGCGAGCCCGGCGCAGGTCGAGCTGCTGTTCACCAGCTACCTCGTCGTGACCGCGGTGGCCATGCTCGTGACCGGCTGGGTGTCCAGCCGCATCGGCGCTAAGCGCACGCTGATCGCGGGCCTGGTCCTGATCGTGATCTTCGCGGCGGCCGCGGGCGCGTCCGGTGGCATCGGCGGCATCGTCGGCTTCCGCGCCGGCTGGGGACTGGGCAACGCGCTGTTCATCGCGACCTCGCTGGCCGTGATCGTCAGCTCCGCCACCGGCGGGTTCGCCGGCGCGATCATCCTGTACGAGACGGCGCTCGGCGTCGGCATCGCGATGGGCCCGCTGCTCGGCGGCGCGCTGGGCAACGTGAGCTGGCGGGCGCCGTTCTTCGGCGTGTCGGTGCTGATGGCGATCGCGCTGGCGGCCACCGTGTTCCTGCTGCCCAAGACACCCGCCCCCGCGCGCAAGGAGCGCATCACCGAGCCGATCAAGGCGCTGCGGCACCGCGCGCTGGCCACCACCAGCGTCGTCGGCCTGCTCTACAACTGGGGCTTCTTCACGCTGCTGGGCTACTCGCCGTTCCTGATGGGGATCAGCAGCCCGATCAAGCTCGGCTTGGTGTTCTGCGGCTGGGGCATCCTGGTCGCGATCTTCGCGATCTTCGGCGCGCCGTGGCTGAAAGCGCGGTTCGGCACCGCCCGCACGCTGTACGGCAACTTCGTGCTGATGGGTGCCGACCTGGCCGTCATCGCCATCTGGCCTGACAACCACAAGGCCGTCATCGTTGCGGTGATCGTGGCCGGCATCTTCTGCGGTGTGAACAACACGCTGGTCACGACAGCGGTCATGAGCGTCGCGCCCGTCGAGCGCCCGGTGGCGTCGGCGACGTACGGCTTCGTCCGGTTCATCGGCGGCGGCCTCGCGCCGTACGTCGCGGGCAGGCTGGTCGAGCACTACAACGCGAACCTGCCGTTCGCGATCGCCGCCGGGTCGGTCGTGCTCGCGGCCGTCGTGCTGTCGACGGTGCACCGCGCGCTGACGTCTGCCGATCGCGGCGAGATCGCGCAGCCCGAGGTGGACGACCTGGACCGAGTCGAGCGCGAGGACGAGGTGCAGGTCGGCGCCGCGTTCGGCAACGAGAGCTGACGCCTAGGCCGGTTGCAGGCGGCGGGCGGCGCGCTCACGCAGTTCGGCGATGAGCGCGACGTCCGCCGGCGTGTCCGGCACGTAGACGACCATGCGGCACTCCGAACCGCGCGAGGTCGGGAAGCCCGTGGCGCGCACGCGAACCGTCCCAAGCCCGAAGCAGTCGAACGCCTTGGTGATCGGCGGGCCGGGGTCGGAGATCGGGTGGTCGGCCCACAGCTTCGCGAACTTCGGATTCGCCGAGCACATCGACTCGATGAGCTCGACCCAGTCGGGATCGCCGAGGTGGTTGGCGTAGTTGGCGCGCAGGTTCGCGACCATCGAGTTGCACACGTCGGTGTCGGTCAGCGGCGACTTGCCGTCCGGCCGGCCGTAGATCTGCCACAGCGCGTTGCGCTCGATGCCGGTCGCGCGCGCCAGGTAGGGGAACAGCGCCGCATAGCTCTCGTTGCAGCTGAGCAGGTCGTATTTGCCGTTGTAGACCGCCGCGGGCGTGGGATCCAGCGCGTCGAGCACCGGCAGCACCTCCGCCGGTGTCTGCTCGGACGCCTGGGGCGTCGGCACGCCGGGAACCTCCGCCAGCCGGTAGAGGTGCCAGCGCTCGGCCGCGCCCAGGCGCAGCACGCGCGCGATCGCGTCCAGCACCTGCACGCTGGCGTTGATCGGACGGCCCTGCTCCAGCCACGTGTACCAGGTGACCCCGACGCCGGCGAGCTGCGCGAGCTCCTCGCGGCGCAGGCCCGGAGTGCGCCGGCGCTCGCCGGGCGCGAGGCCCACGTCTGCAGGGGTGATCCGCTCGCGCCGGTTGCGCAGGAACGCGGCGAGCTCGTCCCGCCGCTGCTTGCTGAAGGTGCCGGCCGCCACGATCACACATTAGATCTTCGACCACCGACAGCGGCAAAGGTATTAGCGGCAGTACCAGGATCACGGGGCTCTCACCACCGGGACGGCTGCGGGTCGACGGTTGGGTCCATGACTGCTGTTCTGACCCGTCCCGCGCCGACCGCCGCCGTCCGCGAGGGCGCGCTGCTCGGCGTCCTGCTCACCTCGGTGTTCATGGCGCTGCTGGACACCACCATCGTCAACGTCGCGATGCCCACGATCGGCACCGACCTGTCCGCGTCCGGTGCCGCGTTGCAGCTCGTGGTCGCCGGCTACCTGATCAGCTACGCGGTGCTGTTGATCACCGGCGCGCGGCTCGGCGACCGGATCGGGAACGGCCGCGCGTTCCGGATCGGCCTGATCACGTTCACCGCCTTCTCGCTGCTGTGCGGGCTCGCGCCGAACGCCGCCAGCCTGATCGCGTTCCGCTTCGCGCAGGGCGCCGGCGCATCGCTGATGCTGCCCCAGGTGATGAGCCTGATCCAGCGGATGTTCACCGGTGACCGGCGCACCCGCGCGCTGTCGATCTACAGCGCGGTGATCGCGAGCGGCTCGGTTCTCGGGCAGATCTGCGGCGGCCTGCTGGTCAGCGCGGACGTGTTCGGGCTGGGCTGGCGGCCGGTGTTTCTCGTCAACGTGCCGATCGGGATCGTGCTGCTCGTCGCCGCGCGCCGATACCTGCCGAACGGCACGCCGATGCCCGAGCGGCGGCTGGACCCGTCCGGCGTCGTGACGCTCTCGCTGGCCGTCGCCGCGCTGGTGATCCCGCTGGTGCTCGGGCACGAGGAGCACTGGCCGCTGTGGGGCTGGCTGACGCTCGCCGCGAGCGCCGCGCTGTTCGTCGTGTTCGTCGGTGTGGAGCGCGGCGAGGCGCGCCACGGCGGGGCGCCGCTGGTTTCCGGCAGCGTGCTGCGTGCGCCGGGACTGGTGCTCGGGATGAGCGCGCTGCTGATCGCGATGATCGGTTACGCCGGCTACCTGTTCAGCCTGGCGCTGCACCTGCAGGGCGGGCTCGGCTACAGCGCGGCGCACACCGGGCTGGTGTTCGCGCCGGCCGCGACCGGGTTCGCGATCACCGGTGTCACGTGGCGACGGCTGCCGGCGCGGCTGCACGGCCCGATCGTGCCGTTCGGGCTGATCGTCTCCGCCGTCGCGTACCTGCTGCTCGCGCCGCTGCTGCACGGTGGACGCGGCGCCGGCGCCTGGCTGGAGATCGACCTGTCGGTGCTCGGGCTCGCGCTCGGCCTGGCGTTCAGCCCGATCATCACGGTCACGCTCACGCACGTGCCGCTTCCGGTGGCAGCGGACGCGAGTGGCTTGCTAGGCACGGTGTTCCAGCTCGGTCAGGTGCTCGGTGTGGCGATCCCGGGCACGATCTTCCTCTCGCTGATCGACGGGCCGGGCGCGCGGACGTCCGCGCACGCCGAGGTGGTCACGCTCGTGGTGCTGGCGGCGATCAGCGTGGTGGCGGCAGCGTTCGCGGTGGCGCTGGTCCGTCCGCGCCGCGCCGCCGTCCCGAACAGTTCGCCGAGCTAACTATCATGGAGGGGTGAGCGAGCTCAGTTACCGCCGTCGGCTCCTGGTGCTCGCGATCTGCTGCCTGAGCCTGGTCATCGTCGGCATGGACAACACGATCGTGAACATCGCGCTGCCGGCCATCCGTTCGGACTTCCACGCCGATCTTGCCGACCTGCAGTGGACGGTGGACGCGTACCTGCTGGTCCTCGCCAGCCTGCTGATGCTGTCCGGCTCTACCGCGGACCGGCTGGGGCGGCGCCGAACGTTCCAGACCGGACTGGTGCTGTTCACGGTGGGCTCGCTCGCCTGCAGCCTGGCGCCGGGGCTCGGCTGGCTGATCGCGTTCCGGGCGCTGCAGGCGATCGGCGGCTCGATGCTGAACCCTGTCGCCATGGCGATCATCACCAACGTGTTCACCGACCGCCGCGAGCGGGCGATGGCGATCGGCGTGTGGGGCGCCGTGGTCGGGATCAGCATGGGGCTCGGGCCGGTCGTCGGGGGCGCGCTCACCGAATCCATCGGCTGGCGCGCGATCTTCTGGGTGAACATCCCGATCGGCGTGCTGGCGTTCGTCCTGGCCGCGTGCTTCGTGCCCGAGTCGCGCGCCGCTCGCGCGCGCCGTCCGGACGTCGTCGGGCAGCTGCTGGTGATCGTCGTGCTCGCGTCGCTGACCTACGCGATCATCGAGGCGCCGCGCAGCAGTTGGACGTCCGCGCAGACGGTCTCGCTGTTCGTTGTCGCGGTGCTGGGGCTCGCGGCGCTGGTGCGCTACGAGGCGCGCCGCCGCGACCCGCTGATCGACCCGCGGTTCTTCCGCAGCATCCCGTTCTCGTTCGCCACGCTCATCGCGGTGTGCGGGTTCGGCGCATTCGCCGGCTTCCTCTTCCTGAACACGTTGTATCTGCAGGACGTTCGCGGCCTGAGCCCGCTGGTCGCCGGAGTCTGCACGCTGCCGATGGCGGTGCTCACCACGCTGTTCGCGCCGCTGTCCGGACGGCTCGTCGGCACCCGCGGGCCACGCGTACCGCTCGCGGTCGCGGGCGTGGCGATGGCGGTCGCGGGCGTGATGCTGCACGAGTGCAGCGCGAGGACCTCGCTGGCCGTCGTGATCGGCGCGTACGCGGTCTTCGCCGTGGGCTTCGGCATGCTGAACGCCCCGATCACGTACACCGCCGTCTCCGGCATGCCGGACAGCCAGGCCGGGGTGGCCGCGGCGGTCGCCTCGACGAGCCGTCAGGTCGGTGCCTCGCTCGGCGTCGCCGTCGTCGGCTCGGTGCTGAACTCCGGCCTGGTCGGCGCGATGTCGAGCGGCTTCGTCTCGGCGGCCCGCCCGGCGTGGCTGGTGACCGCGGGGCTCAGCTTCGCCGTCCTCGTCCTCGGGCTGGCGAGTACCGGACGTTGGGCGTCGGGAACGGTGGCGCGCACGGCCGCGCTGTTCGAGGCGGACGCCGCGATTCGTATGCCCGTTGCGCCCGACACGCCCGCCGTGCGTTGATACCCTCGTCCCTCAGGCCGCGCAGTTGTTGATGTCCTGCGGCCCGATCGGTACGGGGGAGATTCGCGGTGCTGCGGCGCAGGAGCAAGGACGCCGGCCACGAGCTGTTCGGCGGTTATGCCGACGTGGTCGAGATCGGCGTCGGCAGCCTGGCGACCGTGTTCAGCGCCCGCGAGATCGAGACCGGGCGCCGTGTCGCGCTCAAGCTGCTCAACGTGCGCGACGCGTCCCCGCGCGCGATCGAGTCGTTCGAACGCGAGTCGATCGCCCTCGGCGCGCTGAGCTCGCACCCCAACATCGTCACGCTGTTCCGCACGTTCCGGACCCCGGACGGCCGGCCCGTGCTCGTCCTCGAGCTGTGCGCTGGCGCCGTGTCCGACCGGTTGCGCAACGGCTTGGGCCTGCCGGTTCGCGAGGTCGTGTCGATCGGGATCAAGGTTGCGGGCGCGCTGGAGACCGCGCACCGGGGCGGGATCCTGCACCGCGACGTCAAGCCGCAGAACATCCTGGTGACCGAGTTCGGTGAGCCGGCGCTGGCGGACTTCGGCGTGGCGATGCTGCAGTCCTCGACGCAGACGACGGCCGGGCTCTTCGACTTCACCACGCTGCACGCCGCCCCGGAGTTGCTCGAAGGTGGCGGGACGTCGGCGGCGACCGACGTCTACGAACTGGCCTCGACGCTGTACCAGCTGGTCGCCGGTCGGTCGGCCTTCCGCGCGTACGAGGGGGAGTCCCCGGCGTCGGTGATCCTGCGCATCCTGCGCGACCCGGTTCATCCGCTCGTCGGCGCCGGCGTGCCGATGGAGCTGTCCGACCTGCTGATCCGCGCGATGAGCAAGGAGAAGGACCAGCGTCCGCCGACCGTGGCCGAGTTCGCCGAGCAGCT
>DASRSS010000135.1:0-26190 GCA_035656335.1 Jatrophihabitantaceae bacterium | reverse complement strand
CTTCGATTCGAGTCTGCCCCACAATCCTGTGGCGCGCTGCAGGAGCTGCGAAGGCGACGATCAACGACCGAGGCCGGCGGGCACCTGGTGCGCCGGCACGTAGTTCGCCGGCTGAACATGCACCGGGTTCGCGGGCCGTTGCGTGGACGATGCCGCGCTGCCGGTCGCGTGCGCGGCCGAGCTGACCGCGAGCACGCCCGCGGCGGCCACCGCGACCGCGGTGCCGACGATCGGACGCAGCCGGTGCGGCCGCTCCTGCTCGACGGGCACGACCGCGGCCGGGACGGCCAGGTTGCCGAACGTGGACAGCAGCGTGGAGCCGTCCGAGCCGAGCACCGTCGGCGGCGTCTCGATCGGCGTCGTGGCCGGCACCTCGCGGAGCCGGTCCAGCAGACCGGACGGCAGCGCCGGGGCGGGCGCGGTCCGCAGCGCCCACGCGGCCTCGCGCTGCACGGCCACGGCGTAGGCGCACTCGGGACAGTCGGCGGTGTGCTGCCGCGCCCGCTGCCGAGCCAGCCCGGTCAGCGCGCCGTCAGCGAACGCCGCGACGGCCTCGTCCGAAAGGTGCTGCGGATTCACGAGAGCGTCTCTTCTGTACCACCACGCGATGAGCGCTCGCGCGAAGAGGCAAACCTGTCGGCGGCTGGCGCCGCTGCAGTCGGTCGCCCTGCGCACTCGACCGGACGCGGAGCGGACGGGGCGCGATGAGCCAAGGCTTCGCGGAGGAGGACACGGCCGCGGTGGATGCGGGAGCGGACCGTGCCCACCTTGATGTTCAGGGTCGCGGCGATCTCCTCGTAGGACAGCTCCTCGAGGTCGCACAGCACGACGGCGACGCGGAAGTCCGGCGGCAGGGCGTCGAGCGCGGCCTGGATCTCCGGATCCAGGTTGAGCTGCTCGTACATCTGCTCCGGGCCGGCCTCACGGGAGGCGAGCCGGTCACCGACGTCGTCCGGGAGCGCGTCGAACCGGATCCGCTGGCGGCGCCGCACCATGTCCAGGAACAGGTTCGTGGTGATGCGGTGCAGCCAGCCCTCGAACGTGCCCGGCGTGTACTCGGCCAGCGAGCGAAAGACCCGGACGAACGTCTCCTGGGTCAGGTCCTCGGCGTCCGCGCGGTTACCGGACAGCCGGTACGCGAGCCGGTAGACGCGGTCGGCGTGCGTGCGCACGACCTCGTCCCAGCTCGGCGGAACCCAAGCCGGTGCCTCAGTGACCTCGTGTGCCGTCATCGCTCACCTCTGCCGGTGTCGTCCGCCCCACCCTGTCGTGGAGCCGACCCAACCAGCGCTACCTGTCCGTCAAGTAAACGCCTCAGCGGCCGCTCACGTTCCCGAACCCGGCATCTAGGCTCGGCGCGTGCACTCGTACACCCCCGCGGACGACCGCACTGCCCGTGCCCTGGCCGACTACTGCCTGCAGCGGCTGGCGATGGAGGCGCCGCTGGACCGGCCGCTGCGCCCGGAGGAACTGGAGGCGCTGGCCGGCCAGACGGTCACGCCCGAGGGCATCGGCGGCGACGAGGCGCTGCGGCTGTGGGCGGACGTCCTCGGCCCGGCCTGCCTGTCCGTCGACCACCGCCGCTACCTGTCCTTCATCCCGTCGGCGCCGACGAAGGCCGCCGCCGGCTTCGACATGCTGGTGGGCGCGTCGAGCGTCTACGGCGGCTCGTGGCTGGAGGGCGCCGGCGCGGTCTACGCCGAGAACCAGGCGCTGCACTGGCTGGCCTCGCTCGCCGGCCTGCCGGACGGCGCCGGCGGCGTGTTCGTTCAGGGCGGCACGATCGGCAACCTGTCCGCGCTGGTGGCCGCCCGCGAGGCGGCGCTGCACCGGCGCGGCGGACGGCCGGCCCGCTGGGCGGTGTGCGTGACCGAGGAGACGCACTCGTCGGTCAAGCACGCGCTGCGCGTGGTGATGGACGTCGACGTGGTCGAGGTGCCCGGCGACGAGCGCGGCCGGATGACCGGCGCCGCGCTGCGCCGCACGATCTCCGGGCTCTCCCCCGACTCGCGCGACGGGATCTTCGCCGTGGTCGCGACGGCGGGGACGACCAACCTGGGCGTGGTCGACGACATCGCCGGCATCGCGGACGTGACCGAGGAACACCACTGGTGGCTGCACGTTGACGGCGCGTACGGCGGCGCTGGACTTGCCGCGCCGAGTGTGCGGCACCTGTTCGCCGGCGTGGAGCGGGCCGACTCGTTCATCGTCGATCCGCACAAGTGGCTGTTCGCGCCGTTCGACGCGTGTGCGCTGCTCTACCGCGACCCCGTGCAGGCGCGCGCCGCGCACACCCAGCACGCCGGGTACCTCGACCCGGTGACCGTGGACGGCGAGTGGAACCCGTCCGACTTCGCGATCCAGCTGACCCGGCGCGCCCGCGGCCTGCCGTTCTGGTTCTCGCTGGCCGTGCACGGGACGGACGCGTATCGCGACGCGCTGGAGCAGACGCTGTCGGTAGCTCGCGCGGGCGCGGACCTGATCCGGTCCGCGCCGCACCTGCGGCTGCTCGTCGAGCCGGAGCTGACCGTCCTGATCTTCGAGCGGATCGGCTGGGACGAGGCGCAGTACACCGCGTGGAGCGCGCGGCTCCTGGACGAGCAGGTCGCGTTCGTGACGCCCACGCGGCACCGCAACCGGGTCTGCACCCGGTTCGCGATCGTGAACCCGCAGACGACGCCGGACGATCTGGCCCTGATCATCGACTCCATGGCATGACCTGGCGATAAGGTCACCCGCATGGCGGACGCGATGGTGAACCTGCAGAGCGTGGCGTACGCGGAGTCGTTCGTCGCCGAGGACGAGCTGATCACGACCGCCCGGGACCGGGCCCGCGAGCTGGGCTGCGTCCCGATCGGTCCCGCGGGCGGCGCGGTGCTGCGCGTGCTGGCCGCCGCGACCGGCGCCCGGGCCGTCGTCGAGGTCGGCACCGGCGCGGGGATCTCCGGGCTCTACCTGCTGGGCGGGATGGCCGCCGACGGCGTGCTGACGACCGTGGACGTCGAGGGCGAGAACCAGCGCGCGGCCCGCGAGGCGTTCACCGAGGCCGGGATCGCTCCGGCCCGCTACCGGATGATCAACGGGCCGGCCGCCGAGGTGCTGCCGCGGTTGCGCGAGGACGCGTACGACCTGGTGTTCGTGGACGCGGACAAGACCGCGTACGGCGTCTACTTCGAGCAGGCCGTGCGGCTTCTGCGTCCCGGTGGCGTGATGGCGTTCGACAACGCGCTGTGGCACGACCGCGTGGCCGACCCGACGCAGCGCGACGCGGACACGCTGACGCTGCGCGACCTGGGCCGGGCCGTCCGCGACGACGACCGGTTGATCCCCGCGCTGCTGCCCGTCGGCGACGGCCTGCTGGTCGCCGCCAAGCGCTGAGCCGCTCCCAAGATTCCTGATCAACAGCAGATCTTGGTCGCCCCGGCGGCCACTACGCGCTGTTGATCAGCGAGGTGGAGGGCCGGTCGGTTCCGGCCGCAGAGCCCAGGCGAGCACCGCGTCGCGCACCGGCTCGGGCATCAGCAGGAGCTGAGGTCGGGCCTCCGTCCAGCCCGGCTCCTTCGTCCGCTTCGCCTGTTCCAGGTGATCACGGTCGAAGGCGCGATCGAGGTCGAGCTCGCCGTCGTCAGCCTCCGCGCTTGCGCCCGGAAGGAGCCGGCCGCGCGACAGCTCAACAGTCAAGCCCTCAGGGATGGACGACGGGCGTTCGATCATGACACGCAACGATGCCAGACGGGCGGAGCCGCTACCGTCGAGCGGTGGCCTGCTACGTCGACACCGTCCGCGACTATCCGGACGCCGGGCTGCGCCACACCCGGTTCTGCCACCTGCTCGCCGACAGCCGCGAGGAGCTGCACGCCATGGCCGACGAGCTGGGCATCCCGCGGCGGTTCTTCCAGGATCATCCGTGGCGCTGGCACCACGACCTGCCCGAGCAGCTGCGGGCGCAGGCCGTCCAACTCGGCGCCGTCGAGGTGACCATGCACGAGGTCGGAGCCATGCTGCGGGCGCGGCGGGCGGCGCTGGGCGGGTAGCGCGGCTCGCGTAGGTTCGACGGGTGCGAATCACGGTTCTGGCCGGCGGCATCGGCGGCGCCAAGTTCCTGCGCGGTGTGCGGGCCGCGTGCCCCGGCGACGAGATCACAGCGATCGTCAACACCGGCGACGACGTCACGCTGCACGGCCTGCGCATCTGCCCGGACCTGGACAGCGTCATGTACACGCTGGCCGGCGCGAACGACGTCGAGCGGGGCTGGGGCCGCGAGGACGAGTCCTGGCGCATTCAGCAGGAGTTCAAGGCGTACGGCGCCGAACCGTCCTGGTTCAACCTCGGCGACCTGGACATCGCCACGCACCTGGTCCGCACCCGGATGCTGGACGCCGGCTACCCGCTGTCGGACGTCACCGCCGCGCTGTGCAAGCGGTGGCAACCGGGAATCCGGCTGCTGCCGATGACGGACGAGCGCTGCGAGACGCACGTGATCGTCGATCTGGACGGGGGGCGCAAGGCGATCCACTTCCAGGAGTGGTGGGTGCGGCACCGCGCCGCGCTGCCCGCGCACGGCTTCGTGCAGATCGGGCTGGACGACGCCGAACCCGCGCCCGGCGTGCTGGACGCGATCACGACCGCCGACGCCGTCCTCATCGCGCCGAGCAACCCGGTCGTGTCGATCGGCACGATCCTGGGCCTGCCGGCGATCCGCGAGGCCGTGCAGACGACGCCGGCGCGGGTGGCCGGGCTGTCGCCGATCGTCGGCGGCGCGCCGGTGCGCGGCATGGCCGACGCGTGCCTGCCCGCCATCGGCGTCGAGGTCAGCGCGCAGGGCGTCGGCCGGCACTACGGTGCTCGGACCGAGTCCGGATTGCTGGACGTCTGGCTGATCCACGAGACGGACACCGCTGACGTCCCCAGGGTGGACGTGCGCGCCGTCCCGCTGCTCATGACCGACGACGCCGCGACGGCGGCCATGGTCAAGGTGGCGCTGTCGTGACGGCGGATCACGCGGCGCCGCGCATCGAGGTGCTGCCGGTGCTCGGCATCGGCGAGCTGCGCCCGGGCGACGACCTCGCGGCGCTGATCGCCGAGCACGCCCCACCACTGCAGGACGGCGACGTGCTGGTCGTGACGTCCAAGGCGATCTCCAAGATCGAGGGCCGGCTGATCCTGCTGGACACCGACGACGAGCAGGCCCGCGAGGCCGCGCGGCAGGAGGCGATCGACGCCGAGACGGTGCGCGTCGTCGCCAGCCGCGGCGACCTGCGCATCGTCGAGACCCGGCACGGTTTGGTGCTCGCGGCCGCCGGCGTGGACGCGTCCAACGTCGCCCGCACCGAACTCGCGCTGCTGCCGCTCGACCCGGACGCGTCCGCCCAGCTGCTGCGCGAGAGCCTGCGCGAACGCCTCGGCGTCACGGTCGGGATCGTGATCAGCGATTCGATGGGGCGGCCCTGGCGCGCCGGCATCACCGACACCGCGATCGGCGTGGCCGGGCTGACCGCGCTGACCGATCCGCGCGGGCGCACCGACGCGTACGGCAACACGCTCGCGGTCACGCAGGTCGCGATCGCCGACGAGCTCGCGGCGGCCGGCGACCTGGTCAAGGGCAAGCTCGGCGGCGTGCCGGTGGCGATCGTGCGCGGGCTCGCGCACGACGGCGGCAAGCTCGACGACGACGGCCTCGGCAGCCGGTCGCTGATCCGCGGCTCGGCCGACGACCTGTTCCGGCTCGGTACCGCGGAGGCGATGGCGGTCGGCCGCGAGGACGTCGGCGGCGCCACCGACCTGATCCCGCCGCTGCACGCCGACGCGGTCGAGGTGATCACTGCGCTGGAGCCGCAGTCGGCCGGCGATGCCGCGCTGCGCCAGGCGTTCCTGGCCTTCCTGGCGGCGCGGGCGGACGCGATGTGGCGCTCGTGCGCGCCCGGGCACCTGACCGCGTCCGCGCTCGTCGTCGATCCGTCGCGGCGGGCCGTGCTGCTCACGCTGCATCCGCGGGTGGGCCTGTGGGTGCAGCTCGGCGGGCACTGCGAGCCGGGCGATCACACCCTGCTGGACGCGGCTGCCCGCGAGGCCCGCGAGGAGAGCGGGATCGGCGCGCTGTCGTTCGACCCCGCACCGCTCGGGCTGGACGTCCACCCGATCACCTGCTCGCTCGGCGTCGCCACCCGGCACCTGGACGTCCGGTTCCTCGCGGTCGCGCCGGAAGGGGCCGAGCCGGTCGTCAGCGAGGAGTCCCTGGACCTGCGCTGGTTCGGCTTCGACGACCTGCCCGCAGACGCCTCGCCCGAGCTGCCCGGCCTGGTCGCCGCGGCGCGCGAGCGGCTGGGCCTGTAGGTGCGCGCCGACGTCCTCTCGGCCGTGTCGTCGTGGCCGGTAACGACGGCCGCGGCGGCCGTGGTCGGCCCGGACGGCGTGCTGGCGGCGACCGGTCCGCTGGAGCACCGGTTCGCGCTCGCGTCGGTGACGAAACCCCTTGCCGCATTGGCGATTCTGGTCGCGGTCGAGGAGGAGGCGGTGTCGCTGGACGATCCCGCCGACGAGGCGCTGGTCCCCGGCGCGACGCTGCGGCACCTGCTCGCGCACGCCTCCGGGCTCGCGCCGGAACGCCCACTGAAGTCGTTCCCGCCGGCGACGCGGCGGGTGTACTCGAACGTCGGCATCGAGCTGGCGGCGTCGCTGGTTGCGGACGCCGCGGGGATGCCGTTCCCGGACTACCTGCACGAGGCGGTGGTCCGTCCGCTCGGGCTCACCGCGACCGCGCTGCCGCCGCCCGGCTCGCCCGCGCGCGACGGCGTGTCCAGCGTGGCCGACCTGGCGCGCGTCGTGCAGGAACTGCTGAACCCGACCGGGCTACTCGCGCCGGCCACGCTGGCCGACCTGCGCACCGTGCAGTACCCGGGGCTGCGCGGCGTGCTGCCCGGGTTCGGCGGCCAGGACCCGAACGACTGGGGGCTGGGCTTCGAGATCCGCGGGCACAAGTCCCCGCACTGGACGGGCTCGCGCAACTCCCCCGCGACGTACGGGCACTTCGGCCAGAGCGGCACGATGCTGTGGATCGATCCCGACGCCGGCATCGGGCTGGTCGCGCTGGCCGACCGCGACTTCGGGCCCTGGGCGGCCGAGGCCTGGCCCGCACTGTCGGACACCGTGTTGGCCCCGTAGCAGGGCGACACGCCGCGACTTTCCCTGCTACGCGGCCAACAGTCAGATGGCGCGGATGTCGGTGGGCGCGAAGCGGGGACCGAACGCGGGCGGCCTGATCCCGGACAGCTCGATCAGCCGGATCACCCGCGCCCGCTGGCCAGCCCACGGCGCCAGCAGCGTGAGCATCTCGGCGTCCGTGCCGCGTGCCCGTCCGGTGAGCGCGTGCACCACCAGGTTCGCCAGGTGGAAGTCGCCCACGCTCACCGCGTCCGGCGCGCCGGCTACGCGCAGCATCGTCTCGGCGGCCGTCCACTCCCCGATCCCGGGCACGTAGCGCAGCCGCGCCATCGCGTCCGCGGCCGGCATCGCCGCGCACTCCTCCAGCCGCCGCGCGACGGACGCCGCGGCGCGGATCGCCCGCTGCCGCTTGCCGTCGACGCCGAGCCGGTGCCAGTCCCAGGTGGTGACGTCCAGCAGCTCGCGCGCGGACGGCGGCACGTACAGGTCGCTAGGGGCATAGCGCGGGCCGGGCGCGCGGTGGCCGAAGCGGCGCAGCAACCCGCGCCAGGCCCGGTGCGCCTCCGTCCCGGTCACCTTCTGCTCCAGGATCGCGGGCACGAGCGAGTCGAGCACCAGCCCGGTCGCGGGCAGCCGCACGCCCGGGTTGCGCCGCAGCACCTCGCGGAGCACCGGCTGGTCGGCGAGCTCGAGCGCCGTCCAGTCGTCGTCCGCGCCGAGCAGCGTCGGCACCCGGTCGAGCAGCCACGCCGCGCCGGCGCCCCAGGCGGACGCGTGCACGTCCGTCCCCGCGGCGCGCAGCGCGAGCGTGCCGTCGCCGTCCGGGGTCGTGCACGCCCACCAGAATGTCCCCGCGTCGAGGCGATGCGCCGGATCGGCCGTGCCACGGCACAGCGGTCCGGCCAGGGTGGCTCCCAGGTCGACCGGCCGCCCTGCCGACCAGACCCGCTCGAACGGCACGATCACAGATCCGAGGAGAAGCGGACGCCGCCGTCGGGGATCACGACGTCCGGCCACACCCGAGCGCCGGCGCGCAGCTCCACCCGCGCGCCGATACGGGCGCGGTCGCCGACCACTGCGTCGTCCAGCACCGCCTGCTCGCCGACGACGGCACCGAAGCCGAGCGCCGAGCGGCTGACGGACGCCCCGGCGCCGATCCGCGCCCCGTCGAACAGCACGGACCCGTCCAGCACCGCATCAGGACCGACCACGCAGCCGGCGCCCACGGTCGTCCCGCCCCGAAGCACCGCCGACGCGTCCACCTGCGCGCCGTCGAGCACCAGCGCCTCGCCGGCCGGTCCGGGCATCGCCGGCGACGGCGCCAGGCCCAGCACCAGGTCGGCCGAACCGGCGACGAAGTCGGACGGGCGCCCCAGATCGCGCCAGTACGTCGAGTCGACGTGGCCGCGGATGCGCACGCCGTCGGTCAGCAGCCCGGGGAACGTCTCGCGCTCCACCGACACCGCGCGGCCGGCGGGGATGGTGTCGACGATCTCCCGCCGGAACACGTACGCGCCGGCGTTGATCTGATCGGTGACCGGGTTCGGGTCCTTCTCGCAGAACGCGATCACCCACCCGTCCGCGTCGGTCGGCACGCAGCCGAACGCGCGTGGGTCGTCCACCTTGGTCAGGTAGAGCGTGACGTCCGCCGCGGTGTCCCGGTGCGTCGCCAGCAGCGCACGCAGGTCGACGCCGGACAGCACGTCGCCGTTGAAGATCATCGCGTTCTCGCCGCGCAGCCGGTCCGCGACGTTGCGGATCCCGCCGCCGGTGCCGAGCGGCTCGGTCTCGACGACGTACTCCAGCTCGACGCCGAGCGCCGCGCCGTCGCCGAAGTGCTCGGAGAACACCTCGGCGTGGTAGGAGGTTCCGAGCACCACGTGCTCGATCCCGGCGTCGCGGATCCGGCTGATCAGGTGGGTGAGGAACGGGACGCCGGCCGTGGGCAGCATCGGCTTGGGCGCCGACAGGGTCAGCGGCCGCAGCCGCGTGCCCAGCCCGCCCACCAGGATGACCGCGTCGGTCGAGCTCACGCCGGACAGCTTTTCACATCGACGGTGTCCGCGCCGGACAAGCGCTCACCGTCGTGACAGCGGGACTCGGCGCGGCAGCGGGCGTTCAGCTGTGGCGATCGCTCGCCGGGCCGCGGGTGAGCCGGCTGATCCGCTTCGCCAGCGCCGCGCGGACGCCGATGCCCACCCGCAGCGCGACGCGGACCGGCAGCCAGCGCCAGCCCGAGTAGCGCCGGGACAGGTAGCTCCACACGCTGCGGTGCTGGTCCGCGGCGAGCGTCGCCGGGTCGGCCTGCGCCTGCCGGACGGTGCCGCGCACCTCGGCGGACGGCACGTACACGTTGCGCCAGCCCGCCTTGACGAAGCGCTCGCCGAGATCGAGGTCCTCCAGGTACACGAGGCGGTCCGCGTCGAAGCCGCCGACCTCGTCGAACGCGTCGCGACGGATCAGCAGGCAGGTGCCAACCAACCAGCCGGCGGTGCGCTCCTGGGGCGCCTCGGGCTCCTGGCGGTAGGCGCGGGTCCACGGGTTGCCGGGCCACCACCAGCCGAACAGCGCATGCCCGATCCCGTTGCGCAGCGACGGCACGGCGCGCGCGGACGGGTAGACGCCGCCCTGCACGGTGTGGATCAGCGGGCCGAACGCGGCGCCGGACGGCCAGCGCTCGGTCGCCGCGAGCAACGCGTCGAGCGCGCCCGGAGCCCAGACGATCTCGGGGCTGGCGATCGCGACGAACTCCTCGGTCGTGTCGTAGACGCCGAGGTTCACCGCGCGCCCGTAGCCGCAGTCGGTCGCGTCGACGAGCCGCACCCGGCGGTCGTCGACCGCGGCGCGCACGGTCTCGCTGAGCGGGCCCTGATGGGCGAGGACGACGTCCACCTGCTCATCGGTGGCCGACTGCAGCGATTCGAGGAAGGCGGGGAGGGATTCGGCAGGGGCGTGCGTCACCGCGACGACGGCAACGGATCGGCCACCGCTCATCCGCACTCCATCCTGACGCTGCTGGCGCGAGCCTACGCGAGCGGGAGAAACGGCCCGCCGACCGGTCGCGCATCCCCGGAAAGCACGCGTGCTCGGTTTAGCCTCGGCAGTCGTGGTCATCGGTCCGAGCAGCGCCGACGGGAGCGCGAATCCGCAACGACCCGCCGTGCCGCCGCGCGCCCGGTTCTGGCTGCGGATCTCGATCGCCGCGCTGTCGTTCGCGACGCTGATCGGCAGCGGACTGGCCTGGGCCACGTTCAAGAACTTCACCTCGGACGTGCCACACGGCGCACCGGTTCCCGCGCTCGCCGCCGGGCAGCAGGACCCGGACGGCGCCGATCAGAACGTGCTGCTCGTCGGCAACGACAGCCGGGCGGGTGCGACGAAGGCCGAGCTCAAGGCGCTGCACGACGGCGGCGGGGGCGGCGTCAACACCGACACGATGATCGTGCTGCACATTCCCGCCGACGGCTCGGCGCCGACGCTGGTGTCGATCCCGCGCGACTCGTGGGTGCGCATCCCCGGCTACGGCAAGAACAAGATCAACGCGGCGTACGGCGACGCGTACACGACCGCGAAGGATCACCACCGCAGCGAGCTGCAGGCGCAGAGCGCGGGTCTGATCGAGACGATCAAGACCATCGAGACGCTCACCGGACTGCACATCGACCACTACGCCCAGGTGAACCTGTTCGGCTTCTACCGGATCAGCACCGCCATCGGCGGCGTGACCGTCTGCCTGAAGGCGGCGCAGAACGCGTCCACCGACTCCGACGCGTACGGCCACGGCTACTCGGGCATCGATCTGCCCAAGGGTGTGTCGGTGATCGAGGGCAAGCAGGCGCTGGCGTTCGTGCGGCAGCGGCACGGGCTGCCGAACGGAGACCTGGACCGGATCAAGCGCCAGCAGTACTTCCTCGCGTCCGCGCTGCACAAGATCACGTCGGCGGGCGTGCTGCTCAACCCGTTCAAGCTGCACGACCTGCTCACCGCGGTCGGGTCGTCGCTGCTGACCGATCCGTCGCTGAACCTGCTGGACCTCGCGCGCGAGATGCAGTCCGTCGCCCAGGGCAAGATCAAGTACCTGACGATCCCCAACGAGGGGCCACAGATGATCTATCCCGACGGCGTGGCCACGTCCATCGTCGGCGTCGACACCGTCGCGATGCCCGGGTTCATTCGCCGGCTGCAGGGCAAACCCGACGACCCGGCGCTGGCCGCGGCGAACCCCGCCGCGCCGGTGTCCGTGCCGGTGGACGTGCTCAACGGGACGGACGTGGTCGGGCTGGCCGGACGCAACGCCGGGCAGTTGCGCAAGGACGGCTTCCACGTCGAGACGGTCGACTCGACCGACACCGCGCAGGCGACCACTCAGATCGAGTACCCGGCGGGCAAGCAGAGCGCGGCGAAGGCGGTGCTGGCCCTGGTGCCCGGCGCGCAGACCGTGCTGACGGCCACGGTGAAGCGCGTCACGCTGGTGCTCGGCAGCGACGGCCGGCAGGTGGCCGGTCTGGGCGGCGCGTCCACCGCGAGCGCGCACCCGAAGGCCAAGCCCGCCGCCAAGACCGCGGGCCTGGGCTGCATCAACTGAGCGACCGGTGTGGCCGGTGCCGTGCGCGCCGCCGGCCACCAACGCCGTCGAGCCGGTCCAAAACGGTAATCTCGGCTAATGCCCGGACCGAGCTATCCCGACGACTGGAGCGGTAGCTCGGCCTCCCGCGGACAGCCCCCGCCGCTGCCTCGGGAACTCGATCCACGCGGACGCAAGCGCGCCCGCGCGAGCGCCTCTGCTCGCGCCGCCGGCGCGTCCGGATCGGCCCGCGGTGGACCGTCCGGACGGGGCGGCGGGATGTCCGGCCGGACGGCAGGGCGCCGGGCACTGCTCACCGTCTGCACGCTGATCTCGATCGTGCTGCTCGTGCTGGCGGGCACCTACTGGTGGAAGTTCCACCAGTTCAAGTCGAACCTCGACCGCGTCGACATCGCGTCCGCGCAGCAGAGCTGCGGCGGTTCGGACAGCGGCGGGCAGAACATCCTCGTGGTCGGCAACGACGACCGCAACGACATGACCGACACCGAGGTCAAGGCGCTGCACACCGGCCGCTCGGGCGGCAGCCTGAACACCGACACGATGATGATCATCCACATCCCGTCGGACGGTTCGAAGGCCACGCTGGTGTCGCTGCCGCGTGACTCGTACGTCCAGATCCCCCACCACGGAAAGGCGAAACTCAACTCCGCCTATCCGGACGCGTACACGGCGACGCACGGCAGTCTGGCCGCGAAGCGCGCCGCCGGGGCGAACCTGCTCGTGTGCACGGTCGAGCAGCTGACCGGCGTGCACATCGACCACTACGCGCAGGTGGACCTGCTCGGGTTCTACCGGATCAGCAACGCGATCGGCGGCGTGTCGGTGCGCATGTGCGCGGCGGTGCGCGAGAAGAACTCCGGCATCCACCTGCACAAGGGCGTCAACGTGATCAAGGGCCGGCAGGCGCTCGCGTTCGTCCGGCAGCGCTACAACTTCCCCAACGGCCTCGGCGACCTGGACCGGGTGAAGCGCCAGCAGTACTTCCTCACGGCGGCGTTCCGCAAGGTCGCGTCCGCCGGCACGTTGCTGAACCCGTTTAAGCTGCAGGACCTGCTGACGGCGGTGCAGAGCTCGCTGTTCGTGGACTCGTCGCTGGACCCGCTCTCGCTCGGCCGCGAGCTCGAGAACCTGACCGCGAACAACATCAGCGGCAAGACGATCCCGACCGACGGCTTCGCCGACACGGACGTCGGCAGCGTCGTGGTCGTGCACCCGACCGCGGTGCGGGCGTTCATGGCCAAGGTGATCAACCCGCCGGCAAGGGCGCCGAAGAAGTCCGGCAAGAAGGCGAAGAAGCCCAACCCCATCGACGCGAAGTGCATCTACTGACGTGACCACTCCGGAACAGCTGTTCGCCGACCTGCTCAGCCGCGAGCCCGGCCGGCCGTTCATCACCTACTACGACGAGGCGACCGGCGAGCGCTCGGAGCTGTCGGCGACGTCGCTGGCGAACTGGGTGGCGAAGACCCACCACCTGCTCGCGACCGAGCTGGGACTCGGTGCCGACGACGGCGCGCTGCTCGCGGTGCCGGCGCACTGGATCTCGATCCCACCGCTGCTGGCCGCGCTGACCGCGGGCCTGCAGCTCGTGGACGACGCCGCGTCCGCGGAGGTCGCGTTCGTCGAACCGGCCACGCTCGAGGCGGCCGCCGGCGTGCCGGACGTCTACGCCGTCGCCCCCGACGCGGCGCGGGTGGGCTTCGGGCCTGCGGTGCCGGTCGGCGCGGAGGACTACGTGACGGCGGTGCGCCCGCAGGCGGACGCGTGGGGCAGCGTCCGGTTCGGGGCAGGGCCGGACGACCCGTGCTTCGCCGGCCGGACCCGCGCCGAGGTGGCCGACTGGGCGCGCGAGCGGGCGGCCGAGCTCGGGCTGGCGGCCGGCGCGCGCGTGCTCGCCACCCGCGACTGGTCCGGACCGTCCGACTGGGTGGACACGCTGCTGGCCCCGCTGTCCGTCGGCGGGTCGCTGGTCTACGTCCGCAACTGCACCGACCCGGACGTGCTGGAGCGCCGCGCAACCCAGGAACGCGCCACCACGCTGATCTCGTAGCCGCTTTCCACCTTTCAGCGGGATTGTGGCGGCGGATTTGTCCCGCTGAAAGGTGGAAAGGCCGGCCAGACATAGGGTTGGGCCATGGGGCCGGCGACGTGACCGAGGTGAGCATCCCGCCGACAGCCGCGGTCCGGCCGCCGCTGCGGCAGCGCGCGGGCGCCCGCGCCGTCCAGGTGGCCCCGGGCGTCGGCGTCGCTGTCGTGATCGCCGCGGTCGCGACCGTGATCGGCCACTTCGCCCCGCTGCTCGGCGCCCCAGTGGCCGGCATCGTGCTCGGCGTGCTGCTCAGCTCGTGGCTGCGCCGGTACTCGGCACTCGCGCCGGGCGTCGGCTACGCGAAGGGCTTCGTGCTGCAGCTCGCCGTGGTGGTGCTCGGCTCGCAGCTGTCGCTGCACCAGGTCGTGCACGTGGGAGTCGGCTCGCTGCCGGTCATGCTCGGCACGCTCGCCGTCTGCCTCGCGCTCGCGTTCCTGCTCGGCCGGCGCATGGGCATCGACCGCGACCTGCGCACGCTGATCGGCGTCGGCACCGGCATCTGCGGCGCGTCCGCGATCGCCGCCGTCAGCCCGGTGATCCGCGCGAAGAGCAACGACATCGCGTACGCGGTCTCGACGATCTTCCTGTTCAACGTGCTCGCGGTGCTCGCGTTCCCACCCATCGGCCACGCCTTCGGGCTCAGCCAGCACGACTTCGGGCTGTTCGCCGGCACCGCAGTCAACGACACGTCGTCCGTCGTCGCCGCGGCCACCACGTACGGCGCGGCCGCGGGCAACTACGCCGTCGTCGTCAAGCTCACCCGCACGCTCATGATCATCCCGATCTGCCTCGGCCTCGCAGCCCTGGTCCGCCGGCGGGACGCGAGAACGGACGGCACGACCGTCCGCACCGAGGAGCACGCACTCGTCCGCGCGCTGAAGCTGGTGCCGTGGTTCCTGATCGGCTTCCTGATCGTCGCGGCCGCGAACACGCTCGGGCTGGTGCCGGCGTCCAGCCACAACGCGCTGCAGCACGTGTCGCTGTTCCTGATCACGGTCGCGCTCTCGGCCATCGGCCTGTCGACGGACGTCGCCGCGCTGCGCCGCGCGGGACACCGTCCGCTGCTGCTCGGGCTGTGCCTGTGGGTCGCCGTCGCGACGACCAGCCTGCTGCTGCAGTGGGCGCTGCCCTAGCCCGACACGTGTTGGCCCCATAGCAGCGCGACACGCCGGGCAAACGCCTGCTCCGGGGCCAACAGTCAGCCGCCCAGCAGGATGCCGGCCGCCAGCGCGATGCCGCCCGCGAGGTAGGCGGCGTAGTCGTTGACCGATCCGGTGTGCAGCCGGCGCAGCCAGGTCACCGGGCGCGGCTCGCGGATGCGCAGGTAGATCACCGCGACCAGCAGTCCGATCGCGATCTCGATCGCGGTGGTGATCAGATCGCTGGCCTTGCCGTAGTCGAACACCAGCGTGCTCACCGGAACCGTCCCCGACCCGGCCAGCACCGCGTGCGAATAGCCGCTCGGGTCCAGCAGGATGGACGCGGCCGGCCCCACCACGCGGTCGACGAACTCGCTCGGGAAGATGCCGAAAACGATGCAGGCCGCCCCGACGACGAACAGCGCGACGCGCATCCCGATCGGCGTGCGCTCCAGCTGCTCGTACTCCTCCTCGCGGCGCCGGTAGAAGCCCAGCCAGGTCGCGCGGGCCAGCGCCGCCACCGTGATCACCTGGGCGATCAGGGCGAGGGCGTGGATCACCGGCTGATCCTCCAGGCCGGCGTGGATCAGGCTCAGCGACGCGTACCCGCTGAACCCGGGCACGCCCGAGATCGACAGCGCGCCGACGGTGAACGCGGCGGTCACGACCGGGCGCCTGCGCGCCAGGCCGCCGATCTCGGACAGCTTCGTCAGGCCGGTCGAGTGCACCACGCTGCCCGCACACAGGAACAGCAGCGCCTTGAACAGGCCGTGGCTGACCAGCTGGAACGCCGCGCCGCCGACGCCCTCCTCCGTCCCCGAGCCGAAGCCGGTGAGCAGCAGGCCCATCTGCGAGACGGTGTCCCAGGCGAGAAGCCGCTTCAGGTCGTCCTGCGCCAGCGCCATGATCGCGCCGAGCAGCGCGGACGTGATGCCGAGCCCGGTGACCAAACCCAGCATCGCGTGCCCGCTGCCGGCGCCGTAGACCTGCAGCGTGAGCCGTGCGATCGCCACAATCCCGAGGTCGACCATCAGCCCGGAGAACAGCGCCGAGATGCCACCGGGTACGGGCGTGTGCGCGTCCGGCAGCCAGCCGTGGAACGGCGCGATGCCGGACTTGGTCCCGAACCCGGCGATAAGCAGCGCGAGCGCGACCAGGTCCACCCGGCTGTCGCCGCCGAGCAGCGAGTTGTGCAGCTGGGCGAAGCTGAGCGCGCCCTGCTTGCTGTAGAGCAGGCCGGCGCCGACGAACACCGCGAAGCCCGCGATCGACGTCAGCACCAGGATCTTGAATGCGGCTTCGAGCGCGATCGGTCGTTCCAGGAAGAACCCGGCCAGCCCGTAGCTGGCGAGCGCGGCGACCTCGAACCAGACGAACAGGTTCACGGTGTCCGCGGTCAGCGCGGCGCCGATCAACGCGGCCAACAGCAGCTGCACCAGACAGGCCAGGCCACCGATCTCGCGCTCGCCGAGCCCGCCGAATTCCGAGAGCAGTGACAGCAGCAGCAACCCGCCCAGCCCGGCGGCGAGCAGCGCGAACATCATGCCGAACGGGTCGGCGGCGAACGCGATGCCGAGCAGCTTGCCGTGCACCGGATGCTCGGCGCTGAAGAAGTGGACGACGACGTGCCCGCTGCCGGAGTAGACCTGTCCGGCGGGGGGAATGAGCACCAGTACCGATCCGGTCATCGCGATCATGCCGACGATCAACGGCAGCGTGCGGTGCAGCCGGGCGATCAGCGGGCTGATCACCGCGCCGCCGATCGGGATCACGACCGCCAGCGGCAACAGCGTGGCGGCAGCGCTCATCGCGGCCTCATCCCGTCAGCGCCGTCATGTCGTCGGCGTCGACGCTGCGGTAGTGCTGCGCCACGCGCACGGCGGCAGACAAAAACACCGCGGTCACCGCGACGCCGATGACGATCGCCGTCAGGCAGAAGTTCTGCAGCACCGGATCGGCCACGTCGCCGTGCACGAGGTCCGCGAACGACTTGCCGTCCGGCGGGCTGGTCAGCACCGGCGCCGTCGAGTGCCGCCGGTACGCCATCGAGACCATCAGCAGGTAGGTGGACGCCTCCATCAGCGACAACCCGAGAACAATCTTGATCAGGTTGCGGCGGGTGAGGACGGTGAGCAGTCCGATGCAGAACAGGATGCCCGCGGCGACGTAGTTGGCGACGATCACGACGCGTCCCCCGACCCGTCGCCGTCGCTGCTTCGGTCCTCGCTCGATCCGCTGCCGTCCTCCTCCGAGTCGTCGCCGTCCTCGTCCGGCGCCCAGTCGTGCTTCATCCCGAGCAGGCTGAAGATCGCGATCGTCAGACCGGTCGCGACCTCGATGAACTCGCTGCCGGAGTACAGCTGGTTGGTGCCACCGGCGCGAATCGTCCCGGGCACCGCGAGCGTCAGGTAGTTCGCGAACATCGAATCCTTGAACAGCAGGCCGAACAGGCCGATCGCGATGATCGCCATGGCGCCCAGCAGCTCGATCGGCTCGACTATCGCGGGCCGCACCGCCGGGCGCACCGCGCGGTGCCCGAACGCCGTGTACATGACGATCGCCACGCCCATGATCGCGGCGCCGGCCGGGAAGCCACCACCGGGCGTGTAGCCCCACAGCCACAGGTAGCACGCGGCGACCGCGATCGGGACGGCCGCGATGCGCGCGCCGACGCGGACGACGACGGACATGCCGGCCGCGCGTTCGGGACCGGGCGTGCCGAGCGGGACGTTGTCGGAGTTGGGCGCGAGATCGCTCGCGTCGTCCTCCTCGTTCTCCTCCGCTTGCCGGGCCTCCTGCTGCTCGCCGCCCGAGCCGTCCCCCTTGGGGTCCACCTCCTGCTGCTCCTGCCGTCCGGCCATGGACTCGCCGACGTACTCGGTGCGCGGCTCCGGCGAGCGGGTCAGCGTCACGACCGATACGACGGCGGCGAGCAGCAGGAAGGTCTCGCCGAACGTGTCCCAGCCGCGGCTGCCATAGACGATCTCGCTGACGACCTCGTTCTGGCCCCACTTGGGCAGCGCGATCTCCATCGCGTGCCGCGCGATGAAGGGAAGCGCGGCGGCGGCGCGCGGCAGGTCCACGACGCCGATCACGAGCACGGCGAGCACCGCACCGGCGAGCGCGAAGCCGATCACCGGACGGTGCAGGTCGTCCTCCGCGCGGGGTTCTTGCTTGGCGTGTTCGATGGCGGCCCGGTCACTCATCGCCGCGCTCGCCCTCCTCGCCGAGTTCGCCGCGGTCGCGGACGTCGGCACGGACCTTGCCGATCGCGATCAGGTAGAGGACGGGCAGCGCGATCGCACCGACGACGATCTCGGACTGCGCGTCGTCGGGCGCGGCCAGCACGACGAACAGCAGCGCCATGACGGTGCCCATCGCCGACAGCGCCATCACCGCGCCGTTGAGGTTGCGCAGCTTGTAGACGAGCGCGGCAGACACGAGGATCATGAACAGGCACAGGTAGTCCAGCGTCCAGAACGCGCTCACGGCTGCTGGTCCTTGCGCTGCTGTTCCAGCTGACGCGGCTCGTCGAGCACCGATCCCTTCCACATCGGCACCCCGGTCTTGTACGACGAGCGGGCGAGCGCGTGCGTCGCGGCGGGGCTCAGGACGAGCGTGAAGAAACCGACGAACAGCGCACGGCCGGCGAACTCGGTGACCGGCCCCTCGGCGATCGCCAGCGCAACCAGCAGCGGCAGCGCGCCCATCGTGATCACCTTGGACGAGCACTGGATGCGGGTGTACACGTCCGGCATCCGCAGGATTCCAACCGCGCCGCTGAGCGAGAAGAACAGCCCGATCGCGCAGAGAACGATGACCGCGATCGTCATAGCAGTCCTCGCTCGAGGTAGCGCGACCACACCAGCGCGGACAGGAAGCTGAACGAGGACAGCCAGAGCGCGACGTCGAGGTAGACGGAGCGATCGGCGAATGCGGCGAAGAACAGCACCGCGATCGCCGCCTGCGTCGAGATGGTGTTGAGGGCGACGATGCGGTCCGCGACGGACGGCCCCTTCGCCAGCCGGATCAGCAGCAGCGTGATGATCGCCAGCTCGGTGATGCACACCGCCATGTACACGTCCGTCATGTCCTACCTCCTCGCACGATCGGGGCCAGCAGCCGTTCCACCGGTCCGTTGACCGACTTGGCGCGCTCGCCGCGGTCCCCTTCCGGGACGGCGACGGCGTGGTACTGCAGTTCCTGTCTGTCGCGGTCCAGATCCGTGATCTGGTTGTCCACGATCAGCGACGTGATCAGTCCAATGCCGCCGACCCCGCCGTCGGTGCGCATCGCGGTGGGGACGATGAGCATCCCCGAGCGCAGCGGACGGCTCGGCGCCCAGATGCGGTAGGTCAGCTCGACGTTCGCCGTGACGATCCGCGCCAGCGCGGACAGCACGAGCCGCACGGCCGCGAACAGGACGCGCGGGTCGAGCAGCCGCCACGGCGCGGCCACCTCGTCGAAGGCGCAGAGCCCGATCGCGACGACGAGCGCGACCACGCCGCCGGTCACCAGCTGCTCGAACGTCACCGTCCAGGTCAACAGCAGCCAGGTGCCGGCCGCCCAGACCCACAACGCGGCGATCCGGCGCGCCATCAGGACGCGCCCAGCCGGCTGAGCACGCTGCGCGGCCATTCGGCGAGCAGCTGCTCGGCGTCGCGCCACACCTCCATCGCGCCGTTCTCGCGCAGCTCCGCCTCGCTGGTGCCGCCGCAGGTCAGCCCGACGAACGGCAGGCCGGCCTTCTTCGCCGCCTGGCCGTCCCAGACCGAGTCGCCGACGAACGCGGACCGCTCGACGGACGCGTCCACGCTGTCGAGCGCGGCGAGCAGGATGTCCGCGGCCGGCTTGCCGGCTCCCGCGTCGTCGGAGCTGGTGGCGCCGGTGATCGCGTCGTCGGCAGCCAGCGCCGAGCGCAGCGCGGCGAGCTCGCCCTCGGACGCGGACGAAGCCAGGACGGTCCGCAGCCCGTTGCCGGCGCACTTGCGCAGCAGCGCCACGGAGCCGGGCAGCGGCTGCAGCCGTCCCCAGAACTGCTTGTACAGCGCGAGGTGGGCCGCGTCGAGCACGTCGTCCTGCTCGTGGTCGCGGTCCGGGCCTAGGAGGTGGTCGAGCAGCTCCTGCGAGCCCATGCCGATGGCCCGGTGCACCGTGGCCATCGGAACGGGCCGCCCCTGCTGCCGGAGCGCCTCGCCCCAGCAGACGGCGTGCAGGTAGTTGGTGTCGACGAGGGTGCCGTCCACGTCGAACAGGACGGCACGCGCGTCGCCACCGCGGCCGGCGCCATCGTCACCGGCGGGCACGGCGTGCCGCCGACTTCTCCGTCCGGGCGCCGCCCGTCGCCAGCGTCCCGGACGCGTTCTCGAGGTGCGCGCGGACGAACCAGTGGAACTGTTCCAGCTGCGCGGACTGCCCGATGAGCATGTCCTGCGTGATCGGATCGGACTCCTCGGTGGCCTCGATCGCGTCGCGGTGCGCCTCGATCACGCCGGCGTACACCACGTCGAGCGCACCCATGTGGGCGATCGCGTCAGCGCGACCGATGTCGTAGTCGTCCCAGCTGCGCTGCGCGACCAGGGCACCCGGCGTGCCGCACGGCGACGCGCCGAGCGTCGCGATGCGCTCGGCGATGTCGTCCACCATCAGCCGCACCGCGTCGACCTGCGGGTCCAGCATGGTGTGGACGGCGATGAACTGCGGACCGACGACGTTCCAGTGGATGTGCTTGAGCGTGAGCGCCAAGTCGTTGAGCGCGTTGAGCCGGTCCTGCAGCAGCGCGACGACCTGCTTGGCGTCCTTCTCGTTCATGCCCGGAACCGTGTAGGCCAACGAGCGCGGCGCGAGCTTGCGTGCGGTTGCCATTGTCTTCCTCACTTCTCTTCGCGGTTGCTATCCGGTCTTCCACCGGTCGGCGTCGGAGCTCAGCGCGAGACCGTGCCCCGGCGAGGTGTTTGCCCTGATCAGGCCGTCGCGTACCACCGGCACCCCGTCGAACAGCTGCGGTTCGAGGCGGGCGTGGTCGGCGAAGAACTCGATGTGCCGCAGGTTCGCGGTCGCGGCCGTGACCGGCGCGTGCAGCGCGGGCGCGCAGTGCGCCGAGACCTCCAGGTTGTGCGCGGCCGCGATCGCCGCGCCGCGCAGGAACCCGGTGTAGCCGCCGCACCTGGTCGCGTCCAGCTGGATGCAGTCCAGGACGCCGCACAGGCCTTCGATCTCGTACACGTCGGACGCGTACTCCCCCGCGGTGACGTCGCAGCGCAGCGCGCCGCGCAGTACCCCGAGGCCGTCGACGTCGTCGCTGCTGACCGGCTCCTCGAACCAGACGACGCCCAGCTCGTCGAGCGCGGCGCCGACGCGCAGCGCCTGCCCGCGCGAGTAGCCGCCGTTCGCGTCCACCATGATCTCGACGCCGTCGCCGGACTGTTCGCGAAGCTGCCGCACCCGTTCGAGGTCGCGCGCCACGTTGCCGCCCCGCGACTCGCCGATCTTGATCTTCATCGCGGTGCAGCCGATCTCGCGCCAGCCCGCGATCTGCTCGGCCAGCTGGTCGTCCGTCATCGTCGTGAACCCGCCGGATCCGTAGACGGGGACGGCGTCGCGCACCGAGCCGAGCAACGCCGGGAGCGACATCGAGTGCAGCCGGGCCTTGAGGTCCCACAGCGCGACGTCGACCGCGCTGATCGCCTGCATGACCAGCCCCTTGCTGCCGAGGTTGCGGCAGGTGCGGCGCATCCCCTCGTAGCAGGCGGTGATGTCGTCGGCGTCCTTGCCGACGACCTGGCCGACCAGGTGGTGCTGCACGATCGCGGGCGTCGCCGGGCTGCCGTACGTCCAGCCGAGGCCGGTGACGTCGCCCGCGTGCACCTGGACTACGACCGCGGTCGTCGCGTCCCACTGCAGCGTGCCGTCGGCCTCCGGCTCCGGGGTCGGGAACTTGTAGGCCGCGACGTCCAAGCCGGTGATCTTCACGCGAACCTCCCGTGCTCGATCATCTTGTCGGCCAGCCGCGCGGCCAGCGCCATGATCGTCAGCGCCGGGTTGGCCGAGCCCTGCGTAGGCAGCACGCTGCCGTCGGCGACGTACAGCCGGTCCACGCCGAAGACGCGGTGCTCGGAGTCGACGACGCCCTTCTCGGCGGTTGCCGCCATGCGCGCGCCACCGACCAGGTGCGCGTTGCGGGTGATCGTCATGACCTCGCTCGCACCGGCGGCCTTGAGGATGTCCTCCATTTTCTCCTGGGCGGCCTTGAGCAGCAGCTTGTCGTTCTCGCCCTGGCTGTAGGCGAAGTGCGCGACGGGCAGTCCGTGCCGGTCCTTCTCCTCGGCCAGCGTGACCCGGTTCTCGGCCCGCGGCAGGAACTCGCACAGCGCGCCGAGCGTCGCCCAGTGCACGTACGAGCGCATGTTGTCGCGCAGATCCTTGCCCCAATGCCCTTGTGCGGCAACGTGTTCTGCCCACGTGATCGGCAGCGGGCTGACGTTCTGGATCGCGAACCCCCGCCGGTACGGCTTGCTGGGATCGTCCTCGTAGAACTCCTCGCAGGTGACCTCGGGCGGCGGCGCCTTGTACATCCGGATCTCGGAGTCGAATCGCCCCGCGGTCTGCGGCGCGCCCTGCACCATCAGGTAGCGGCCGAGCTGGTCGTGGTCGTTGCCGAGCCCGTGCGGGTGCGCGTCGGTGGCGCTGAGCATCATCAGGCGCGGCGTCTCGATCGAGTAGCCGGCGACGGCGACCGCCTTGGCCCGCTGGAAGTGCTCCATCCCGTCGCGCAGATACGTCACGCCGATGGCCCGGTTGGTGCGGGCGTCGACGTGCACCTTGCTCACGTGGCAGTTGGCGCGGATCTCGGCGCCGTGCGCGAGCGCGTCCGGCACGTGCGTGATCAGCGGGCTGGCCTTCGCGTTCACCTTGCATCCCTGCAGGCAGAAGCCGCGGTAGATGCAGTGCGGACGGTTCCCGAACCGCCCGTTGGGGATGGCCACCGGCCCGACGAGCGCGCGGATGCCGAGGGCGGACGCGCCGCGCAGGAACACCTCGCCGTTGCCGCTGACCGGGTGCGCATGGTGCGCGTACCGGTGCGGGTCACCCCAGATCCAGTCCTGGCCGGCGACCGGGAGTTCCTCCTCGATCGTCTCGTAGTACGGCCGCAAATCCCCATAGGAAATAGGCCAGTCCGCCCCGACGCCGTTGTTGGTGTACGTCGCGAAGTCGGACGGGTGCAGCCGCGGCACGTAGCCGGCGAAGTGCACCATCGAGCCGCCGACCCCGCGTCCGGAGTTGTTCGAGCCCATCGGCACCGGGTCGGATCCGCCGATCAGTCGCGGCTCGGTCCAGTACAGGACGTGCGCGCCGCGCTCGTCGCTGACCCAGTCGGTGTCCGGGTCCCAGAACGGCCCGGCGTCCAGGCAGACGACCTTCCAGCCCGCGCGGGACAGCCGCTGCGTGAGCACCGAGCCACCCGCGCCGGCGCCGACCACCACGAGGTCGACCTCGTCGCCGTCGGCGTAGCGGCGCATGTCTTTGCGCAGCGGGTGATTCGTCCGGGTGCCGTCGTTCGGCAGCAGCCAGGCGGACTCGTTGCGCGCCTTGATCGACTTGTAGCTGAGCCGGCTCATACCGGGGCCCCCGCGAAAGCACGGAGCGCTCTTTGCGGAGTGGTTTCGTGGGGTGACCTCACTCCGCGCCTCCGCGCGGCGGCATGCGCTCCTCCCAGTGCTCGAGCCGATCGACGCCGAGGTTCAGGTAGCCGCGCGGGTAGGCCGGGCCGCCGAAGCCGATCTCGCTCCAGGCGTACGGGTGCGAGTAGAACGCGGTGCAGGCGTACCGCGTCCACAGGCTCCACACCTGGCTGGCCGGATAGGCGTGCCAGTTCTTGCCGTCCTGGGACAGGTCCTGGACCGCCTGGATGAGCGCGCACTGCGCGTCGACCCCGATGCGTGCGAACGGCATCTGGTGGTCGGCCTGCGCGTCCTCGTCCAGCCAGGCCAGCGTCTGCCGCCAGGCGTCGGCGTCCTCCGGTAGGTCGTCGTAGTGCCAGCCGTCGGTCTCGCCGCGGGCCAGCCGGGTGTCGATCAGCTCGAGCACCGGAACGAGCCGCTCGTCGTGCTGGCCGAGCAGCAGATCCACCAGCGGTCGTGCCACGGAGACCTCGCGGTCGGTGAAGAACGCGAGCTGCGTGTCCGGCGCGAGCCGCTCCATGACCACGCCGGTCGTGACGGCGTCCCAGTACGGCGTCTGCTTCAGGACGTCGAAGTCAGGCACCGGCGGGCTCCTCCTCGCGGCGCAGCACGGCCGCCAGCAGGCCCATTCCGCCGACCAGCGAGGCGAGCATCGGCGCGAACACCGGCGGACCGCCCTCGATGTTGTAGCGCGTCCAGCCGCCGGGCCGCTGCTTGATGCCGCGCAGGTGCAGGTAGGTGCCCTGGAGCCCGTTCGCGACGATGAGGGTCGAGACGAACGGCAGCACCGTCTTGGCCGCGCGCCGGGAGAACACGGCGGCGATGCCGGACGGGATCGCGGTCGGCACCACGAACACCGGCCACCACATCATCTTGTTGCCGAAACTGGCCGCGTCGTGCTCCATGTAGATCTCGCCGGCGGTGATGACCGCGCCGGCGGCGGTGAGCGCCGACAGCGTCCGCTCGAAACGTCCGGTCCGGACGTCGCGCAGCAGCGACATGGCTCAGCCCTTCTCGCCCGGCAGGTACTCCTGCACCTTCTGCTTGACGCCCTCCTTGACGATCCCCCAGGCGTCCTCGTCGCCGTGCAGCAGCGCGGCGGCGGTGTCCTTCGCCTGCTCGAACGTCGCGTGCGGCGGGATCGGCGGCACGTTCGGGTCACAGCGCACGTCGAGCACCGTCGGCCGGTCCGCGCTCAGCGCCGACTCCCACGCGCGTCCGACCTGCGCCGGGGTGTCGACGTTGATGCCCCGCAGCCCGATGCTGCGCGCGAACGCCGCGTAGTCCACGTCCGGCAGGTTCTGTGATTCGGCGAACTTGGGCGAGCCCTCCATGGCCCGCATCTCCCAGGTCACCTGATTGAGGTCGTTGTTGTGCAGCACCGCGACGATCAAGCGCGGGTCGGCCCACTGCTCCCAGTACTTCGCGACGGTGATCAGCTCGGCCAGGCCGTTCATCTGCATCGCGCCGTCGCCGGAGAACGCGATGGCCGGACGGTCCGGGTGCGCCCACTTCGCGCCGATCACATATGGCACGCCGGGGCCCATCGTGGCGAGCGTCCCGGACAGCGACCCGCGCATGCCCTCGCGGAACTTCAGGTGGCGCGCGTACCAGTTCGCGGCGCTGCCGGAGTCCGCCGCCACGATCGCGTTGTCGGGCAGCCGCGTGGACAGCTCGTGGAAGATCCGCATCGGGTTGACGGGCTCGGCGTCGGTCAGCGCGCGCCGCTCGGCGATCGTCCACCACCGTGAGACGTGCCGCTCGATCTCCTCGCGCCAGCTGCGGTCCTCCTTGCGGTGCAGCAGCGGGATCAGCGCGCGCAGCGTCGCCTTCGCGTCACCGACCAGGTTCACCTCGTACGGGTAGCGCATGCCGATCCACTTGCCGGACCGGTCGATCTGCACGGCCCGTGCCTGGTCCAGCTCCGGCATGAACTGCGTGTACGGGAAGTTGGAACCGACCGTCAGCAGCGTGTCGCACTTCTTCATCATGTGGTCGCTGGCCATCGTGCCGAGCAGGCCGATCGAGCCGGTGACCCACGGCAGCGTGTCCGGCAGCACGTCCTTGCCGAGCAGCGCCTTCGCGGCGCCCGCGCCGAGCAGGTCGGCGACCTCGGTCAGTTCCTCGACGCAGTCGTGCGCGCCCTGGCCGACGAGCAGCGCCGGGCGCTGGCCGGCGTTGAGCAGGTCGGCGGCCGCCTGCAGGCCCTCGCGCGACGGCGTCATAGTGGCCTGGTGCACGCCGAGGCTGGACGGCACCTCCTTGAACGCGTGGCCCGGCGGCTCGTACGGAAGCTCGAGCACGTCCGACGGGAAGATCAGGCAGGTCGGCGCGCTCTCGGCCTGTGCGATGCGGATGGCGCGGTCGATGAGGTTGGGCAGCTGCTCGGGGACGGTGCACATCTGCACGTAGTCGCTGCACACGTCCTTGAACAGCGTGAGCAGGTCGACCTCCTGCTGATACGAGCCGCCCATCGCGCTGCGCTCGGTCTGCCCGACGATCGCGACGACGGGCACGTGGTCGAGCTTGGCGTCG
>DASRSS010000134.1:0-12405 GCA_035656335.1 Jatrophihabitantaceae bacterium | reverse complement strand
GTCCCGTGGCCGACGGTCAGCAGCTCGGTCGGCACGCGCTCAACGCCGCCGGACAGCGGCGCGGACGGCGGCCGTCCCCGCCGCGAGCGTGCCGGCCAGCGCCGCGCCCGCGGCGGCCAGCCGGATGCTCCGGCGCAGCTTGCCCGCGGGCGGCTTGGCCGGTGCCCGGGTCTCGGGACGCGACAGCTTCGGAGCCGACGTCCCCTCCCTCGCCAGCTGCATGACCTGGGCCAGGTGCAGTGCCCGCCGGTCGGTGTCCGGCGCGTGCTGCAGCTGGGTCTGGCAGGAGAAGCCGTTCGCGACGACGTACGCGTCCAGGTCGGTACCGCGAACCGCCGGGAGGTACGCCTGCTCGCCGCAGTCCAGCGAGATGTCCCACTTGCCTTCCTCGAAGCCCCACGAGCCGGCCAGCCCGCAGCAGCCGCCGGAGACGGACTCGGTCTGCAGGCCCATCGCCTCCAGCACCTGCTGCTCGGTGTCCACGCCACCGGTGGCGCGGTGATGGCAGTGGCCCCACAGCACGGCCTTGCCGTCCAGCTTGGGCGGCTCGATGCCGAACTCGGTGAAGAACTCGCCGAAGTGGTAGCTGTTCGCGACCAACCGGTTCGCGTCGTTGTCGTGCGGCAGGATCTTCGGCAGCTCGTCCTTGAAGACGGCCAGGCAGGACGGTTCCATGCCGACGATCGGGGTGCCGGCCCGGACGTGCTCGCGCAGCTGGTCTAGCACCCGGTGCAGGTACCGCTCCGCCTGGTCCAGGAAGCCGTAGTCGTACAGCGGGCGCCCGCAGCAGATGTGACCGGTCGGCATGATCACCTGCCAGCCGGCCGCCTCGATCGCCTCGACGCAGGCCACACCGACGTCGGTGTGCAGGTGGTTGTTGAACGTGTCCGGGAACAGGACGACCGGGCGGCCGGTGGGGTTTCGGGTCCCGCCGCGCTCGCGGAACCACTGCTGCAGCGTCACCGGCGCGAACTCCGGCAGCGGCCGGTTCTGGTCGATGCCCGCGACGAACTTGGCGATCCGCGACAGGCCGGGAGTCTGCGTGGCGAAGTTCGCCAGCTCCGGCACGAGGGACGCCAGCCGCGCCCACTGGTCGATGAACCCGAACGCGTACGCGTAGCGCGGCCGCCAGCGGCGCAGCGAGTCGTAGTGGTGGTACAGGAACTCGGACTTGTACGTGGGCATGTCCACGTTCACCGGGCAGTCGTTCGAGCAGCCCTTGCAGGCCAGGCACAGGTCCAGCGCGTCGTACACCTCGCGCGACTGCCAGCCGTCGGTGATGACCTCGCCCTGCAACATCTCGAACAGCAACCGGGCGCGACCGCGGGTGGAGTGCTTCTCCTCGCGGGTCACCTGGTAGCTCGGGCACATCGTCTGTTCCGCGTGCGGCACGCGGCACTTGCCCACGCCCACACAGCGCAGCGCGGCGTGCGTGAAGTCGCCGCCGTCCTCGGCGTAGGCGAACTTCACCGTCGGGCGCGGCGGGTTGTAGTTCGTGCCGAGCTTGAGGTTCTCGTCCAGCTTGTAGGGGTCGACGACCTTGCCGGGGCTCATCGACCAGGTCGGGTCCCAGATGCGCTTGAACTCGCGCATCGCCTCCATCAGCCGCGGCCCGTACTGCCGGTCGAGCAGCTCGGCGCGCTGCTGCCCGTCGCCGTGCTCGCCGGAGAGCGTCCCGCCGTAGGACGTCACCAGGTCGGCGGCCTCCTCCATGAACGACCGGTAGTTGGCCAGGCCCTCGGCGCTGCGCAGGTCGAAGCCGATCCGCGAGTGGATGCAGCCCTGGCCGAAGTGGCCGTACATCGCGCCGCGCAGGTTGTGCCGCTCGTACAGCTGCTGCAGGTCGCGGACGTACGGGCCGAGGGTGGATGGCGGGACGGCCGAGTCCTCCCAACCGGGCCAGTGGTCCGTGCCGTCCGGCGGGAACGCGGTCGAGCCCAGGCCGCCCTCACGGATCGTCCAGAGGTCCTGGCTGTTGCCGCCCTCCTGCTCGCTCTTCATGATCACGAACCGCTCCGGCGGCACGCCGGCCTCGCCCTCCAGCCACGCAACGAACTCCGCCGCCCGCGTCTCGGACTCCTCGGCGGTGTCCGCGCCGAACTGCACCAGCAGCCAGCAGCCGGCGTCCTCGCGCCAGGGGAGCTCGTCCAGGTCGGACAGGTTCTTGCCGGACAGCTGCTCGTCCTCGATCAGCAGCCGGTCGACCGCCTCCAGGCCGATCGGCTGCCACCGCTGCACGATCTGCTCGGCCACGTCGCCGGCATCGCCGGTGGACGGGTAGGCGATCGCGACCAGGGTGCGCTGGAACAGGCCGGGTGTCAGCTTCAGCGTCGCCCGCAGCACGGTGGCGCAGGTGCTCTCGGTGCCGACCAGGGCACGCGCGACGTTGAAGCCCTTCTCGGGCAGCAGCTCGTCGAGGTTGTAGCCGGACACCCGCCGCGGCAGCTTGTCGACGGGCGGGAAGCCGGTGCGGATGTCCTCGAGGTAGCGGTCGCGCAGATCGCGCAGCTGCGCGTAGATCTCGCCCTTGCGGCCGCCCGCGGCGATGATCTCGTCGAGCTTGTCCTCCTCGTTCACGCCGACCCAGAACCGCTCGCCTTCGTACGTCACGATCTCCAGCGCCTCGACGTTGTCCGACGTGCGCGGGCCGGGCCCGTAGAGCTGCGCCTGGACGGAGTGCACGCCGCACGAGTTGTTGCCGATGTTGCCGCCGATGGTGCAGCGCGAGTGCGAGGACGGATCCGGCCCGAACACCAGGTTGTCCTTGCCGGTGGACACGTTGACGTCCTCGTTGATCGCGCCCGGCTCGCAGGTGACCAGCTTGTTGGCGACGTCCGTCGGCCCGATCGCGGTCAGGTACTTGGAGTTGTCGATGACCACCGCCTGGTTGACCGTCTCCCCGGACAGGCTCGTCCCGCCGCCGCGGTTGAGGATCGGGGCGCCGAACTTCGCGCAGGCGCGGTGCGTGGCGACGATGTCGTCCAGCGTGCGGGGGACGACCACCCCGATCGGCACCTGCCGGAAGTTGGACGCGTCGTTGGCGTACATGGCCAGGCTGCCCCGGTCGAAGCGGACCTCGCCGGACACGGTCCGCTCCAGCTCGCGGCGCAGTCCGGCGACGTCCACGTCCCTCTTGGAGTAGATGCCCCCGGGGACGCGGGGGTCGGTCTTGGCCGGCACCTGGCGGACATCACGGAGAGGGAGCTGCAGTCGCATGCGCAGTTCCTTCCCCGATGCATCGGGCGCATTAACCCGTCACGGGGTTACGTACGGCAGGTCGGCGGGTAGCCGCAATGCGAGCCGTCAACGCAAGGGAGCGAGTATGCCTGATGTAGCGCAGTACATGTTGAGTCGATTGAGTCAGTGGGGTGTCAAGCGCATCTTCGGCTACCCCGGAGACGGCATCAACGCGTTCCTCGGGGCGTTCGAGAAGGTGGAGGACGGCCCCACGTTCACCCAGGCGCGGCACGAGGAGATGGCCGCGTTCATGGCCTGTTCGCACGCGAAGTTCACCGGCGAGCTCGGTGCCTGCATCGCTACGTCCGGCCCGGGCGCCATCCACCTCGCGAACGGCCTGTACGACGCGAAGCTCGACCACCAGCCGGTGATCGCCATCGTCGGCCAGCAGAAGCGGCAGTCGGTCGGGGCCCACTACCAGCAGGAGATCGACCTGCAGGCGTTCTTCAAGGACATCGCGGGCTTCGTCTCGACGGTGATGAAGCCTGCCGCCGCGCGGCACGTGCTGGACCGGGCGATCAAGTCCGCGCTGACCGAGCGGCGCCCCGCCGTGGTGATCGTGCCGGACGATGTCGCCGAGGGCGACTACTCGGACCCGCCGTACATGCACGGTTCGGTGTTCAGCAGTACGACGTGGAACCAGCCGCACATGGTGCCGGACGAGGACCTGCTGCGGCAGGCCGCGGACATCCTCAACAACGGCGAGAAGGTCGCGATGCTCATCGGTCAGGGCGCCGCGAAGGCCCGCGCCGAGGTGCTGGAAGCGGCGGACAAGCTCGGCGCCGGGATCGCCAAGGCGCTGCTCGGCAAGGACGCGGTGCCCGACGACCTGCCGTTCGTGACCGGCGCGATCGGGCTGCTCGGAACCGAGCCGAGCCACAAGATGATGATGGACTGCGACACGCTGTTCATGATCGGCACCAGCTTCCCGTACGCCGAGTGGCTGCCGCAGGAGGGACAGGCCAAGTGCGTCGAGATCGACATAGACGGGTCGATGATCGGCGTCCGGTACCCCAACGACGTGTCGCTGGTCGGTGACTCGAAGGACACCCTGCAGGCGCTGCTGCCGATGCTGGAGCGCAAGTCCGACCGGTCGTGGCAGGAGGGCATCGAGTCCGAGGTCGAGACGTGGCGCCGGGTGCTCGACGACCGGGCGCACCAGTCCGCCGACCCGGTGAACCCGGAACTGGTGTTCTGGGAGCTGAACAAGCGGCTGCCGGAGAACGTGCTGACCACGTCCGACTCCGGCTCGGCGACGAACTGGTGGGCGCGGCACCTGCAGATGCGCGACGGCATGCAGGCCTCGCTGTCCGGCACGCTCGCCACGATGCTGCCCGGCGTCCCGTACGCGATCGGCGCCAAGTTCGCCTACCCGGACCGGCCGGTCATCGCGTTCACCGGCGACGGCGCGTTCCAGATGCTGGGAATGAACGAGCTGCTGACCGTCAAGCACTACCTGAAGGAGCTGTGCGGGCAGAACCCGACGCTGATCTTCGCGGTGCTCGTCAACGAGGACCTCAACCAGGTGTCCTACGAGCAGCGCGTGCTGGCGGCCGACCCGAAGAACCCGGCCACGCAGACCGTGCCGTACGTGCCGGCGTCCGAGTTCGCGAAGGTGCTCGGTTTCGAGGGCATCAAGGTGACCAGCCCGGACCAGATCGGACCCGCGTGGGACCGCGCGCTCGCCGCCGACAAGCCGGTGGTGCTCGAGTTCGTCACCGATCCGCAGATCCCGCCGCTGCCGCCGCACGTGCGGGTGTCGCAGATGAAGAAGACCGCCAAGGGACTGCTGTCCGGCGACGAGGACGCGATCGGGATCGCCACCAAGGGGTTCAAGGGCAAGCTGGCCGAGGTGCGGGAGCATCTCCCCGGCGCCGGGCGCTGAGCGAGCCGGGCCTCATCCGCCCGCGAGCTTCGGGCGGGTGAGGCCCAGTCGCTGCGCGGCCGCGCCGGCGCCGCGCAGCCGCCGCACCAGCAGGTCGTACCGCTCCTTCTCGTCGGGGCTCAGCTCGCCGAGGCCCGCGTAGTGCTCCAGGCGCTGCAGCCGACCGGCGAGCAGCACGCCCCAGCGGATGCTGAAGTCGTAGATGCGCGCGCGGTCGCCGGACGCGTCCGGGTCGGCGGCCAGCTCGTCGAGGGTGTCGACCGCGGCGAAGATCAGATCGAGGTCGTGGTGTGCCGCGCTGCGTGACGTGCGGTGGGCCATGCGCTGCTAGCTACCCAGGGGAGCTGGGAAGGGTAACGCCATGTACGCGATCATCGGCCTGCTGCTGGTGGCGACCATCTCGCTGGTGATCACCCGGGTGGCGACCGTGATCCTCACCGCGAGCGGCATGTCGACCGAGGCGGCCCGCTTCCAGGCACGCTCGGCGTTCACCGGCGCGGGCTTCACCACGTCCGAGTCCGAGAAGGTGGTCGAGCACCCGCTGCGCCGCCGCGTCATCGCCGTCCTGATGCTGCTCGGCAACGTCGGCATCGTCGCCGCGGCCAGCTCGACGATCCTCGGCTTCCGGGGCGGCGCGTTCGGCCACGCGTGGTGGCGGCTGCTGCTGCTGGTGGGCGGCCTGCTCCTGCTGGTGTTCATCTCGCGCAGCCGGGCCGTGGACCGGCGGCTGACCAGGCTGATCGCTCGGCTGCTGGACCGGTTCACCGACCTGAACACCCGCGACGTCGCCGGGCTGCTCAACCTCGCCGGACCGTACGCGGTCAACGAGCTCGCGGTGTGCGCGCACGACTGGGTGGCCGGACGCTCGCTGGCCGACCTCGACCTGCGCGGTGAGGGCGTCGTCGTCCTGGGCATCATCCGCAGCGGCGGCCGCTACCTGGGTGCGCCGACCGGCCGGACGGTCGTGCAGGACGGTGACTCCCTGGTCGTGTACGGCACCGGTGAGCAGCTGCGCGAGCTGGACGACCGGCCTGCGGGCGCCGCGGGTGACCTGGCGCATCAGCGGGCCGTGGAGCACCAGCTGCGAGTGGAGCAGGCCGAGCACGTGGTGGAGGCGTCATGACGGCGTTGGTGTCGTTCTACCGGCACATCGCCTTCGACCTGCCGCGCACGACGACCGCGGCGGGCATCGCGCTGCTGCTCGGCATGGCCGCGATCCGGCTGTGCCTGCTCGCCGAGCACGACCAACCCACCTACCTCGCCGCGTACTTCACCGTCCTGGGCGCGTGCGCGATGCTCGCCGCCCTCGGCATGCTGGCCGGCCGGTGGCTGGCGATCGTCCGCGCCGGATGGGCGCTGGGCAGCGTCGTCGCGCTGGCGTCGCTGGCGATGTACCTCGCCAGCCGGACTATCGGGTTGCCGCAGCTGCCACAGCTCATCGGTCGGTGGGACTACGCCCCGGGCACGCTCGGCATGGTGCTGTCCGGGGCGTTCCTTGCCACCCACTTCGCCGTGCTGACCGGGAGAACCGTCAGCTGGCCGCTGCACCAGGAGTGGCATGACTGACGTGACGCTGAACTATCCGGCCTGGCTGCGCATCGAGCACTGGGTGAACCTGCTGTTCGTCACCCTGCTGATCCGCAGCGGTATCGAGATCCTGGCCAGCTATCCGAGGCTGCACCGCCGCAACGACAGCAAGCCCGGCACCGAGTGGGCGCGGTTCACCACCAGGACGATGCCCACCGACAAGCTGTACGACACGCTCGACGAGGAGGAGTCGTACTCGTCCCTGGTCGCGCTGCCGGGTCACAAGAAGCTCGGCATGGGCCGCCGCTGGCACTTCGTCAGCGTGTTCGGCTGGGTGCTGACCGGCCTCGCGTACTACATCCTGCTGTTCGCGACCGGGCAGTGGCACCGCTACATCCCGTACTCGTGGTCGATCTTCCCCGAGGCCGTGGACGACGCCTGGACGTACCTGCAGTTCCAGCTGCCGCCCACCCTGCCGGACCAGCCGCTGGACGCGTTGCAGAAGCTGGTCTACGCCGCGGTGATCTTCCTGCTCGCGCCGTTCCAGATCCTGACCGGCGCGGCCCAGTCGCCCGCCGTCGAAGCCCGCTTCCCCTGGTACGTCAAGCTGTTCGGCGGACGGCAGATGGCGCGGACGCTGCACGCGCTCGGGCTGCTCGCGTTCCTGGTCTTCATCCCGGTGCACCTGATCATGATCGGCTGGTGGGGCTGGCCGGAGCTCACCTCGCTGATGATCTTCGGGCACGTCACCGAGCTGGACGCGGCGATCGGCATCTCGCTGGGAATCGTCGCCGCCATCGTCCTGATCCACGTCGCGGCGACGGTGTGGAGCCTGCGCAACCCGCGGCAGGTGCAGCGTGCGCTCGGCGCGATCGTCATGCGGTTCCGGCGCCTCGCGCTCAAGCCGCTCACGTCCCGGCAGGACTACCCGCGCTCGAAGCTGTCGCCAGAGCACCGCGTGAACGGCAAGCCGCCGAGCTGTGCCGCGTACCAGATCATGGCGGTGCACAACTTCGCCGACTGGCGGCTCGAGGTCGGCGGCCTGGTCGAGAACCCGAGAAGCTTCAGCCTGGCCGACCTGCGCGCGCTGCGCGAACCGCAGACCCAGCGGGTGCTGCACAACTGCATCCAGGGCTGGTCCAGCATCGGCGAGTGGGGCGGCGTGCCGCTGCGCACGATCCTAGAGCTGGTCCGCCCGCTTCCCGGCGCGCACCAGGTGTGCCTACTGACCATGCAGAACGTGGACCGCGACGAGCCGGCCGCCGCCGAGGAGGGGCACGGGCAGTTCTACGAGATCATCGACCTCGAGCGCGCCTACTACCCGCAGGCGCTGCTGGCGTACGAGATGAACGGGCAGCCGCTGCCGATCAAGCACGGCGCCCCGCTGCGGGCGCGGTTCGAGACCCAGGTCGGCTTCAAGATGGCCAAGTGGCTCGAGCGTATCGAGGTCGTGTCCGGCTACGACGGCATCGGCGACGGCATGGGCGGCTGGCGCGAGGACAACGTCCACTACGACATCAGCGTGGGCGTCTGATGACCGCGCTGCGCCGTGCCCCGCTCGGTCCGAGCTTCCGTCGCCCGGAGCTGATCCGGCTCGACCCCCGGGAACGCGAGCGGGTCCGGCTGCTCGTGCGGACGCGCCGGCTACGCTGCCCCGCCTGCAACGGGCGGCGGTTCGAGGTGGGCGACGCGCTGTACCTCGGGTTCCTGTTCGTCGGCACCGAGTCGGACGAGTACATGGTCGCGCTCACCTGCACGAAGCGCTCCTGCCCCGCGCCGCGCACGGGCGTCCGACTGCCTGAGTACGAGTTCCTGGTCAGACGTTCGGCTTCGCGACGCTGAGCACGTAGGGCGCGTCCGAGAACGTCAGGAACACCCGGTCGGTACCGGAAACGACGCCGGACAGCGTCGCGTGCCGCACGGCCGCGGGCAGGTCGTTCCGGAAGTCGATCGTCTCGATCACCGGGATCTTGCCGCCGTCGAAGCCGCCGTAGCTGCGCGTCTCCAGGATCACCAGCCGGTCGTGCGTGACGGCGTAGATGCGGTGCGCGTCGTCGTCCACGTACAGCACGGGCGCGTCCAACCGCGCCTGACCGACCTGGTCCATCCCGTCACCGTCGCGTCCGGAGTCGACGGCGACCAGCAGGTGGGTGCCGGACTCGGCGACGTACAGCCGGGTCACCTTGGTCTCGTCGCCGACCGCGTCGGTGGCGGGGACGTCGATCGAGCCGCGGCGCGCGCCGTCGAGGTAGTGGTCGATGCCGCCTGCGCCGGTCACGTGGAACTCGACCACGCGTTCGCGCTGGGGTCCGTCGATGTCGGAGTCCGGTTCGGCGTTCACGCGCTGCCTGGTCGAGACCGTCTTGTCGTGCAGGCTGACGCCGGTCACTGTCCGGCCGTTGCCCGACAGCGCGAGCAGGGTCTGCGCGCCGACGTCGGTCGCCAGGTAGGACGGATCGCCGCCGGCCGGCAGCGTGCCGACCTGCTTCAACGACGGCAGGTGCAGCACGGCGACGTCACCGGACTCCGGCCGCGGCACGTACACCACGGGGTCGTCGGGCATTCCGGGCGCGACGTCGCGGCCGGCGTCGGTCAGCGGCGTGGACAGCCTGCTGCGCGCGCGGCCGGCACGCAGCGACGGCGTCACGGCTTCGACGCGCGGACCGCTCGCGGTCAGCCCGACCAGCTCGTCGGCCGCGTCCGACCACACCGGTTCGCGCAGCGGCGCCGAGATGTGCAGTAGCACGGTCTGCGGCCCGGCGGCGACGTTCTGTCCCTGGCAGGCGGCCGTCCCCGCCGCGGCGGCCGCTGCCGCGAGCAACAGTGCGCCCGCTCGGGCGATTCTGCGCATCGGCATACGCCGGTCTACCCAGGTTTGCCGCCCACGGCGCGGGGGTAGGCCCGGCGGTATGCCACCACCGGACCTCGCGAGCCGGATCACCCTGCACGTGAACGGAACCGATCACGATCTCGAGCTGGACAACCGCACCACCTTGCTGGATGCGCTGCGCGAACACCTCGACCTGACCGGCTCGAAGAAGGGCTGCGACCACGGCCAGTGCGGCGCGTGCACGGTGCTGCTGGACGGCCGCCGCGCCAATGCCTGCCTGCTGCTCGCGGTCGCGGTGGCCGGGCACGAGATCACGACGGTCGAGGGCCTGGGCACCGCCGCCGCCCTGCACCCGATGCAGCAGGCGTTCGTCGACCGCGACGCGCTGCAGTGCGGCTACTGCACGCCGGGGCAGATCTGCTCGGCCGTGGGCATGCTGGACGAGGTGCGTGCCGGCTGGCCGTCCGCCGTCACCGAGGATCTCGCCGCGGCGCCGGCGTTGGACGCTGCCGAGACCCGCGAGCGGATGAGCGGCAACATCTGCCGCTGCGGCGCCTACGTGAACATCGTCGCCGCGATCGCCGACGTGAATGCGGGCACCCGCGGATGAAGCCGTTCGGCTATGCGCTCGCAAGCCAGGCCGCGGACGCCATGCGGCTGCAGGCCGCCACGCTCAACTCGCACTATCTCGGTGGCGGGACGAACCTGGTCGACCTGATGAAGCTCGGCGTCGCGACGCCCGAGCTGCTGGTGGACATCAACGCGCTGCCCTACGACTTCATCTCCGAGACTGAGGACCCGGGCGGACTGCAGATCGGGGCGACCGTGCGCAACAGCGTCCTGGCCGCGCATCCGGACGTCCGCACCCGCTACCCGGCGCTGAGCCAGGCGTTGCTCGCCGGCGCCTCGGGGCAGCTGCGCAACCTCGCCACGGTCGGCGGCAACCTGCTGCAACGAACCCGGTGCCCCTACTTCCAGGACGTCACCAAGCCGTGCAACAAGCGCGAACCGCACTCCGGCTGCCCGGCGCGCGAGGGCGAGCACCGGAACCTGGCGATCCTCGGCGCGTCCGAGCACTGCGTCGCGACCCATCCGTCCGACATGGCCGTCGCGCTCATGGCGCTGGACGCGGTCGTGCACGTGCAGGACTCCAGCGGCGCCCGGCAGCTGCCGCTCGGGGAGTTCTACCGGCTGCCCGGCAGCGAGCCGCACCGGGACACGACGCTGCGGCCCGGCACGCTGATCACCGCCGTCGTGCTGCCCCCGCCGCTCGGCCGGTCGTGCTACCGCAAGGTCCGCGAGCGGGCGTCGTTCGCGTTCGCGATCGGGTCGGTGGCGGCGGAGCTGGCGCTGGACGGCGACACGGTGTCCGACGTGCGGATCGCGCTGGGTGCCGTCGCCGCGATGCCGTGGCGCGCCACCCGGGCCGAGGACGCGCTGCGCGGTCGACGGCTGGACGAGTCTGCGGCCCGCGCGGCCGCGGCGGCCGAACTCGACCAGGCCCAGCCGCTGCGCGACAACGGCTACAAGGTTCCGCTCCTGACCGAGCTGATCGTGCGGACGCTGCTCGAGCTGCGCGGGGAGGCGGCATGAGCCCGATCGAGCACCGTGTCGACGCGGTCGCGAAGGTGACCGGCTCGGCGCGTTACGCGGGCGAGATTCCCTTGCCGGGCAAGGCGTACGGGTACGTGCTGCAGTCGACGATCGCCCGCGGGCACATCACGTCCATCGACACCGAGCAGGCGCTCGCGGCTCGGGGCGTGCTGGCGGTGATCACGCACCAGAACGCCGGTCGGCTGCAGGACGTCGGCGACGGCGAGCTGCTCCTGTTGCAGGACAACCAGGTGCACTACCGCGGAGC
This sequence comes from Jatrophihabitantaceae bacterium, assembly GCA_035656335.1. Taxonomy (GTDB): domain Bacteria; phylum Actinomycetota; class Actinomycetes; order Mycobacteriales; family Jatrophihabitantaceae; genus DASRSS01. The sequence continues at coordinate 1,065 of DASRSS010000134.1, read as the reverse complement.
GGTCGTCGGTCTCGTCGTGGCCGAGACGCTCGAGCAGGCACGGGACGCGGGGGATCTCGTCCACTTCGGCTACGAGCAGGACGAGCACGATGTCGTGCTGCGCACCGATCACCCGGACGTGTACACGCCCGAGAAGGTGAACCCGAACTTCCCCAGCGAGACGTCGTCCGGTGACGTCGACGCCGCGCTCGCGGACGCCGCCTACACCGTCGACCGCACGTACCGCACGCCCGCCGAGCACAACAGCCCGATGGAGCCGCACACCGCGACCGCGCACTGGGACGGCGGGCGGCTGACGGTCTACGACTCCAGCCAGGGCGTGGCGACGGTCCGCGAGCAGCTGACCAACCTGTTCGCCCTGGGGCCGGACGCGGTGCGCGTCGTCTCCGAGCACGTCGGCGGCGGCTTCGGGTCCAAGGGCACGACCCGTCCGCACGCCGTCCTCGCCGCGCTCGCGGCACGGGCCGTCGGCCGGCCGGTGTGCGTCGCCCTCACCCGGCAGCAGATGTTCGCGTTGATCGGCTACCGGACACCCACCGTGCAGCGAATGCGGCTCGGCGCGGACGCGAACGGCCGCCTGGTCGCGCTGGATCACCTCGCCTACAGCCAGAGTTCCCGCGTGCTCGAGTTCGCCGAGCAGACGGCGACGATCTCCCGCGCGCTCTACGCGACGCCCAACCTGCGCACCCGGCACCGGCTGCTGCGGCTCGACGTGCCGACCCCGCGCTGGATGCGGGCGCCGGGGGAGACGCCCGGATCGTTCGGGATCGAATCGGCGATGGACGAGCTGGCCGAGGTGGCCGGTATCGACCCGGTCGAGCTGCGCATCCGCAACGACGCCGACGCCGAGCCGGACACCGGCCTGCCGTTCAGCAGCCGCAACCTGGTGGCCTGCCTGCGCGAGGGCGCGCGGCGCATCGGCTGGGCCGACCGCGACCCGCGCCCGGCGTCCCGCCGCGACGGCCGCTGGCTGGTCGGGCTGGGGGTCGCCGCGTCGACGTATCCGGCGCGAAGCTCACCGTCGACGGCGACCGTCAACCTGGACGCGGACGGAACGGCACTGGT
>DASRSS010000133.1:0-5496 GCA_035656335.1 Jatrophihabitantaceae bacterium | reverse complement strand
TGGCGACGGGGACGGGGTAGTGGCGCTCGAGCGTGAACGTGGCGTGCGTTTCGGTGTGGGTGGTCATCGCTTCCTCCTGCTGGGTTTGTCGTTCGGGACGGTGCGGTCGGCGACCAGGTAGTCGCCGAGCCGGTCGAGCTGTCGTTCCTGTGGCCGCCGCTGCCGCACTATCCAGGCGTTGGCGCCGACCAGGGCGTCGACCGCGAGCTGGTACGTGCGTACGCGCCCGGCCTTCTGCGACTCGACGATGCCGGCGTGCTCCAGCACACGAAGGTGCTTGACGATCGTCGGCAACGCCGAGTCGAACGGTTCGGCGAGCTGGCTTACGGACGCGGGTCCGGCGACGAGACGTTCGATCATCGCCCGCCGCGTCGCGTCGGCGAGGGCGTGGAACACGGCGTCGAGTTCCGCTCCCTGCCAATACTTAGCCACATGGCTTAGTATTGGGTCGGCGAGACGCCCTTGTCAAGGGGCACGTTCAGGAAATGCTGCTCCGGGGAAAGGTTGTCGCTGATAAGCGTCAATCCGGTGGGCGCCGAACCAGGAGGCGATGCCCGATGCTCACGCTGCTGCTGTTCCTCATCCTCATCTGGGTGGTGCTCGGCATCATCGGCTTCGTCGTCCACGGCCTGTTCTGGCTGTTCGTGATCGCCTGCGTGCTGTTCCTGATCACCGTGCTCGGCGACGTGTTCCGGCGCGGACGGACGTCGGGGCGGCGCGTGCGCTGAGGCAAGGAGGTCACGCCCGGCCGGCGAGATACCGACGCACCGCGGCGGACGTACGACGCACGTCGCCGGTGGCCAGCAGGTCGAGCAGCGCGCCGCGAAGCACCGCGAGCAGCAGGGTGTCGCCTGCCGAATCATGACCGCGGTGCGTGCCGGCAAAAACGGCGAGCCAGTCGTGCACGGTCTGGGCGGCGAAGTCGCCCCACGGGCCGTCGGGCTCGATCAGCGAGCGCGCGTAGGCGTCCGTCCAGAGCTTGAGCAGGTTGCGGTGCTCGGGCGCTGCCAGCCAGGCCCAGACGGCCTCGGCGGCCGCGATCGACGAAGTGGACGCGCGCACGCGCTTGAGCGCCGCCAACTCTTCGGTCCGAGCGCGGGCCAGGAGCGCGCGCACCAGGCCGTCCTTGCTGCCGAACAGGAACAGCAGCACGCGCGGGCTCGAGCCGATCGCGGTGGCGAGCGGCCGTAGCGACAGCCCGCTGAGCCCGTGCTCCAGCACGTACGCGTAGGCGGCGTCGAGCAGTTCACGGTGCCGTTCCGAAGGGACGGTCTCGGACTGCGCGTCAGGAATCCCGGTTGAGTTCGAGCCGTTCACGACGCTATCGTCTCACTGAAACAGTCGTTTCAGTAGGAGGAGGCGCGGTGACGGACGCGACGATCCGCAGGCTCGGGCAGCCGGGCGATCTCGGCTGGGTGATCCAGGCGCACGGCGAGGTGTACGCGCAGGAGTTCGGCTGGGACACCAGTTTCGAGGCGCTGGTCGCCCGCATCGTCGCGGACTTCGCGGCCGACAACGACCCACGGCGCGAGGCGGCCTGGATCGCTGAACTGGACGGCCGCCGTATCGGCTGCGTGTTCTGCGTGGCGAAGGACGGGTCGACCGCGCAGCTACGCATCCTGCTGGTGCACCCGGACGGACGCGGCCGGCGCCTCGGCGAACGGCTGGTCGCCGAATGCGTCGCGTTCGCGCGGGCGGCCGGCTACGCGCGCATGCGGCTGTGGACGAACGACCCGCTTGCGGCCGCGCGCAAGATCTACCTGGCCGCGGGGTTCACGCTCGTCGAGCAGGAGCCGCACCACAGCTTCGGCGTCGACCTGATCGGCCAGGAGTACGAACTCGACCTAGCGCGCGGGGGTGCCGCCTGACGCGGCCTGCTCCTCGAACACCTCGGTGATCTCCTCGACCGACATGTTCTTGGTCTCCGGCAGGTACCGGTACACGAAGCCGATCGCGATCAGGCACAGCACGGCGAAGCAGACCAGCACCCAGCTCAGCCCGATGTTGCGCTGCCAGGCCGGGAACGCCTCGATCAGCGCGTAGTTCGCGATCCAGTCGAAGAACGCGGCGATGGAGGCGGCCTGACCGCGCACCGCGGTGGGGAACATCTCGCCCTGGATCAGCCAGCCGGTTCCGCCGACACCGATAGCGAACGACGCGATGAACAGGCTAAGGCCGAGCATGCCGACGACGATGCGCGGCGTGCCGGACAGCAGCCCGATCCCGATCGCGGCGATCACCGCCCAGAACGCCATGCCGGCGTACCCGCCCATGGCCAGCCGGCGCCGTCCGATCCGGTCGATGTAACGGAACGCGAAGTAGGTGGCCGCGACGTTCACGGCCGTCATGATCGCGGTGACCTCGACGCCCGCGGTCGTGGACTCGACGACCGAGTTCCCGCTCTGGAAGTACTTCGCCAGCAGGTGCGGACCGTAGTAGAGCGGCACGTTGATACCGGTGATCTGCTGGAAGATGAAGAACACGCACACGACGATCAGCGCGCGCCGCACGCCGGGCGTCCAGCCGCGGCGCCGCGCGCGTTCGAGCCGCTCGTCGGCGCGCTCGAGCTGGCGCGCGGTGTACTCGATGTCCTCGAGGGTGACCTGCACGCCGAGCTTTGTGAACGTGTCCCGGGCGTGCTCGAAGCGTCCTTTGCGGATCAACCAGCGCGGCGACTCGGGCATCTCGAAGCGCAGCACCAGCCCGACGATCGCCGGGATCGCGCCGAGGCCGAAGAACCAGCGCCAGTCGACGTCGGACGCTTCCGGCCAGACCTTCAGGATCACCAGCGCGACCAGGTACGAGAACAGGATGCCGACGGTGATCATCCACTGCTGCAGCATGCTCAGCGATCCGCGCCGGTTCCGTGGCGCGTACTCGGCGATGTACGCCGTGGCGATCGCGGAATCGGCACCGATCGCCAGGCCGATCAGGGTGCGCGCGGTCAGCAGGACGGCCACGTGCCAGGTGACCGCGGACAGGATCGCACCGATCGCGTACACCAGAGCGTCCGTGATCAATAGCGACTTGCGGCCGAAGCGATCGGTGAGCGGACCGGCGAGCAGTGCGCCCGCGGCGGCGCCCAGCGAGGCGCCGGCGACCAGATAGCCCTCGGCGAAGTCGCCGAGCTGGTAGGGGATGAAGTTCAGCGCGGACCCGATGTTCGACGTGTCGTATCCGAACAGGAAGCCGCCGAGCGTCGCCAACAGGGTGAGCGACCAGTAGAAGCGCGTGGGAACGTTCTGGTCCAGCCGCTCCAGTGCGTTCGTCGGCTCCGCGGTGGACGTCATGCGGCTACCTGCTTTCCGTGGTTCGGAGTGCGCCCGGTGCGCTTGCTTGCCGCCTACCCGGACCGGGCCTGATCTCAAACCCCCGTCAAGTCGGGGCGCCGCCGAATCGAACGCGGCTGGTTGAGCGGGGCGCCCGCCGGGAAGACCTACTGGGCAAGCCCTAGGAGGTAGTCATGACCACAGCGGACACGGCAATGCGCACGGGCCGGATGCGCGTCCCCCGCACGCGCGGCGCGCTCAGCGGCACCCTGCTGATCCTGCTCGGCGTATGGGGAGCGATCATCCCGTTCGTCGGGCCGTACTTCGACTTCGCCTACACGCCGGACAACGCCTGGACGTGGACCGCGGCGCGCGGCTGGCTGGACGTCCTGCCCGGCGTCGTGGTCGCGCTCGCCGGCCTGGTGTTGCTGATGAGCGTCAACCGCATCGTCGCGTGCACCGCGTCCTGGTTCGCGATCGCAGGCGGCGCCTGGTTCGTTATCGGGCTGCCGCTGGCACCGTTCATGGGCCTGAACATCGGACTGCCCACGGCGTCCAGCACCGGTATGAGGGCGCTGGAAGCCCTGGCCTACTTCTACGCGCTCGGCGCGGTGATCCTGTTCCTGGCGTCGGCCGCACTCGGCCGGCTGTCGGTGCACAGCGTGTCCGACTGGCGCGCGGCCGAACGCCGTGCGGCGGACGAGCGCGCGATGGCCGCGCCGGCCGCTGCTCCGGCCGCCACGACGGCGATGCCGGCGGGCGCGGCGACCACGGGCACCGCGCCGGCCGACGGGCGAGAGGACGAGGACGTGGTCGCGCGCGAGAACGCGCGCCGCGCGATCGCCCGTGAGCAGAACGACCACGCGCACCGGCACTTCCTGCGGATGCGTCGCGGTTCCCGCGAGCGGGATCGCGAGCAGGTCAGTGCAAGTGGTGACCGTCCACCACAATAAGCACCAGGTCCAGGCCGACGACGGCGACGATCCCGTAGAACGAGATCTTGCTGGTCGGCCTGGTGAATGCGAGGACGGCCCCGGCGACGGCGGCGAGCACGCTCAGCGCGAGCGCCGCCCAGCCGAGGGCCGTCGTCGCGCCTGGGGGACCGAACGCGGCGCAGCAGGTGGCCGCGATCAGCAATGCCACGGCGGTCAGCAGCGAGGGGCGAGCGCCCAGGTGGTGCGGTAGGCCGACGACGCCGGTCAACCGGTCGCCCGCCAGATCGGGCAGCGCGTTGGTCAGGTTCGCCGCGGCGCCGAACAGCGCACCCGCAACGACCGCCCACGCCGCCGGCCAGGTCGGGGTCGGCAGGGCGAGCGTCGCGATTGCGGGTAGCGCCCCGAACGCCGCCGCGTACGGCAGCCACGACCACCACGTCGACTTCAGCTCCGCGTTGTAGATCCAGCCGCAGCCCACCGCGCCGAGGTGCAGCAGCCCGGCGCGCCAGCCGAGACTCAACGAGAACGCGACGGTCGTCAGCAGCGCCAGCGCGATCGCCATGTCGGCGGTCCGCAGCGCGAGCTCACCGCTGGCCAGCGGCTTGTCGGTCCGGCCGGCAGTGCGGTCGCGGGCCGCGTCGATCCGGTCGTTCGACCAGCCGATCGACAGCTGCCCGGCCAGCACGGCCACCGCCAGCAGTGTGCAGGTGCCGGCCCCGTTCCCCGCGGCTGCGCCCAGCACCGTCGTGAAGCAGGTAACGGCAACAGTCGGCGCGGGGTGGCATGAGCGCGCGAGCGCGGATGCCGTCCGCACCGGGTTCACCGGCCGCCCCGCTCGGCGAGTTCGATCAGCCGGTGCAGCGAGCGGCGGTTGCGCGCCCGCTGGACGACCCCGCACACCCGCGGCAATCGCATGCCCAGCCCCCCGACCACCTGTTCGCACAGCGCGACCCGGGTTCGCTCGCCGGTCCCGTCCACCGTGATCTCGATGCGGACCAGGGCGTACGGCAGCGCCGACGCGAGCAGCCCGATCCGGCTCGCGGGCTCGACGTCGACCACGGTCGTGTGCCCGCGCACCGCCAGCGCACGCGGCCCGAAGCGGTGATACAGCCGGGCCCCCACCGCGGGCCAGTGCGCGTCGGCCGCGCGGATCGCCGAGGTGCCCGCTACCCAGTCCGCCCACGTGTAGGGATCGGCGAGCAGCCGCCAGACCTGCTCGGGCGCGGCGTCCGTCCGCGACTCGACACGCACCACGACCTCGGCTGGACCCATGGCAGCCATCTTCCCGCGAG
>DASRSS010000132.1:0-11236 GCA_035656335.1 Jatrophihabitantaceae bacterium | reverse complement strand
CGTACGCAACGGTGAAGGGCTACGTCCGCACCTACGTGATGCACCACCAGCTGCTGGAGCACCTGCCACCGGCGCCGGCCTCGGTGCTCGACGTGGGTGGCGGCGCGGGACATCAGTCGTTCCCGCTCGCGCAGGCCGGCTACGAGGTCACCCTGCTCGACTCGTCAGCCGCCATGCTCGCCAAGGCACGCGAGCGGCTGGAGCGCCTGCCGGACGACGTGCGCGGCCGGGTCACGTTCGTGCAGGCCGACGGCGCGGACGCGTCCACCGCGACCGGCGGCCGGCGGTTCGACGCGGTGCTGTGCCACGGCGTGCTCGGTTATCTGGACCGTCCCGAACCGACGGTCGCGCAGCTGTGCGCCTGCGCGGCCGACGGCGGCATCGTGTCGATCATGACGGGCAACGCGCACGCGTCCGCGGTCCGCCCCGCGCTGGAACGCCGGTGGGACGACGCGCTCGCGTCCTTCGACCAGCGCACCGAGATCGGCGTGCTCGGCGTGCCGGGCCGCGCCGACACCGTCGAGGAACTCAGCGAGGTGCTGCGCGGCAACGGCGTGCAGCCGGTGCGCTGGTACGGCGTCTGGTTGTTCGTCGACTGGCTCGAGTTCAGCGGGGCGGCGCTGGACGCGTCCGATCCCGACCAGATGCGCGCGACGGCCGCGGTCGAACTCGAAGCGGCCCGCCGGGACCCGTACCGGCAGCTGAGCCGCGTGTTCCACCTCGTGGGCCGCAAGGAGGCCGGCTGAGCTGCCGGCCTAGCGTCGCCTGCGCCCGCGCGCGAAGTAGGTGATCGGGGCAGCCCCCGACGAGTTGATCAGCAGTATCGCGCCGGCCCACTTGAGCTTCGAGCCGCGCACCAGATCAGCAGGCCGCCGGGCCAGGTCGACCAACGCGGCGACCTTCAGCGCGCCCTCGACCGCGGCGGCGCCGAGGATCAGGTAGCGGGTGCGCCTGCTGAGATCCGTCCATCGCCTGCGTGCCACGGCGCCACTCTAACCGGAACCCGTGCAGTGGGCGCCTGCGGCGACGCTGAGAGCGGACCGGCGCAGTGCCCGACTTGTGTAAAGTGGGTGTGAAGGTCTGACCAGGGCCTCGCCACGCGTGGCTTGACGCAGTCTCACCACTTGTCGTCCAGACGCCGGCGCGCAAGGTCGTCCGACCCGTGCCCCGAGATGCTGCCGCGCCCGGATAAGAGCAGGTACGTCTCGTGATCCCAGCACGTCCATCTCGGTTCCCGCATGCCCGCAAGCGACTGGCGGGGAGCGCACTCGCGCTCGCCGCGGCGCTCGCGTCCACGGTCGGCCTGGCCGCGCCGGCGACCGCGGCCACCGCCCGCCCGGCCGCACACGCCCGGACGGTGCACCACCACCGCGCCCGGCTGGGCGCCCGCATCATCGCCGAGGCCCGCAAGTTCGTCGGGAACACGCCGTACGTGTGGGGCGGCACGACCCCGCGCGGCTTCGACTGCTCGGGCTACGCGCAGTACGTCTACAAGCACGCGGGCGCGCCGCGCCTGCCGCGCACCGCGGAGCAGCAGCGCCGTCGGGACCGGCGCATCCCGCGCCGGCTGGCCCGTCCCGGCGACGAGGTGTTCTACCTGAGCCACGGCAGCGCGTACCACGTCGCGATCTACGCCGGCCACGGTATGCAGTACTCCGCGGCGGATCCGCGTGACGGCATCCGGTACCAGCACATCTGGGGCCACGTCCGCTACGGCACGAACTGGCACTGACCGCTCGCGGGCGTCGTGTCGGCGCCCGCGGAGTTGGGAAGCCTGCTCGGTGGTGAACACTCCGACAGCGCTCGCCCGCAAGGCCGGTCCATGCTGACCGGCCAGTCCCAGCACCGGCTGCCCGGCCCGGTGGCGACCCGCCCGCTGGCCGGCAGCTACCCGGCCGCGGTGGCGATCGCGCTGCTCGCGCTGTCACCGTTCATCGTCCTGTCCACGGCGACCCAGTTGCTGCAGACCGAGCTGATGAGCGACCTGGCCGCGTCGACGTTCGGGGTCGAGCTCGCCGGTGCGCTGGCGAACGCGGGCTACGCGTTCGGCGCGGTACTCGCTGCCGACCTGATCCGGCGCGTACCGACGCGTTGGCTGTACGTCGGCTGCGAGTTCGCGTTCGCCGCTGGATCGGTGGTCTGCGCGACGTCGGGGGGGCTGGCGCAGTTCGTCGTCGGGCGCACGCTGCAGGGACTGGCCACCGGCATGCTGCTGGTCGCCGCGCTGCCCCCGCTGGTGACCCGGTTCGGCGTCGGACGATTGCCGCTCACGGCCGCGTTCGTGAACCTCGGGCTCTTCGGCATGGTCACGCTCGGCCCGTTCGTCGGCGGCGTCATCGCCACCGCCCACGCCTGGCGCTGGCTGTACGTGGGGACGGCGGTGCTCGCGCTGATCGGCGCCGCCCTGGGCGTGTTCGGCTTCGACGCCGGCGACGAGGCGGCACCGCGCTCGGGCTTCGACTGGTCGGCGGTGCCGGTCGCGGCCGCGGCGACCGTCCTGCCGTTCACGGCCGTCGCGTGGGTCGCGCGCGGCGGGTTCGCGTCGCCGGTGTTTCTGACCCTGCTCGTGGTCGGCACGGTGTTCCTCGGTGTGTTGCTGCTGCGGCAGTACCGCAAGCCCGAGCCGCTGATGCCGCTGAAGCTGATCACCCACACGATGCCACTGACCGGGGTGGGTATCGCGATGGTCGCGGGCGCAGCGGTCACCGCGCTGGTCGAGTTGTCGGTGTTGTATCTGACGAAGGTCACGCGCGCCACGCCCCTGGTCTGCGGCAGCGTGCTCGCCACCCAGGTGCTCGGCGTAATCGTCGCGGCCTGGCTGTTCAAGCGGCTGCTGCCGACGCGCTGGCTGCCGGCGTACGCGTTCGTCGGCCTGGCGGTGGTCGCGATCGGCAGCAGCGTCTTGCTGTTGCTCTCGCCGGACGACGCCCTGGCCGTGACCGCGATCGCCGGTCTGCTGCTCGGGTTCGGCGCCGGCGCGGGCGTCGCCCCGGCGCTGTTCATGGCCGGACTGAGCGCGCCGTCGAACCGGCTCGGGCCGACGTTCGCGCTGGTCGAGCTGCTGCGTTCGGAGGCCGCCTTCCTGGTCGCGCCCGTCGTCGCGCAGGCCGCCCCGCTCGCGGCGAGCCTGGCCGACGGCGTGCGGCTCGGTGCGCTGTCGCTGCTGGGCATGTGCCTCGCCGGTGGCGGGGTGCTGCTCGTCCTGCTGCTGCTCGGCGGCGTCCGTCCACACGCGCCGGACCTGCCGCGCTGGATCGACGGCGAGGAACCGGCGTACGACTCGCCGCGCATCGCCGCCGCGGTGCGCGACGACGGCGGGGAACACCGGCTCGCGTAGATTCGCGCCGTGACCGACGTGCTGATCGCGCCCGATGACCCGCGCCGCGACGACGTGCGCGCGCTGCTCGAACGGCACCTCGCGTTCGCGCACCAGCACAGCCCACCTGAGGACGTTCACGCGCTGGACGTCGACGGCCTGCTCGATCCCGCGCTGACGTTCTTCAGCGCGCGGGTGGACGGTGTCCTGCTCGGCGTCGGCGCGCTCAAGGAGCTGGATGCCGAGCACGGCGAGGTGAAGTCTATGCACACGGCGGCGGCCGCCCGCGGGAAGGGGATCGGGCGCAGCATGCTGACCCACCTCGTCGCGGTGGCGCGGCAGCGCGGCTACCGGCGGCTCAGCCTGGAGACCAGCCCGGCAGAGGCGTTCGGTCCCGCGCGTGCCATGTACGCGAGCGCGGGCTTCGCGCCGTGCGAGCCGTTCGCCGACTACGTGCCGAGCCCGAGCAGCACGTTCTTCACGCTGCCGCTCGCCGATCTGGTCGCGGACGCGTGAACGCTCGGCTCGAGGCCCGGATCCTGCGCTACGCCGCGTTCACCGACGGCGGCACGGGAGGTAACCCGGCCGGGGTCGTGCTCGACGCCGACGACCTCGACGACGCCACGCGGCTGTCGATCGCCGCGCACGTCGGCTATTCGGAGACCGCGTTCGTCGACGCGTGCGACCCCCATGGCGAGTACCGGGTGCGGTACTTCAGCCCGCGCGCCGAGGTCGACTTCTGCGGCCACGCGACGATCGCCGCGGGTGTCGCGCTGGCCGAGCGCGGTGCGGCGGGCGAGCTGGTGTTCAACATCCGGCCCGGACGCGTCGTGGTGGCAACGGCGCGGACGGCCGAGGGCGGTTCCACCGCGACGCTGACCAGCGTGCCGCCGCGGACGCGTCCGGCCGGCAGCGACGAACTGCGCGCGGCGCTGGCGGCATTCGGCTTGACCGCCGACGATCTCGACCCGCGCTACCCGAGCTCCGTGGCGTACGCCGGCAACGACCACCTGATCCTCGCGCTGGCATCACGCGAGCGCCTGGCGGCGCTCGACTACGACTTCGACGCGCTCGGTGCGCTGATGGCCGAGCGGTCCTGGACGACGGTGCACCTCGTCTTCGCGCACGAGCCCACCGTGTTCTCGGCGCGCGACCCGTTCCCGCCCGGCGGGGTGGTCGAGGACCCGGCCACCGGCGCCGCGGCGGCCGCGTTCGGCGGCTACCTGCGCGCGCTCGGGCTCGTCGACGTGCCCGGCGAGGTCACGATCCTGCAGGGCGCCGACATGGGCCGTCCGAGCCGGTTGACCGTCGGCATCCCGGCCGAGGGCGGCATCCGCGTCACCGGGGCGGCCACGCTGATCGGCTGACGGCCGCTTGCCGGCAATCGGCCCGGGAAAGCGATGGCCCCAGGACGGATCATGAAGAGGTGACAGCACCCTCGACCGGCAAGAACCTGCTCCGCGGCGCGAACGAGTCGGTGATCGCCTGGTCGTCGTTGATCGTGGTCTGGGTGGTCTGGGGCTCGACGTACCTCGCGATCCGCGTGGGCGACGAACACATCCCGCCGGCCACGCTGGCGGGCAGCCGCTACCTCGCAGCCGGCCTGCTGCTCTACCCGATCGCGCTGCGGACCGGGGGAGCCCAGCTGCGCCGCGAGGACCGTCCGGGCCGCTGGCAGTGGTTCGGCTGCGGCGTGATCGGCGTGCTGCTACTGGTCATGGGCAACGGCGGCGTCACCCTGGCCGAGAAGCGATTGCCGTCGGGCATCGCCGCGGTTCTGGTCGCGACCGTGCCGCTCTGGATGACCCTCTTCGACGCGCTCGCCGAGCGCAACGCCCCTGGCATGCGCCGAACCGCGGGGCTGCTCTGCGGGCTGGGCGGTGTCGCCGTGCTCGCGATCGGCGGAGGCGGCAACGTCCCGACCGGGCCGGTCCTGATCGTGCTGGTGGCCGCAGCCTCGTGGGGTTTCGGGTCGGTGCTCGGCCACCGGCTGCTGCTGCCGCGGCGCGCGCTGCTCGGGGCGGCGATGGAGATGCTCGTCGGCGGTGTGGTGCTGCTGATCGTGGCCGCCTGTCGCGGCGAGTTCAGCGACCTGGACGTGGGCGCAATCACCGGCACGTCGTGGTTCGCGTGGGTGTGGCTGATCGTGCCCGGGTCGATCCTCGCGTTCACGGCGTACGGCTACGCGCTTGGACACCTGCCCGTCGTGACGGTGTCCAGCTACGCCTACGTGAACCCGGTCGTCGCGGTGATCCTCGGCGCGCTGTTCGTGAACGAATCCCTTTCCGTGCGCGAGGGAATCGGCGCGTTGATCATCGTCGCTTCGGTGGCGGCGCTGCTGACGCGCCGGGCGGACGTCCCTCCGGCCGTGGACGGCGAGGCGGACGAGCTGGCCGCCGCGGCCGAGTGCCGGGACGGCTGATGCGCCGCTAGCCCGGCGGTTCCGCGCCGCCGGGCCACACCGTGATCGCGGCGGCGGGCAGCGTGACGCGGCAGGTCTGTCCGGACTGCACCGTGACCGGTTCGAGCGCGCGCGCACGCAGCACCGGGCCGCCGTCGAGCGCGACCGTGAGCGTGACCGCGGTACCCACGTCGGCGACGTCGAGCACGGTCGCCGGGTGGTCGCCGTCCGCCGCGACCGCGACATGCTCCGGACGGATCGACCAGAGCACGTCCGTGCCGGCCGGACTGGCACCGGCGTCGGCCGCGATCCGCGCGCTGCCGGCGGTGATCACGCCGGCCGCGGTGACCGTCGCGCGGTCGAGGTTCTGGATGCCGAGCAGCCGCGCGACCTGCGGCGACGCGGGCCGGCTGTAGACCTCGGCGCGGGTGCCGGCCTGCAGCAGCCGCCCGCCGTCGATCACGAGGATCTCGTCGGCCAGCAGCGCGGCCTCCTCCGGGTCGTGCGTCACGAGCACCGTCGACAAGCCGGTCTCGTGCTGCAGCCGGCGCAGCTCGCGGCGCAGCTCGTCGCGCACCGGCGCGTCCAGTGCCGAGAACGGTTCGTCGAGCAGCAGCAGGCGGGGCGCGTGGCTGAGCGCCTGGGCCAGGCTGACCCGCTGCCGTTGCCCGCCGGACAGCTCGTCGGGCAGCCGGTCGGCGAGGCCGTCCAGCTGGAGCGTGTGCAGCCACCACGCGGCCAGCCGCGGATCGGACTCGGTGGCAAACTGCAGCTGCTGCCACACCGTCCAGCCGGGGAACAGGCCGTGGTGCTGCGGGACGTAGCCGACGCGGCGAGCCTCGACCGGCACGCCGGTGACGGTGTCGGACCCGAAGCCGACCTCGCCGGCGTTCGGACCTAGCAGGCCGGCGAGCGCCCGCAGCGTGACCGACTTGCCGGCACCGGACGGGCCGAGGATGGCGATGCGATGGCTTGCAGCACGGTGCGCGAGGCGTAGCCGGAAGCTGCCGACGGCCACGTCCAGGTCGAAGGCGACCGGGGTCGCGGTCGCGGCCGGTGGCGGTGCCGGGGTGGGAAGCGTGGCGCGCGTGCGCATCCGGTTCGGACGGCGCAGCTGGGCGAGCAGGATGCCGACCGCCGCGATGCCGAGCGCGAGCGCGGTGGGCGCCTGCGTGCTGGGGATGCCGGTGCTGGTGAAGTCTACGTACGTGAGCACCGGCAGCGAGTAGGGGTGGTAGGCGAGCAGCACCGTCGCGCCGTACTCCCCGAGCGCGCGCAGCCAGGTCAGCAGCATGCCCGCGCGGATCCCTGGCGCCGCGATGCGCAGGTTCACCCGCCAGAACCGCGCGAGCGGCCGGTGCCCGAGTGTCGCCGCGAGATCGTCCAGCGCCGGGTCGACGGCGGCGAGCGCGGACCGCGCAGCGATGATCAGGAACGGTGAGGCGACGAACGTCTGCGCGATCACGATGCCGACGAGCGAATCGGTCAAGTGGCCGTCGAAGAACCGGCCGAGCCTGCTGTACGGACCGACCAGGTAGATCAGGGCGATGCCGCTCATCAGCGGCGGCAGCGCGAGGGGGAGTTGCACCAGCACGCCGACGAGTGCGGCCACCGGTCCGCGCGATCGCGCCAGCCAGCTGGCTAGCGGGATGCCGAAGACCGTGACGAGCGCCGTCGAGATCGTCGCGCTCTCGGCGGACGTGGTCAGCGCGGGCCACAGTCCAGGCGTGCCGAAGCCGCGATCGTTCGAGCCGGCGAAGCGGACCACGAAGGCGACCAGCGGCACCAGCAGGTACAGCGCGAGCAGCGCCCCCAGCCAGGTGAGCGGGCTGCGCGTGGCCCGGTACGTCACGCGCCCGGCAGCACGGCGCGCAGCGATTTCGGCACGCCGCTTCCGGTCACTTGCGGCGGGTTGACCAGCGTGAAGCCGTCCCGCTCGAGCAGCTTTCGGCCTTTCGCGCCGAGCAGGTACGCGACAAAGTCCTGGGCCGCCTCGTCGTGCGGCGCGCGGTTGAGGATCGTGACGGTGTAGGTCGCCTTGAGGTCCTCACCGGTCAGCGGGACGGTCGGGATCTTGGCCGCCGACGCCTCGCTTGTATAGAAGAAGCCGGCGTCCAGTTGCCCGGACTGGAGCCGTCCGACCAGCGTCTCCTCCGGATACACCGTGGACTTGTTGCCAGCCAGCCTCGTCAGCGCCGCGTCGTGCTGCCGCGCGGCCGTGTCGGTCAATGCCTGCTGCGCGAGCGTGCCCTTTGGGTCGGTGGCCGGGTCGGTGCTGCCGAGGCGGAAGCCGCGTTCCGTGACGACCTGGTACCACGGCTTGGACTTCAACTCTGCTGCGAACTTGCTCTTCGGGTTGTAGCCGAGCACGAGTTCGGACGTGGCGAACGTGGCGTACCAGGACTCCCAGTTGCCGTTGGCCGAGCCCTGCAGCGACGCGTTCACGTCCGGGCTGGCGCTGATGAACACGTCGGCCGCGTGGACCTTGCCCTTGATCTGCGTCGCGAGCGCCGTGGACCCGCCGGAGAACCCGGTGACGCTGTGCCCCGTGGCGTCCTTCACCGCCGGACCGAGCTGGTTCTGCATCAGCGAGACCAGCGAGCCGGCGTACAGGACGTCGACCTGGCCGCCGCCCTCGCCGCCGCCCGCGGACGACCCGCACGCGGTTGCCGTGAGAACGGCGCAAGAGCCTACGGCGAGGAGCAATCGCGTACGGCGCATGATCCGACGCTAGCAGTCCAGTAGTCACAATGTGACTAGCTGGCATCTGGAGTCCTACAGCTGCCCATCCGGCCCTTCGGGCGGTTCCGCCCGCTCACCTTCCGCTGTCATTGCGTTGCTCGGCGGCGACGGCGGACAGCCTGTGTCCGTGGCCATGAAAAAGTCCCCACTGGTGGCCGATTGGCGGTCCCCACTGGTGGCCAGTTGAAAGTCCCCGCTCCTCGCGTGTCCTGCCTGGGCTGAGGGCCCTGCGCGGTGACGGTGCTGGTGCCAACCGAAACACCACACCGCGCAGGGGATCTCAATTGAAGAACGCGAGGGAAGAGATGGATGTAGTGGCTGCCTACCGTGAGGTGGGCACGATGCGTGGAGCGGCCGCGATGTGCGGCACGACCCATAAGACGGTGAAGCGGATCCTGATCCGGCATGAGCTGCTCGACTGCCCGCAGGCAGCGATGAGAGCGTCGTCGGCGGGGCGGAAGGAGCGTGGCCACAACTACGACGGCGTCGAGGCTCTGGTCGCGAAGAAGGTCAAGGACACCAGCGGTCGGATCAGCGCGAAGCGGCTGCTGCCGGCGGCTCGCACGGAGGGCTACGAAGGGTCAGCACGCAACTTCCGCCGCCTGGTCGCGGAGCAGAAGGCTTTGTGGCGTCGGGGGAATCACCGCGGTCGTCGCCCGGCGGTCTGGACGCCTGGGGACACGCTGGTCATCGACTGGGGCGTGCAGGACGGGCTGCACGTGTTCTGCGCCGTGCTGGCGTGGTCGCGGTGGCGGTTCGTCCGGTTCGCGACCGACGAGACCGCGGCGACCACGCTGGGCCTGCTCGCGGAGTGCTTCGAGGCGCTCGGCGGGGTGCCGAAGATCGTGCTGGCCGACCGGATGGGCTGCTTGAAGGGCGGCGTGGTCGCGAACGTCGTGGTGCCGACGCCGGACTACGTCCGCTTCGCGACGCACTACCGGTTCCGCCCGGACTTCTGTCACGCGAACGACCCGGAGTCGAAAGGGATCGTGGAGAACCTCGTCGGCTATGCGAAGCGGGACCTGATGATCCCGACCGGCGTGTCCACCGCGGACGTTCCGGAAGCGAACGGCGACGCGGCCGGCTGGTGCGAGGAGGTCAACAACGTCGTGCACTCCGAGATCTGCGCCGTCCCGGCCCTGCGTCTGGGCGAGGAACGGCAGCTGCTCGGCGAGCTGCCCTCGCTACGGCCGGACGGCATCGGGCTGCGCCCGGCCAGCAGGAAGGTCGACAAGCTGTCCTGCGTGCGGTTCGGCTCGGCCCGCTACTCCGTCCCGAACCGGCTCATCGGCGACACGGTCCAGGTCATCGTCGTCCGCGTCGACGATGCCGACCGGGTGCACGTGTTCGAGCGGCTCTCCGGCGAGGTCGTGGCCGATCATCCCGTTGTCGCGCCGGGCGAGGTCAGCATCCTCGACGAGCACTACGGCGGCCCCCGACCAGACAAGCCCACCCGGGCGCCGCGAGCGAAAACCGCGACGGAGAAACGGTTCCTCGCCTTGGGTGAGGTCGCCGAGCAGTTCGTGCTCGGTGCTGCCGCGGCCGGTGTCGTCAAGCTGCCGACCGAACTGGAGCACATCCTGGTGCTGCTCGACGCGCACGGCGACGACGCGCTGCTCGCCGCGTTGCAGCGGGCGGTGAGGTTCAAGCGGTGGCGGGCCGACGACGTGCGCTCCATCCTGGCCGCGGGCGGCGCCGCGCCGGTCCCGCGGCCGCCCGGCGAAGCGCTCCTGCTCACCCTCCCCACGGTTCCCACGCGACCGCTCAGCGACTACGCGATCGGCGGTGAGGGCTCATGAGCACCGCGCCGCCACCGCTCGCGACGGACCTCAACGAGGGGCTGCGCCGGTTGAAGATGGCCGCCATGCGCCGGCTCGCGCCGGAGCTGCTCGTCACGGCCAAGACGCAACGCTGGTCACCGGAGGAGTTCCTCCGCACCCTGGTCGAAGCCGAGATCACCGCCCGGGACGAGAGCAACGCCCGCACCCGCATGCGGACCGCCGCGTTTCCCGTCATGAAGCGGCTCGAGGACTTCGACGTCGCCGCGTCCTCGATCCCGCCGGCCACCTTCGACTACCTCGCCAGCCTCGAGTGGATCAGGGCGAAAGAGAACGTCTGCCTGATCGGCCCCGCCGGCACCGGCAAGTCGCACACGCTGGTCGGGCTCGGAGTCGCCGCGGTCGAGGCCGGGCACCGGGTCCGGTACTTCACCGCCGCCGAGCTCGTCGAAACCCTCTACCGGGCCCTGGCCGACAACAGCGTCGGCCGCACCATCGAGAACCTGCTGCGCAACGATGTCGTGCTGATCGACGAACTTGGCTTCGCGCCCCTGGACGACACCGGCACCCAGCTGCTGTTCCGGTTCGTCGCGGCCGCCTACGAACGCCGCAGCCTCGGCATCGGCTCGCACTGGCCCTTCGAGTCCTGGGGCAAGTTCCTGCCCGAGCACACCACCGCCGTCAGCCTGCTCGACCGGCTGCTGCACCACTGCCACACCGTCGTCACCAACGGCGACAGCTACCGCATGAGACAAGCCCGCACGAGAGGAGGCAGCGGCCCGAAGAAGAAGTGATCCCCCACGAGGAGTGGGGACTTTTATCTGGCCACCAGCGGGGACCAGGACTTGGCCGTTGACATCCTGCTTGCGCTGTCGACTCGCTTTGAGCTCATGTTGCACTCTTCGGCGGCGACGGCGGATGGCGTCGTTCGTCGTCGCCGCCGTCTCGCCTTGGGTCCGTGGTCGCGTCCTTCGCAGCGACGGGGACGGTTTCTCGCCG
>DASRSS010000131.1:0-6684 GCA_035656335.1 Jatrophihabitantaceae bacterium | reverse complement strand
CCGGTCTCGGCCGACGGCGCGCCGGCGGAGTCCGCGCCCGAGGCGAGCGCACCGAGCGGCGAGGGCAGCCGGTCCTCGCGTCCGCGCCGGCGGCGGCGCCGCCCGTCGGGCTCGGCCTCTGCGGGCGGGACGAACACGCCCGGCCCCGGCACGGAGTAATCCCGGCTCGATAGGCCAGGATGGACGGCGTGCTACCCGCCGCGTCCACCGACGAGCGCTCCCAGCGCGCGCTGACCGAGTACGGCGCCCGCATGCGCAAGTGGCGCATCGGTTACGGCGTGCTGCTGGCCGTGCTCGTCGTCATCGCGGGCGTGATCGTCAAGATCGCCTACGCGCACGGCGAGATCTCGCACGCGAAGCTGTCCACGGCGCCCAGCGCCGCGCCGTCCGTGCCGCTGGGCGCGCCGGCCTCGTCCCCGAACCAGGTCTGGTCGAGCGACGATCACACCGCGATCGGCACGCCCTACTGGGGCGGCACGGTGATCACCTACTCGACGCATGCGGTGGTCGGACGCGACGCGCTGACCGGCAAGGTCCGCTGGTCGTACACGCGCACCGACCGCACCACGTGCACGGCCGCGCAGATCGGCGGCGTGACGATCGCCGTGTTCCGGCTGAACGGCAACTGCGACGAGCTCACCGCGATGGACTCGGGCACCGGCGAGCGGCACTGGACCCGCACGCTGGACAAGGACGGTCACCCGGTGAATGGCACGCCGCAGTTCGCGGTCGGCCAGGACACGTTCATGGTGACCACGCCGCAGGTGATCTACGCGATCAGCCCGGACGGAACCTCCGGCGACGGCAATGGCGGCCTGGACCGCTGGGTGTTCAGCCAGCCCGGCTGCACGATCAACAGCGCGGTGCTCGGCAGCGCCGGCGCGCTGGTCAGCCAGAACTGCGCCAACCCCGACTGCGGCACGCAGAAGTTCTGCGGCGCCGGCCCGCAGCTGCTGCTGCGCGACCCGATGACCGGCGAGAACACCGACAGCTCGAAGAACAAGGGCAACCCGGACCAGATCATCTGGAACCTGATCGGCAACACATCCGTCCCGGTGTCCGCCGACGACGTCATCAGCGCGGTGGCCAAGGGCGGCGACAAGCTGACCACGTTCAGCGCCGCCGCCGAGGACCACGGCAAGGTCCTGGCCACGCTGCCGCTCAGCGCGGCCGCGTCGGGCACCGCGCCACAGGCGGCGGCCACAGCGAACGCCGAGCTCGTCCGGCTGGACGGCACCACCTACCTGATCAACGAGACCGGGACGTCCGTGCTCTGGCACGCCGCGACCGACGCGCTGCCGACGGTCGCGAGCGGCGGCACGCTGACGGCGCCGGAGTTCGTCGTCCCGACCTCGGGCGGGATCGCGCTGCTCGACTCGCGCACCGGCAAGGCCGGCAAGACGTTCGCCGTTCCCGCGCCGGCACCGGGCAGCAGCGTGTATGCGCTC
Source organism: Jatrophihabitantaceae bacterium (assembly GCA_035656335.1). GTDB lineage: Bacteria > Actinomycetota > Actinomycetes > Mycobacteriales > Jatrophihabitantaceae > DASRSS01. Next base: position 5,236 of record DASRSS010000131.1, on the reverse strand, counting down.
GGTAGCGGCTTCGTGGTCGCCGGCACGCGGACGGTGGTGTACTCGTGAGCCGCCAGCTCGAACTCGGTTCCGGCACACCGACGACCATCGAGACCGGGCGCGGCCCGATCGCGGCGCTGCAGGCCGGCGCGAGCGACGGCATCCCGGTGCTGCTGGTCCCGGGCTTCACCGGCAGCAAGGAGGACTTCGGCCCGCTGCTCGACCCGCTCGCCGCAGCCGGCCTGCGCCCGGTGGCGATCGACCTGCCCGGCCAGTTCGAGTCTCCCCCGCCGGCTACGCCCTCACTGGCGGGGGGACCCCCACCCGGCCCCGACGACCCGGCCGCGTACTCGACGGAGGCGCTCGGCGCCTGCGTGCGCGCGGTCGCCGCGACGCTCGGTGGACGCGTGCACCTGGTCGGCCACTCGTTCGGCGGGCTGGTCGGGCGCGCCGCCGTGCTCGCCGACCCGGCGGCCTTCGCGTCGTTCGTGCTGATGGACTCCGGACCGGCGGCCCTGACCGGGCCGCGCGCCGAGCGGATCGCGCTGCTCGCGCCGCACCTGCCGACCCTGGGCGTCGCGGGCGTGTACCAGGCATCCGAGGCGGCGGCCGCGTCCGAGCCGGGCTACGTCCCGCCGCCGGCGGACCTGGCCGCGTTCCTGGAGAAGCGCTTCCTCGCCGGCTCGGCCGCGATGCTGCAGGGCATGGGCGACGCGCTGCTCGCCGAGCCGGACCGCGTCGCGGAGCTGGCGGCCACCGGCGTCCCGCTGCTGGTCATCTACGGCGCCGCGGACGATGCCTGGCCCCCGCCCGTCCAGGACGAGATGGCCGAGCGGCTGGGCGCGCCGGTCGTGGCCGTCCCGGACGCTGCGCACTCCCCGGCCGTCGAGAACCCGCCGGTCACCGCGGCGGCGCTGGTGGAGTTCTGGCAGCGCGTGGGACGAGGATGAACCCATGGGCGACCTCGGCTACTTCGGCCCCGACAGCCTGACCTGGCGCATCCACAGCGAGCCGGTCGCGATGGTCGGCGGGCTGCGGGCGCTGCTGCTGCAGGCGCTGCACCCGGGCGCGATGGCCACGCTGGCCGAGGTGTCGGACTTCCGGGCCGACCCGTGGGCGCGCCTGGAGCGCACCGTCAACTACGTCGGCGTCGTCTCGTTCGGCACCCGCGCCGATGCCGACCGCGCCTCGGCGCACGTGCGCGGTGTGCACCGCAAGCTCGGCATCGACGACGCGGAGCAGCTGGCCTGGGTGCACGCGTGCCTGGTCGACTCGTTCCTCGCTGCGTCGCGGGCCGCCGGGATCCGGCTGCGTCCGGCCGAACGCGACGCGTACGTTGCCGAGCAGGTGCGGGCCGCCGAACTGGTCGGCGTGCCGGACGACCGGATCGTGCGCGACGCCGCGGAGCTGAACGCGTTCCTGGCCGACATCCGCCCGCGGCTGAAGGGCACGTGGCAGGCACGCGCCGCGGCCCGGTTCGTCGTCGCGCCGCCGATGCCGGTGCCCCGCCGGTTCGCGGTGCCCGCCCGGCTCGGCTGGACGACGGTGTCCACGCTCGCCGTCGGGCTGCTGCCCGGCTGGGCGCGCCGCATGTATCTGCTGCCGCCGTTGCCAGGCGCCAGCATCGCCACCGCCACCGGACTGCGGGCGCTGCGTGGTGCCGTCCGCGCCCTGCCTGCGCAGTACCGCGAGGGCCCGCTTTACCGCGAGGCGAAGGAGCGCGCCGCGCTCACAGCGGCGGCAGCGCGGCCCACGGGCTGACCGGCTGCGACGCGGCGCGGCCCTCCGCGCAGTGCTCGCGGTAGTCGCACCACGAGCACACCGGACCGGGCGCCGCGGGGAACACGTCGTCCGGGTCGGCGCCGGACTGCAGCGTGTCGGTGGCGGCCACGATGTCGTCGGCGGTCGCCTCGGCGCGCGCGACGTGCCGGGCCAGCGACTCGTCGGTGTGCTCGAAGGACGCGATCTCGCCGGTCGGCAGGTGATGCAGCTCCACGCGGCGGCACGGGCGGCGCAGCACGCGGCGCACCGCGATCACGTACAGCGCGAGCGCGAGCGATCCGCGCGCGTCGTCCTTGCTCACGCCGGACCGTCCGGTCTTGTAGTCGACGACCGTTAGCTCCGCGCCGCGGACATCGATGCGGTCGACGCGTCCGCTCAGCGCCAGCCGCCGCGTCGGCGCGGCCACCGTGCGCTCCACGCCGATCGGCTCGTCCTCCGGGTCGACGTGCTCGGCCAGGTAGTCGCGCACCCAGCGGGCGGCGACGTCGCGGTACCGCTGCGACTGCGCGTCGTCCTTGAAGCCCAGCGGGCTCCAGGCGCGCTCGGTCAGCCGCTCGCCCTCGTCCGGGGTGCGCTTCTCGCGCGGCAGCGACCACCAGCGCGCCAGCGCGGTGTGGACGGCGGCCCCGAGCGTGTTGTGCGCCCACGGCGGGCCGGGCCGCGGGCGCGGCCGGTCGAGGTAGGTGAACCGGTAGCGGCGCGGGCAGTCGAACGCGGCCAGCCGCGACGGCGTGCACGGGAACAGTCGCTGCGGCATCCGCGGCAGCGGTTCGTTGACGCTCATCGGACCGGCTCGCCCGCGCAGGCGTGCTCGAGCAGCGCCCCGAACTGCTCCGGCTCGGTCAGGCAGGCGCCGAGCGGGTTCCGCGGGTTGTTCGTGCCGTGGTAGTCGGACGATCCGGTCGCGACCAGGCCCAGCTCGCGCGCCAGGCCCACGGCGCGGGCGCGGTCGTCCGGACCGTGGTCCGGGTGATCGACCACCAGCCCGACCAGTCCGGCCGCGGCCATCTCGGCGACCACCTCGTCGCTGACCGTCGGGCCGCGCCGGGTCGCGATCGGGTGCGCGAACACCGGCAGCCCGCCGGCGGCGCGCAGCAGCCTGATCATCGTGAACACGTCGGTGTCGGCCTTCGGCTCGTAGTACGGCGAGCGCGACGAGATCGGCCCCGCGAACGCGGCGTCCACGCTGTCGACCACGCCCGCCGCGACCAGCGCGCGGCCGAGGTGCGGACGGCCCACCGGGCCCGTCCCGGCCAGCGCCTCGATCTGCGCCCAGGTGATCGGCACGCCGTCGGCGACCATCCGCTCGACCATCGTCCGGCCGCGAGTCAGCCGGGTCTCGCGCAGCCGGGCCCGCTCGGCGCGCAGCGCGATGTCGTGCCGGTCGAACAGGTAGCCGAGCAGGTGCAGCGAGATGCGGCGACCCTGTTCCGGCTGCCAGCGGCAGGAGAACTCGGCGCCGGGCACCAGCGTCAGGCCGTCCGGCCGCGCCGCGATCGCCTCGTCCCAGCCAGCCGTCGTGTCGTGGTCGGTGATCGCCAGGACGTCGAGCCCGGCCGCGCGCGCGTTCGCCACCAGCTCCGCCGGCGTGTCGGTGCCGTCCGACGCGTCGGAGTGGGTGTGGAGGTCGATGCGCACGCCCGCCACCCTACGGTGGGCGGGTGGATGTCCAGGCCTGCGCCGGAGGCATCGTGTTCGACGACGCCGGGCGGCTGCTGCTGATCAAGCGCGCGAACCCGCCGTCGGCCGGCACCTGGTCGGTGCCCGGTGGCCGGTGCCGACCCGGCGAGTCGCGCGAGGACACCTGCGTGCGGGAGGTGGCCGAGGAGACCGGTCTGGCGGTCCGCCCGCTGCGCAGCGCCGGGAGCGTCGAGCGGGACGGCCCGGGCGGGATCCGCTACGACATCGAGGACTTCGTGTGCGCGGTGCTCGGCGGCGAGGTGCGGGCCGGGGACGACGCGGCCGACGCGCGCTGGGTCAGCGCAGCGGAGCTGGCTGGCCTCGAGCTCGCCCCGCTGCTGTACGACTGGCTGGCCGAGCACGACCTGCTCCCACGCTGAGACCTCACGGTGCACGCAGTAGCGCAGCCGGCGCGAGGCGGTCCAGCGCGCGCTGCAGCGCGGCCGCGCCGAGCACCGCGACGGTCGCCGCAACGGCCGCGCTGACGAGAATCGTCCCTGCCGGTAAGGGGAAAGCCGGCGATGGCGGCACAGACGGATAGACGTCCGCGAGCCGGTACACCAGGGCCACGGCGGCGACCGCGAGCCCGCTGCCCGCCGTCCAGCTCACGGTCAGCAACGTCGCGAGCTCGATCGACAGCGAGCGGCGGTGCGCCGTCCGGGTCAGCCCCATCCGGCGCGTCAGGTGGTAGCTCAGCGCGAGGCGCCGGGTGCGCGCGGTGAACGCGAACGTCAACGCGGTCAGCGCGATCAGTCCGGTCAGGTAGGCCAGCGCCCGCAGGTAGCCGAAGATCCAGGTGACCGGGCGCAACCGGGTGCTGTTCAGGAACGTGCGCGGCGAAACCTGGTACGAGGCAGGGACACCGTCGCGCCGCAGCGCGGCCAGCGCGGCCGGGGCGGACGCGTCGCTCGTCCAGACCTCCTCGACGCGGTCGGTGTCCGCCGGCAGCGGCGGCAGAGCGGCGCGGTCGACCACGAGCAGCGGCTGGAACGGGTCGCGCTCGCCCGGGAACGAGGCGCGGGTGGCGACGACCTGGACGGGTATGCGCCGTGACCCGATCACCAGGACGCGCGCCTGCGTGCCCGCCGGCGCGTTCACCAGCACGGCGCGGACGCGCGGCCCGCCGCCGCGCAGCTCGCCGACCAGCCGCGCCAGGCTGTCGCCGCCGTAGGCGTACCGCGGGAACGTCGCGGGATCGAGGCCGAGCACGCGCACCGCGCCGGCGCCGTCGATCCGCGGCCCCGCCTGGATCATGCTCACCACCGTGCCGGCGCCGTCCAGCCGCGGCGTGCTGCCGCGCTCGGCGAGCGTGCCGAATGCGTGCTGCGCGCCGACGTTCGTCTCGATCTTGCGCTGCACCTCGGCGCCGGTCGAGCCGCTCAGCGCCGAGGAGTAGATCAGCACGCCGACCGGGATCGCGACACCGATCAGCGTCCCGATCGCGACGGCGGGCGAGCCCGCGAGCCGCCGCGCGGCCAGGTAGGTGGACGCGGGCAGGCGGCGCGCGAGCGGTTCACTGCGGCGCAGGCCGGCCAGCCCGGCGCGCGCGAACAGCACGAGCACCGCGGTGAGCGCCAGCAGCGGGAAGGCAAGCAGCAGCGGGTCGACCTGCACGGTGCCGTGCACGATCCGGACCGCGCCGCCGTGGCGCACCTGCCGATAGGTCAGCGCGCTTAGCGCGAGCAGGGCCAGCTCCCACGGCACCCTCCGGGCTCGTCCCGGCGCGACGCTCCGGTCGGGCGGCACGGCGCGGGCACCGAGCAGGCCGATCGCCAACAGCCCGGCGGCGCCGGCG
>DASRSS010000130.1:0-6102 GCA_035656335.1 Jatrophihabitantaceae bacterium | reverse complement strand
CGACGCACACCAGCGCGCCGAGCTCCATCAGGGCGACGCTGAACCGGGCGGCGGCGGCCGGCTCGGCCGGCAGCAGCGCCTCGACGGCGGCCAGGTCGCGCGCGGTGGACGGCGGCCCGGCCGCGCCCTGTCCGGTCACGGCACGCGCGACCGTCCGCCGCACGTTCGTGTCGACGACGGGAGCGCGCTGCCCGAACGCGAACGCGGCGACGGCACGCGCGGTGTAGGCGCCGATCCCTGGCAGCGTCAGCAGCGCGTCGACGTCGGACGGGACCTGGCCGCCGAACCGCTCGACCAGCACCCGAGCGCAGTCGTGCAGCCGCAGCGCGCGCCGGGGGTAGCCGAGCTTGCCCCACATCCGCACCGCCTCGCCCGGGGCGGCGGCGGCCAGCGCGGACGGATCCGGCCAGCGCTCCAGCCACGCCTCGTACGCGGGCAGCACGCGCGACACCGGCGTCTGCTGCAGCATGATCTCGCTGACCAGCACCGCCCACGGGCCGGCGTGCGGACGGCGCCACGGCAGGTCACGTGCGGCGCCGTCGTACCAGCGCAGCAGCGGATCGATAAGCGAATGCGGCATGGCGTGCCATCGTCGCACGGCCGCCGGGATACCGTGGCACCGTCATGTTGCATCCCGTCGGTTCGCAGCCCCCTGCGGTGTACTGGCGACGTCGGCTCGTCGTGCTGGCCGCGATCGTGCTGCTGTTCGTGCTGGTGATCCTCACCGCGAAGACCATGATGTCCGGCGACGGCGGCACTGCGGCCGCGGCGACCGGGAACAGCCACACCACCCAGGCGGCGAGCGATCCCGCGACCGGGCATACCGCGCCCGCCGGCGGGGTCGCGGCGGACGACCCGTCCACGGTCAGCTCGTCCACCCACGCGTCCGCCCCGACGAGTTCGGGCGCCTCGTCCAGCGCCGCGCCGGCCCACTGCACGCCGGCACAGCTCGCCGTGAAGGCCGTCGTCGGCAAGCCGCGCTACGCCGTCGGCGACCAGCCGGTGCTCACGCTGCAGGTGACCAACACCGGCAGCGCACCGTGCGTCCAGAACGTCGCGGACAGCCAGATCGTGTTGCGGGTCTACAACGGCGCGTCACGGGTCTGGGGCAGCCACGACTGCCAGATCGAGCCGGGCGTGGACGAGCGGACGCTGGAGCCCGACAAGCCGGCCGGGTTCAGCGTGGTGTGGAGCGGGCTGACCTCGCAGCCGAAGTGCGCCGGCACCCGGCAGCGCGTCGGCGCGGGCACATACACGCTGTACGCCGCGCTGTCCGGCCACGACGGCAGGGCGACGCAGTTCGTGATCAGCTAGCTGTACCGGTCGATGATGCTGACCTCGGCCATGCGGGCGATGGCCTCGCGGACGGTGCGCGCGCGGTTCTCGCCGACGCCGTCCACGATCTGCAGGTCCTCGACGGACGCGGCGAGCAGCTTCTGCAGCCCGCCGAAGTGCTCGACGACGCGGTCCAGGATCGCGCCGGGCATGCGCGGCACCCGGGCGAGCAGCCGGTAGCCGCGCGGGCTGGCCGCGGAGTCCAGGCCCTCGGGTGAGTGCGGCAGGCCCATCGCGCGCGCGACGGGGACGAGATCCAACAGCTCGGTGGACGACAGCACGGACAGCTCGCTGAGCGCCTGCTCGACGGTCCGGACGCGGCGCCCGCTGGGGATGTAGTCGCGCACGACCAGCTCACGGTCGGACTCGACGCCGGCCATCAGCTCGTCCAACTGCAGCGCCAGCAGCCGGCCGTCCGTGCCGAGCTCGACGACCTGGCCGGTGACCTCGTCGGCGATCCGCCGCACCATCTCCAGCCGCTGCAGCACGATCGCGGCGTCGCGGACCGTGGCGAGGTCCTCGATCTCCAGCGCGGACAGCGCGTTGGACACCTCGTCCAGCCGCGCCTTGTACCGCTCAAGGGTGGCGATGGCCTGGTTGGCGCGGGTGAGCAGTTCGCCGCTGCTCTCCAGCACGTAGCGGCGGTCGCCGACGTACAGGCTGATGATCCGCATCGACTGCGACACCGAGATGACCGGGAAGCCGGTCTGCCGCGCGACGCGCTGCGCGGTGCGGTGCCGGGTGCCGGACTCCTCGGTGGGGACGCCCGGGTCGGGCATCAGGTGCGTGGCGGCGTAGACGATCCGCTCGCCGCCCGCGGTCAGCACGACGGCGCCGTCCATCTTGCACAGCTCGCGCAGCCGGGTGGCCGAGAACTCGACGTCCAGCGGAAAGCCGCCGGTGCACATGCCCTCGACCGTGCGGTCCCAGCCGACCACGATCAGGGCGCCGGTGTTGCCGCGCAGGATGCGTTCGAGGCCCTCGCGCAGCGACGTCCCGGGGGCCACGGTGGCCAGGACGGTGCGCAGTCCCTCGTCACGGTCGGTGGTGGTCACGGCTCCCTCTGCGGCGCTCGCGGTGCGGTGGTGCGGTGATCAGCGGCACGCACAGTGTAGGCACGCGCTGTGCTCAGGGGGCGTCGGCGACCGGGCGCAGCACGGGACGGCGGACCGATCCGGCGCGATCGCGCAGGTCTGCGGCGACGGCCAGCGCCTGGCGCAGCGTGCTCACCGGAACCGTGGCGATGCCCTCGGCGTCGATCCTCTCGCCGCTGTGCGCCTGCGGGACGAGCGCGGTGGTGAAGCCCAGCCGGGCCGCCTCGGCCAGCCGCCGGCCGAGCGCCGGGACGCGGCGGACGTCGCCGGACAGCGATACCTCGCCGATCGCGCACAGGGTGGACGGCAGCGCGGCGTTGCGGGCCGCGGACGCGAGCGCGATGGCGACGGCGAGATCGGCGGCCGGTTCGTGTGCCGCCATGCCGCCGACCGTGGCCGCGTACACCTCGTGATCGCCCAGCAGCGTGTCGCCGTGCCGGGCCAGCACCGCCAGCAGCATCGCGACGCGCGCGGAGTCCAGCGAGCTGACCGCGCGCCGGGGCGACCCGCCGCCGCTGGCCGGGTTCACCAGCGCCTGCACCTCGGTGACCAGCGGACGGCGTCCCTCCATCGTCACGGTCACACAGGTGCCTGCGACGGCCGCGGCGCGATCGGACAGGAACAGCCCGGACGGGTCGGGCAGCCCGACGATGCCGTCCTCGCACATCTCGAAGCAGCCGACCTCGTCCGCGGCGCCGAAGCGGTTCTTGGTGGCACGCACCAGGCGCAGCGAGGAGTGCCGGTCGCCCTCGAAGTGCAGCACCACGTCGACCAGGTGCTCGAGCACGCGCGGGCCGGCGACCGAGCCGTCCTTGGTGACGTGCCCGACGAGCACGGTCGCGATGCCCCGCGACTTCGCGACGCCGATCACGGCCGACGCGACCGCGCGGATCTGCGGGACGCTGCCCGCGCCGCTGTCGATCCCGTCCGTCGAGATGGTCTGCACCGAGTCGACGACGAGCAGGCTCGGCTCGACGGCGTCGACGTGCCCGAGCAGCGCGGACAGGTCGTTCTCGGCGGCGAGGTACAGCTGCTCGCCGAGGCTTCCGGTGCGTTCGGCGCGCAGCCGCACCTGGGACGTGGATTCCTCGCCGGTCACGATCAGCGCGCGCCGGCCGGACTCGGAGACCCGGTGCGCGACCTCGAGCAGCAGCGTCGACTTGCCCACGCCGGGTTCACCGGCCAGCAGCACGACCGAGCCGGGGACGAGGCCGCCGCCGAGCACCCGGTCCAGCTCGCCGACTCCGGTGGGCCGGGCCGTGGCGGCCGCGACGTCCAGCTCGGCGATCGGGCGGGCGGCGGTGGTGACCGGACCGGCGGACACGGCACGCCGTGGCGCGCCGCCGATCTCGGCGATCGTGCCCCACGCCTGGCATTCGGGGCAGCGGCCCACCCACTGGACGGCGGTGGCGCCGCACTCGGCGCAGCGGTACGCGGGGCGCGAGGAGTTCGCTTTGGTCACGCCGGCGACGTTAGCGGGGCGCGCCGACAGAACCCCGGTGTTGGCCCCGCTGCAGGTGTTTCCGCGGAGTGTCGCCCTGCTACGGGGCCAATAGTGGTCAGTTGACGGCCTCGGTCGCCTCGTTCGTCACGGACGGCACGATCGAGTTGTGCGGCGCAACCGACAGCTGGACGGGCACCCGCAGCGTGATCTGGCCGGCCTTCGCGAACGTGAACGTCACCGGCACGGACTCGCCCGGAAACAGCGGGCCGTTCTTCAGGCCGCGCAGCAGCACGATCGGCTCGGTCGGCACGCCCGGGTCGTTGCCGTTCGCGTTGTAGACGCCCAGCTGCAGCGCCTGGGCCGGGGCGATCGTCTGCGCGCCCGCGCCTGCTGGCAGCGACGATCCGTCCGACGGCGCGGTGGGGGCGGACGCGGCCCCGGAGGCATCGGTGCAGGCGCCCGTTCCGGCGTCGACCTTCGCGTAGCTGGCGAGGTCCGCGGCCGAGGCCACCGCCGCCGACGAGCTGAACCGCGGCGACGTGACGCCCTGCAGCGAGTCGGGCGTGCGGCCGGTATTGACGAGGATCATCGTCAGCGCGGCGTCGGCGCCCGGCAGCACGCAGGGGCCGGACGGCGCCTTGATCGCGAGCGCGTGGATCTGGATGTGGCCGACCGTGCCGTTCGTCCCGTCCATGGACGGGTGCTCCTCGGACGTGGCGGCCTGCTGGCCGGCGGCGCACGAGGCGGTGATCAGGGCTGCGCTGGCCGCGACCAGACCGATGCCGATGCGGCGCGCGATCATCGCCCTTGCTTTCACGTCGACTCCTTGGACTGCTTGGGGCTGCTTGCAGCGGATTCGTCCTGCGCGTACTCGGCCCGCTCGCGCAGACGCGCTACGACCGCTCCATAGCCTAGCGAGCGGGCTCGGCGCGCCTGCTCGGGGTACTGGCCGACGGGTGCGCCCGCCGCACCGTTCGCCTTACCGCGACGGACAAATCAACCACGTGTCCGGATACGCCGACTGTGGCCCGTGTTACCCTTGAAGGAGCGGAAAGGGGCTGCAACACATGACTTTCAAGGTCGGCGAGACCGTCGTCTACCCGCACCACGGTGCGGCTCTCATCGAAGCGATCGAGGAGCGCCTGCTGCAGGGCGTGAAGAAGACCTACCTGCGGTTGAAGGTGGCGCAGGGCGATCTGACGGTCCTGGTGCCGGCCGAGAACGCCGAGATCGTCGGCGTCCGTGACGTCGTCGGGCAGGAAGGCCTGGACCGCGTGTTCGAGGTGCTGCGCGCGCCGCACACCGAGGAACCGACGAACTGGTCGCGCCGCTACAAGGCCAACGGCGAGAAGCTGGCCTCGGGCGACGTGAACAAGGTGGCCGAGGTCGTCCGCGACCTGTGGCGCCGCGACCGCGACCGCGGGCTGTCCGCCGGCGAGAAGCGCATGCTGGCCAAGGCTCGGCAGATCCTGGTCAGCGAACTCGCGCTCGCCGAGGGCACCAACGAGGACAAGGCCGAACTGGTGCTCGACGAGGTGCTCGCCGAGGCAGTCGCCTGAGCGCTCGCAGCGTCCGGGGAATCGAGGCATGGCGGCGGTGACGATCTGATGATCGTCGCCGCCGTTCTCGTTGCGGCCGGTTCCGGATCGCGGCTGGCCGCCGGCGTGCCAAAGGCCTTCGTCGAAGTCAGCGAGCGCACCCTGCTGGAGCACGCGGCGGAGCGCTTCCTGTCCTCTCGCGCGCTCCGCGACGTCGTCGTCGTCGTGCCCGCCGAGTGGACGGACCGGGCGCGCGAGTTGCTGGGTCGCGCGCCGTCCGAACCCGTTCCGCCGCCGCCGGTCGTCGCCGGGGGGAGTACCCGGCAGGAATCGGTCGCCCGGGGCCTCGCCGCGCTGGCGCCCGACGTGGACGCGGTGCTGGTGCACGACGTCGCCCGCGCGTTCGTCCCTGCGGCGCTGATCGATCGCGTCGTCGAGGCGCTGCAGGCCGGTGCCGACGCCGTGGTCCCCACCGTCGCGGTGGCGGACACGCTGCGCTCGCTGCGTCCGGACGGTCTCGGGCCCACGGTCGACCGGGCCGGACTCGTCGCCGTGCAGACACCGCAGGGTTTCCGGCGGTCCGTGCTCGAAGCCGCGCACGCTGCTGCGGTCGGCGGTTCGGCGACCGACGACGCGTCGCTGGTCGAGTCGACCGGCGTGCCCGTGGTCGCCGTTGCGGGCGCCCCCGAGG
>DASRSS010000129.1:0-7580 GCA_035656335.1 Jatrophihabitantaceae bacterium | reverse complement strand
CGCGCTGCTGCGGCTGCACGCCCGCGGCGCCGAGCATCTTGCGCACGTCGGACTCCTCGGCCGGCGTCGTCAGCAGCACGACGACGCCGCTCTCGCCGGCACGTGCGGTGCGACCGGACCGGTGCAGGTAGTCCTTCGGGTCGGCCGGCGGGTCGACGTGCAGCACGAGCGAGACGTCGTCGACGTGGATGCCGCGCGCGGCGACGTCGGTCGCGACAAGCACGGGCACGGACCCGTCCTTGAACGCGGTCAACGCCTTGGTGCGCTGCGCCTGGGTGCGTCCGCCGTGCAGCGGCGCGGCGGCCACACCGACGCGACCGAGGTTGCGCGCGACGCGGTCGGCGCCGTGCTTGGTGCGCACGAAGCAGATCGTGCGTCCCTCGCGCGCGGCGATCGTCGCGACCAGGTCGAACTTGGCCTCGTGCGGCACGCGGAACACGTGGTGCGTCATCGTGTCGACGGACGCCTCGGCAACGCTGAGCGCGTGCACGGCCGGGTTCGTCAGATAGCGCTCGACCAGCGTGGCGACATCGCCGTCGAGCGTCGCCGAGAACAGCAGCCGCTGCCCGTCGGACGGGGTCTGGTCGAGCAGCCGGCGCACGACTGGCAGGAAGCCCAGGTCGGCCATGTGATCGGCCTCGTCCAGCACGGTGATCTCGACCGCGTCCAGGCGGCACGAGCCGCGCGCGATGAGGTCCTCGAGGCGGCCGGGCGTGGCGACGAGCACGTCGACGCCGGAGTCCAGCGCCGCGATCTGCTTGCCGATCGGCAACCCGCCGGCAACCAGCCGGACGGACAGGCCGCGCGACTGGGCGAGCGGGGAGATCGCGTCGGTCACCTGCATCGCGAGCTCGCGGGTGGGCACGAGCACCAGGCCGCGCGGACGGTTGCGGCGCGGCCGCGCGATGCCGGTCGCGGTGCCGCTTTCGTCCAGGCGCGCGAGCAGCGGCAGCCCGAACGCGAGCGTCTTGCCGGATCCGGTCGCGGCGCGGCCGAGCAGGTCGCGACCGGTCATCGCCTCCGGAATCGTCGCGGCCTGGATCGGGAACGGCTCGCGAATCCCCTTTGCGGACAAGGCTTTCACGAATGCCGGCGGCAGGCCGAGCTCGGCGAAGCTGGGCAGGTTCTCGGTCGCGACGACCTGCACGGGCAGATCGTCCCAGATCGATCGCGCGGCCGGGCGCGGGGCGCGCTGCCGACTGCGGTTCGGGCGGGGCGTGGAGTGGTTCGGACGGGCGGAACGGAACGGCGCGGCGGAACCGCGCGCAGAGCTGCGGGTCAAGGAAATCCTTACGGGACAAGTGGCACGTCCCGTAGGTCCGCACGGTTGTCAGCGCGGTGTCTGGCACGAGCCCGACGCGGGAACCGCGTCGTGATGAAGCCGAGATCGCGGGCATTGGTGCCCGTCGGCTGGGTCCAGTCTACCGGGCCAGATCGGTCGCCGTGACCAACAGCCGCACGCAGTACTCGGTGAGCTCGGCGCGGTCGACGTCCAGCGTGCCGTCCAACCAGCGGATGAACAAGTTGGCGAGCGCGCCGATGATCGCGGTCGCGGTCAGCCGCGCGCCGTGCGCGTTGCCGCCCTTCGGGCCGAGCTGCGCGCGGACCAGTTCGGCGAACATCGGCGACAGCGCCACGCCGCGCATGCCGAGCGTCGCGTCGGTCAACGGCTCGAGCAGCAGCACGCGGCCCTTGCGCGGGTCGTCGGTGAGCACGCCGAGGAACGCCTCGACCGCGGCCCGTGACCGCGCGGTCAGCTCGGCCGGGGCGTCCGCGACGGCGGCGAGCAGCGCCTCGCTGGCCTCGGTCGCGACGCGGTCGTAGACGGCCAGCAGCAGCGCCTCGCGGTCAGCGAAGTTCTCGTAGAAGTAGCGGTCGGTCAGCTTGGCCAGCCGGCACACCGAGCGGACGGTCACGGCCGCGCTGCCCTGCGTGCCGAGCAGTTCCAGACCGACGTCCAGCAGCGTGTTGCGGCGTTCGGCCTGCCGGTCGGCCAGGGTCGTCCCGGCCCAGCTGCGGGCGGGGCGGGAGGTCATGGCGCCGATTCTGCCGCACCCGCGCTCGTTTGACGACGTCCGTCCTCAACACGTAGCGTTGACGACATGCGTCCTCAACTCGACGAGCAGACCGCGCCGCCGCAACCGCTGGGCCCGGACTCGCTGCTGTGGCGCTACTTCGGCGACTGGCGCGGGCTGATCCTGGCGCTGTGGGCCGGGTCGATGCAGAACATGCATCCGCAACTGGGCGCCGGCGTCGAGGAGCATTCGCGGTTCTTCGACGAGCGGTGGCAGCGCCTGTTCCGGTCGACGTACCCGATCGGCGGGGTGATCTACGACGGCGACCGAGCGCACCAGACCGCGCGCGAGGTCCGCGACTACCACCTGACGATCAAGGGCGTCGACAAGAAGGGCCGTCCCTACAGCGCGCTGAACCCGGAGACGTTCTGGTGGGCGCAGACGACGTTCATCCTCACGCCGGTGCTCGTGTGCGAGCACTTCGGCACGCCGCTGACCCGCGCGCAGAAGGAACAGATCTACGCCGAGGGCGTGCAGTGGTACCGCATGTACGGCCTGTCGATGCGCCCGGTGCCGCCGGACTGGGACTCGTTCATGGCGTACTACGAGGACATGTGCGAGAACGTCCTCGAGGTCAACAAGGCGACCCTGGACGTGCGCGACATCCGCCGGCTCGCCAAGCCGCCGGCCCTGCCCTGGCTGCCGGATTCCGTGTGGCGGCTGCTGCGGATCCCGATCACGCGGCAGATGCTGTGGGTGACGACCGGGATGTACCCGGAGTCGGTACGGCGCAAGCTCGGGCTGCGGTGGACGCGGCGGGACGAGATCGCGCTACGCGTCGTGGGACGCGCGGTCGCCCTGGGCTGGAACCTCGTGCCGTTCGACCGGCGGATGCACCCGCGGGCGCGCGCGGCCTGGCAGCGGGCCCGCGGCGAGATCCCGCCGGACGCGCCGCTGGTCGAGACGCCCGCGCGCAACCTGCCGCCGGAGTCCGAGCGCGACAACCCCGCGCACTACTGCCCGTTCTGACTAGGCAGAATGCCGTTTCGCCATCAGCTTCTTGACGACGCGCATCATGGCGGCGGGACGGTCGAAGCCGGACAGCGACGGTCCCGGAATCGCGAATCGCTGCCGCGCGATCGCGTGCGGGCGGACGAACTCGCGCAGCCCCTCCGCGCCGTGGATGCGCCCGACACCGGACTCACCCACGCCGCCGAACGGCAGCGCCGGTATCGCCGCGAAGCCGAGCGCCGCGTTCACGGATGTCGCGCCCGCACGCAGCCGCCGCGCGATCTCCAGGCCGTGCTCGCGCGAGAACACCGTGGACGCCAGCCCGTAGCGAGTTCCGTTCGCCAGCGCGACGGCCTCGTCCACGTCACGCACCGTGCGAACCGTGAGCGTCGGCCCGAACGTCTCCTCCTGCACCGCCAGCGAGCTCTCGTCCGTGTCGACGAGGACGACCGGGTCGATGTACGGCGGACGGATCGAGTCCAGCCCGCCGATCACCGCGGTGCCGCCGTGCTCCAGCGCGTCCGCGACATGCCGGCGCACGACGTCCACCTGGCTCGGCATGGTCATCGGGCCGTACGCGGCGTCGGCGGACGCGGAGCCGCGCACGCCGGACAGCTCCTTGCGCAGCGCCGAGAGGAACCGGTCGCGCACCGACTCGACGACGTACACCCGCTCGACGCCCACGCAGGTCTGGCCGCTGTTGCCGACACCGCCCCAGGCGGCCGCCTGCGCGGCTGCCTGGACGTCGGCGTCCTCGGCGACCACGAACGCGTCCTTGCCGCCGCACTCGAGCAGCACCGGCGTCAACTTTTCAGCGCAGGTGGCCATGATCTTCTTGCCGGTCGCGGTGGATCCGGTGAACGCGATCTTGTCGACGTCCGCGCGACACAGGGCCGCGCCGGTGTCGCCGTATCCCGTGACCACGCCGAACACGCCGTCAGGCAGCTCCGGGTTCGCGGCGGCGAACGCCGATGCCCAGTAGACGCCGATCGCCGTGGTGAACTCGCTCGGCTTGAACACGATCGTGTTGCCCGCCGCCAGCGCGAACGCACCCGAACCGGTGGGCGTGTAGATCGGGTAGTTCCACGGGCCGATCACGCCCACGACGCCGAGCGGCCGGTACTCGACGTGCGCCGCGAAGTTCGCCATCAGCGGCCCGGGACGCACGCGGCGCGGCCGCAGCTCGCGGCCGGCGTTCTTGGCGGCCCACCGGATCAGCTCCAGCGCGAGCACCAGCTCCAGGTAGGCGTCGTCGCGCGGCTTGCCGTTCTCGGCGTGCACGAGATCGCACAGCTCGTCGGCGTGCTCGACCAGATAACCGGCCCAGCGCAGCAAGCACCGCTCGCGCCCGTCCGGGCCCAACGCCTCCCACGCCGGCGCCGCCGCGCGGGCTCGCGCAACGGCCGCGCGCACCGCGTCCTCACCGGCGACCGGGTACTCGGCGACCTGTGACCCGTCGGCGGGATTTACGCACCGCAGGACGTGCGGGCGTGCGTCGGACGTGGCATCGGTCGGGGGCGCGGCCAGATCGGTCATCGGGCGTCTCCTCGCTAGCTCGACGGACCTGCACGGCCCACGCTCCACCCTTGTTGGCACCGTGTCAATAGTCCAGACTGGGGCCGGAGGGGGACCGATGGCAGACCGGCACGCGCGCGACATCCCGACGCGCGCCAGCGTGCGCTCGGCCCGCCTCGCCGCGTTGCCGCTCGGGTTCGCCGGGCGCGCCGCGGCGGGCTGGGGGCGGCGGGTCGCGGGCGGCGATCGCGGCGAGATCAGCGCCGCCGTCCTGGAGCGCAACGCCGAGCACATGTTCGCGGTCCTGGGCGAGCTCAAGGGCGGCGCGATGAAGCTCGGCCAGGCGCTGTCGGTGTACGAGGCGATGATCCCGGCGGAGTTCGCCGAGCCGTACCGCCGCGCACTGACGCAGCTGCAGGCGCAGGGTCCCGCGCTGCCGGCCGAGCGGGTGCATCGCGTGCTGGACGAGCAGTTCGGCCGCAACTGGCGCAAACACTTCCGCGAGTTCGACGACGTCCCCGCCGCGGCGGCGAGCATCGGCCAGGTGCACCGCGGCACCTGGCACGACGGGCGCGCCGTCGCGGTGAAGGTGCAGTACCCCGGCGCGGACGTCGCGATGCAGACCGACCTGAAACAGCTGCAGCGCTTCGCCCGCCTGTTCAACCTCGTCGTCCCGGGCCTGGAGGCGCGCGAGCTTATCGCCGAGGTGCGCGAGCGGATGATCGAGGAGCTGGACTACCGGTCCGAGGCCGAGCACCAGCGCCGCTTCGCCGAGGGCCTGGCCGGCGACCCCGAGGTGCGCGTCCCGAACGTCCTCGCCTCGGCGCCGAAGGTCATCGTCTCCGAGTGGCTGGACGGGCGGCCGCTGTCCGCGCTGATCGCGCAGCAGGACGTCAGCGCGGACGAGCAGCGCGACCGTGACCGCATCGCGGACATCGTGGTCCGGCTGATGTTCTCCTCCCCCGCGCGCATCGGCCTGCTGCACGCCGACCCGCATCCGGGCAACTTCCTCGTCCAGGACGACGGCCGCGTCGGCGTGATCGACTTCGGCGCGGTGGCCGTCCTGCCGAACGGCCTGCCGCGCGTGCTCGGCCGCATCCTGCGCTACGCGGCCGACCGGAACGCCGAGCCGATGATGGAGCTGCTGCGCGCCGAACGGTTCGTGACCGGCGACGTGACCGCCGAGGACGTGCTGCGCTGGCTGGGCGCGCTCGCCGACCCGCTGCGCGTCGAGCGGTTCCACGCGAACCGCGAGTGGATCGGCAAGCAGGGCGCCCGAGTCGCGAACATCTACAGCAATGCGTACAAGCACACCGGCCGCGCGCTGAACCTGCCCGCCGAGCACATGCTGGTGGCCCGGGTGTGCGGCGGTTGGATGAACATCCTGGCGCAGCTCGACTGCACGGTGCAGGCCCGTGGCATCGCGACGCGATGGGTGCCCGGCTTCGCCGATCCCGAAACCCCGTACGACGACCGAGGAGCCGCTCCGTGACCGAGGCAGCCAAAACGCTCTGCGAAACCTTCCAGCGCACCGTCGCCGCGGCACCCGCCGCCGTCGCACTGCGCAGCTCCGACGATTCGGTGCGGCTCACCTGGCGCCAGTACGCCGACCGGGTGCGGACGATCGCGGCCGGCCTCGCCGCGCTGGGCGTGCGCCGCGGCGACACGGTCGGGCTGATGCTCACCAACCGGCCCGAGTTCCATCTCGTCGACACCGCGGCGCTGCACCTCGGCGCGGCGCCGTTCTCGATCTACAACACGCTCGCGCCAGAGCAGATCAGCTACCTGTTCGGCAACGCCGGCAACACGGTCGTGGTCTGCGAGCAGCAGTTCCTCGAGCAGATCCGCAAGGCGCAGCCGGGCACGGCGGTGGAGCACATCGTCTGCGTGGACGGCGCCGGCGACGACGTGATCACGCTCGCCGACCTGGAGGCAAACCCGGCTCCCGGCTTCGACTTCGAGGCGTCCTGGCGCGCAGTCGGGCCGGACGACCTGCTGACGATCATCTACACGTCCGGCACGACCGGGCCGCCGAAGGGCGTCGAGCTTACGCACGCGAACATGCTGGCCGAGCTCGATGCGACCACCGGGATCGTCCCGTCCGGGCTCGGTGACGTCGTCATCTCGTACCTGCCGGACGCGCATGTGGCCAACCGCTGGGGCGCGCACTACCAGTCGATGTTCACCGGCATGGAGATCGTCACGCTCGCGGACCTCAAGCAGTTGATCACCGTGCTGCCGAGGATCCGTCCGACGTTCTTCGGCGCCGTGCCGCAGGTCTGGTACAAGCTCAAGGCCGGTATCGAGGCACAGCTCGCGGCCGAGCAGAGCCCGGTCAAGAAGAAGCTTGCGCAGTGGGCGCTCGACGCCGGGCGCCGCAAGGTGCAGCTCGACGTGCGGCACGAGCGCGTCCCGCTCGCGCTGGCCGTCCAGCACCGCGTGGCCGATGCGCTGGTGCTGGGCAAGGTGCGCGCGGCGCTCGGCCTGGACCGGGTGCGCATCGCCGCGTCCGGCGCCGCCGCGATCGACCCGGACGCGCTCGAGTTCGTGCTCGCGCTGGGCATTCCGTGCTGCGAGCTGTGGGGCATGTCCGAGCTGTCGTGCGCGGCGACGATGAACCCGCCGGACGCGATCCGCATCGGCACCGTCGGCACGGCCGTCAAGGGTGTCGAGCTGTCCCTCGCCGAGGACGGTGAACTGCTGGTGCGCGGGCCGCTGGTGATGAAGGGCTACCGCAACGATCCGGAGAAGACCGCCGAGACGGTCGACGCCGACGGGTGGCTGCACACCGGCGACATCGCGACGATCGACGACGACGGCTACGTGCGGATCGTCGACCGCAAGAAGGAGCTGATCATCAACGCGGCCGGCAAGAACATGTCGCCCGCGAACATCGAGGGCGCGATCAAGGTGGCCTGCCCGCTGGCCGGGTCGGCCGTCGCGATCGGTGACGACCGGCCGTACGTCGTCGCGCTGATCACGCTCGACCCGGACGTCGCGACGGCATTCGCGGCCGCACACGGCATCACGGACACGTCC
>DASRSS010000128.1:0-3507 GCA_035656335.1 Jatrophihabitantaceae bacterium | reverse complement strand
CACCCGGTCGGCGCGCTTGGTCGCACGCCGTGCGGCCGCGGCGTCGGCGAGCACCGAGGTCACCGCGGCCACCAGCCCGTCGACGTCCTTGGGCGCGAAGGAGGCCGTCGCCACGCCGTCGGTGACCAGGTCGATCAGGCCGCCGGTCTCGGCGACGACGAGGGGCGTGTGCGCGGCCGCCGCCTCCAGCGCGACGATGCCGAACGGTTCGTACAGCGACGGCACGACGACGACGTCGGCAGCACCGAGCAGGGCGGCCAGTTCGTCCTCGGCGACGAAGCCCAGCCAGTCGACCGAACTCGCGATCCGCAGCCGCCGGGCGCGCGCGTGCAGCGTCGCCTCGTGCACCCCGGTGCCGGCGACCACCAGCCGCAGCCCTGGATGCGCCGCGCGGAGCGGGCGGACGGCGTCCAGCAGCGTCTGCACGCCCTTCTCGTGCACGAGCCGACCGGCGAAGACGATCAGCGGATCGCCGGGGTGGCGACTCCGCGCCGCGGCCCGTGCCCGTGGGTGCGCACGCCAGCGCGCGGCGTCGATCCCGTTCGGCACCACGCTCACGTCCGCGGCGTCGACCTCGAACAGCCGCGTCGCCTCGTCGTGCATCGCGCGCGAGCAGGTGATGACCGCCTGCGAGCGGTGCACCAGCCAGCGCTCGACCGAATGGATCGCCAGGTTCAGTGGGCGCGGCAGCCAGCCCTGGTGCCGTCCCGCCTCGGTCGCATGCATCGTGGTCACCAGCGGCGCGCCGGTGGCCTCCGCGATCGTGATCGCGCTCTGCGCCACCAGCCAGTCGTGCGCGTGCACCACGTCCGGACGCCAGCGCCGCACCCACGGCAGCGCGGCACGCACCAGCGCGTGCTCGGACGCCTGCGTCCACGCCAGCAGCGTCTCGGTCGTGAAGTCGATCGCGATCGGATCGACCGCGGCCCGGCGGATCCGCACGCCGTTCCGCGTCTCGTCGGTGACGCGCTCGTCCTCGCCGCGGGTGACCACGCGGACGTCGTGCCCGGACGCGGCCAGCTGCCGGGCCAACGCCTCGACATGCCGGCCCAAACCGCCCACGACGAGCGGCGGGTACTCCCACGACATCAGCAGAATCCGCACGGCGGAAGGCTAGTGGAGGCTAGTCTGACGCCCGTGGCCCTTCCCCCTCGGCGCGCGCAGCACGGTGCCGCCGCCGTCGTGCTGCTGGTGGTGGGCATCCTGCTGGCCGGGCTGTACCGGGTGACGTCCGGCACCGAGCGCCACTCCTACGCCTCCGACGCGGTGCCGCCGGCGAACGTGCACGTGACGGTCGGCCACAGCTACCTGATCTCGGTACCCGGCGGCGTGGCCGCGCTGCAGGACCACGGCCTGAGCCCGTCGGGTTTGCGCTGCGAGTGGTCGACCGGCGGGTCCGCGGTGCAGCCGCTGAGCGTGCAGCTGTACGGCCCGGATGCGAAAGCCACCGACGCGATCGGCACGTTCACCGCTTCCGTCACCGGTGACGTCCACATCGACTGCACCGGATGGGGCGCGGTGTTCGTTGACGACGCGGACGACGCCGGCGGCGACCTGGCCGGATTGTTCCTGGTGCTGTGCGTGATCGCGCTGACGATCGGCGCCGCGCTCGGCCTGTCGGCGCTGCGATCGCGCTACAGCGACGCCTCCTACGAGTTGGCACATGCCAAGCGCGAGGACGCCGAGATCGAGCGACTGGTCCACATCGTGCACGTCCGCAGCGAGGACGAGGACACCTCACCGGGTCGTTAGCACTCGCGAGTCGAGTGTGCTAAAACTTGGAACGGCTCAGCTGGCCCTTTCGCAAACGCCTGCCATCTCTTTGCACCACGGAGGTAGTCGGTGTGAGAACCCGAGAGTTCCCGCGACCCGCGCCAACACCTACCCGCAGCACCCAGTCCTACGCCGAGGCCGAGGACGGCCACCGGCCCCTGCGGATCGCCATGATCGCGCCACCCTGGTTCGAGCTGCCGCCCATCGGCTACGGCGGCATCGAGGCGCTGGTCGCCGACCTCGTCGACCAGCTCTGCCTGCGCGGGCACGAGGTCGTGTTGATCGGCGCTGGACGCAACCGCACCAAGGCGGCGCGCTTCGTCCCCGTCTACGACACCCCGCCGTCGGACCGGCTGGGCACGCCGGTGCCGGAAGTGCTGCACGCGGCGGCCGCAGCGGACGTACTTGCCGGCGAGGATGTCGACATCGTCCACGACCACACGCTCGCCGGGCCGCTGCTCGCACCCGACCGCCGCGTTCCGACCGTTACCACGATGCACGGACCCGTGGACGGCGAGCTCGGCCGCTACTACGAATTGCTCGGGGACAGCATCGATGTCGTCGCCATCTCCGACGCCCAACGCCGCCTGAACCCGCGGCTGAACTGGACGGCCACGGTGCCGAACGCCGTCGACGTC
Organism: Jatrophihabitantaceae bacterium; assembly: GCA_035656335.1. Classification (GTDB taxonomy): domain Bacteria; phylum Actinomycetota; class Actinomycetes; order Mycobacteriales; family Jatrophihabitantaceae; genus DASRSS01. The sequence continues at coordinate 1,096 of DASRSS010000128.1, read as the reverse complement.
GGCAGGTTCCCCTACCGGCCCGACAAGGACGACTACCTGCTCTGGCTTGGCCGGTTCTGCCACGACAAGGGCGCGCACCTGGCGATCGACGCGGCCCGCGAGGTCGGTCAGCGGCTCGTACTGGCCGGCAAGCTCAGCGAGCCCTCCGAGCGTGCCTACTTCGAGGCCGAAATCGCGCCGCGCCTCGGGCCGGGCGTCGAGTACGTGGGCGAGGCGGACGCCACGCGCAAGCGTGAACTGCTGTCCCGAGCACGCGCGCTGGTCTTCCCGATCCAGTGGGAGGAGCCGTTCGGCATGGTGATGATCGAAGCGATGGCGTGCGGAACCCCGGTGGTGGCACTGCGCCGCGGTTCGGTGCCCGAGGTCGTCGCGCACGGGCGCAGCGGCCTGATCGCCGACGACATGGACGGGTTCGTCGAGGCACTGCGCGAGGTCGATCGCCTCGACCCGGCAGAGGCGCGCCGCTGCGCGCGCAACCGGTTCGACCTGCGCGTGATGACCAGCGGCTACGAGCGCGTGTACCGGCGGCTCCTGGCGGCGACGTCCGGGGACGGAGGCGAGCCGGACCCTGGTCGCCGGGCGGCCTGACGTGTACGGCGAAGGGGAGACGGCCGGGCTGCTCGCGCAGGAGAGCGGCCCGGGCGGCGAGGTCACGCTGCTGGAAGGTTCCTCGTTCTGCCGCAGCGAGCGCTCGGGGGACGTGACGGCGCAGCGTCCGGAGGGCCTGTTCTACAAGGACACCCGGATCGTCTCGCGCTGGGAGCTGTTGCTCGACGACCGTCCGATCGAGCCGTTCGGTGTAGTGGGCGGTACGCCGTTCTCCGCGACGTTCCTCGGCCGCGCCGCCGCCCGCCCAGGACACGTCGAGCCGACCGTGCTGGTCGAGCGGCGCCGCATGGTCGCCGACGGCATGCGCGAGGACATCGTCGTGCGCAACTTCGGCGCCGAACCGGTCGGGGCGACCCTGACGCTGACAGTCGACAGCGACTTCGCCGACCTGTTCTCGGTGAAGGACGGCCGTCCCGTCCCACCGGGCCAGGTTCGGCACCGCTGTGCCGAGGGCACCCTCGAGCTGTGGGTGCAGTTCACCGGCGAG
>DASRSS010000127.1:0-8754 GCA_035656335.1 Jatrophihabitantaceae bacterium | reverse complement strand
GGCACCGGCACGATCGGCAGGTGCAGGCGTTCGCGCACGTCGGCGATCTCGGCCAGGAACTCGCCGGCGTCCGCGGGCCGCTCGTCGCGGTCGGGATCGGTTGCCAGCACGACGAGTTCGTCCAGCTCCGACGGGACGCCGCGCACCTTCGACGACGGGGCGGGGACGCGTCCGTTCACGTGCTGGTACGCGACGTTCATCGCCGACTCGCCCTGGAACGGCGGACGGCCGGTGAGCAGTTCGAACAGGACGATGCCCGCCGCGTACACGTCGCTGCGCGGGTCGGCCTCGCCGCGCGTGATCTGCTCCGGCGAGCAGTACGCGACCGTGCCCATCATCAGCCCGGTGCGGGTCGAGGACGCGTCCGCCTCCACCGCGCGGGCCAGCCCGAAGTCGGCGACCTTCACCACGCCGTCGTCGGACAGCAGGATGTTCTCGGGCTTGACGTCGCGGTGCACGATGCCGGCCGCGTGCGCCGCCGACAGCGCGCTGAGCACCGGCTGGATGAGCGAGATCGCCTCGGCGGGCGGGAACGGCGCGGACCGCTCGCGGATCAGGTCGCGCAGCGTGCGGCCGTGGACGAGTTCCATCACCAGGAACACGTGATGGCCGTCCGGGCCAGTCTCGGCGCCCTGGTCGTACACGGCGACGGTGTTCAGGTGCGTCAGCCGGGCCGCGGCGCGCGCCTCGCGGGTGAACCGGTCGCTGAACGCCGGATCGGTGGACAGTGCCGAGGACATGACCTTGACAGCAACGAGCCGGTCGAGCCGCTCGTCGACGGCCGAGTACACCGTCGACATGCCGCCACGGGCGATGCGCTCCAGGATCCGGTACCGGCCTTCGAGCGTGCGGCCGACCAGGAGGTCCTCGGTCGCCATCTGCACGTGGTGATTCTACGGATGTGTCGCGTCTGGTGAGGTTGCCGCACCGGAGGCCCCTCAGCCGGGGCGTCAGTACGCTGGGCGGCCGTGACCACCGAGCAGGCGTATCAGGCGGGCGCGGTCGAATTGCTCGCCGACGCGGACCGTCCCGGTGGCTGGCTGCTGCTGATCGACCGGATCCGCCAGTCCTACGTCGATCTGGACGACCCGACCTACCTCGACTTCGAGTACGTCCAGGCCTTCGCGGAGATCCTGGACGCGCTCGCTCCCGGGCCGCTGTCGGTCACGCACGTCGGCGGCGGCGCGTGCACGCTCGCGCGCTACGTGGCGGCCACGCGCCCCGGCTCGTCGCAGATCGTGCTCGAGCCGGACACCGAGCTGATCGCGCTCGTCCGGGCCAGGTTGCCGTTCGCGCGGGGGACCAAGCCGCGGATCCGGCCGTTGGACGGCCGCACCGGCCTGGCCGCGCTGCCCGCTGCGGGCGCGGACGTCGTGGTGCTCGATGCGTTCGCCGGCGGGCGCGTGCCGGCGGAGCTGACCAGCGTCGAGTGCCTGACCGAGATCGCCCGCGTGCTCAAGCCCTCCGGCGTCCTGCTGGTGAACGAAGCGGATGGCCGCGAGCTCCGGTACACCCGCCGGCTGGTCGCGACCGTCCGAACCGTGCTGCCGGACGTGCTGCTGCGCGCGGACGCGTCCGTGCTGAAGGGGCGGCGCTTCGGCAACGTCGTGCTCGCCGCGTCGCGCGCGGCGCTGCCGGTGGAACAGGTCACGCGGGCGGCGGCCGCGGCGATGTTCCCGCAGCGCGTGGTCCACGGCGCGGAGCTGGCCGACCTGGTCGGCGGCGCCGCCGTGCTCACCGACGCCGACGGTGTTCGCTCACCGCAGCCGCCGGACGAGCTGTGGCGCGTGGGAGGCTGACCGCCGTGACCGAACCGAGCTATCTGCAGCGCGACCGTGCCGAGTCGTTCGGCACGGTCGCCGACGACTACGACCGGTTCCGCCCGTCGTATCCCGCCGCGCTGCTCGACGAGCTGGCGGCACTGGCGCCCGAGGCGGTGCTGGACGTCGCGTGCGGCACCGGCAAGGCCACGACGCTGCTCGCCGCGCGCGGCCTGGACGTCCTCGGCGTGGAGATCGATCCGGAGATGGCCGCCGTCGCGCGCGGGCACGGGCTCGACGTCGAGGTCGGCGCGTTCGAGTCGTGGGATGCGGCCGGGCGGACGTTCGACCTGATCACGTGCGCGCAGGCCTGGCACTGGATCGACCCGTCGGTCGGCATCGCCAAGGCGGCCGGCCTGCTCCGTCCGGGAGGCGCGCTGGTCCCGTTCTGGAACTACGGCGCGCTCGACGAGGCCGTCCAACGGGCCATGGACGAGGTCTACGCGCGGGTGGCGCCGCAGCTGGCCCGCTCCGACGGCGTCGACCGGGGCTTCCGGCAGCTGGACGAGGAGCACCTGCCGCGCCTGCGCGAGAGCGGCCGCTTCGCCGCGATCGAGGTGCATCGCCACCCGTGGGAGAGCGATTACTCGGCCGGGGAGTGGACGGACATGCTGCAGACGCACAGTGACGTGCTGCAGCTGCCGCCGGAGCAGCGGCACCGGTTGATCGAGGCGTTGCACGACCTGATCGACGGGTTCGGCGGCGTGCTGCGCCTGCGGTACACGACCTACGCGGTCTTCGCCCGGATGGCAGGGGAGAGCACATGGAGCTGTTGACCATCCCCGAGGTGGCCGAGGCGCTCGGCATCCAGATCACCCGCGCGCACCAGCTGGTCCGCGACGGCCAGCTCGTCGCCGTCCGCGGCGCCGACGGGGTGCGTCGCGTCCCCGCCGACTTCGTCCACGACGGTGTCGTCGTCAAGGGCCTGCCCGGAGTGATCACCCTGCTGCGCGACGCGCACTACGGCGACGACGAGATCGTCGACTGGCTGTTCCGCGAGGACGAGTCGCTCCCGGGCGCTCCGATCACCGCGCTGCGGGAGAACCGGGGCACCGAGGTGAAGCGGCGGGCGCAGGCGGCCGGCTACTAGTGCGCGTCGTCTACCTGGCGATCCTCGCGGCCTGCCTGGTCGGCACGTTGCCGCTCGAGTTCCTGCTCGGCACGCACGTCTACGCCCGGTGGCGGCGGCTGGCGCTCACCCTGCTGCCTGTGGTGGTGATCTTCGGCGGCTGGGACGTCGCCGCCATCCACCAGGGCGCGTGGTCGTACGACGCGCGCTACCTCGTCGGCTGGACGCTGCCCGGGCGGCTGCCGGTGGAGGAGCTGCTGTTCTTCCTGGTCATCCCCACCTGCGCGGTGCTCACGTTGGAGGCCGTCCGGGCGCGCAAGCCGCACTGGATCATCGGGGATGAGCCGTGAGCTACACGCTGGCCGCGGTGCTGGGCGTGCTCGGAGCGTGCCTGGTGGACGTCGTGCTCCTGCGGACAATGCTCTTGCGGCGTAAGGCGTTCTGGACGTCGTACGCGATCGTCGCGTTCTTCCAGCTGATCGTGAACGGGCTGCTGACCGGACTGAAGGTGGTGCGGTACGACCCGCACCGCATCCTCGGTGCGCGCATCGTCTACGCGCCGGTGGAGGACCTGCTGTTCGGGTTCGCGCTCGTGCTGGTAACGCTCAGCCTGTGGGTGTGGTGGGGCCGGATCGCGTTCCGGGGGAACGCCGAGGGTGCCGCGCCTGCCAGGAGCCGCGCAGCCCGCTGAGGCCGACGTCGGCCCTGCGTCGCAAGCCCACGCTGACGCGTCCGGTGAACACGTCGTAGTCGCGGCGCTCGATCTCGTCCAGGATCTCGCTGTACAGCGTGCGCGAGGCGCGCAGACAGTCGCGCGAGGTCGGGTGCACGAGTTCGATGCCCGGGTCCGCGGCGCGATAGAAGCCGCGCGCGCGTTCGATCTCCCAGGCCAGCAGGTTGCGGATCGGCTCGTCCACGCGGCCGCGGCGCAGCCGGTCGCGGTCGACACCGAACTGGTCCAGCGACTCCTGCGGCAGGTAGACCCGGCCGCGGCGCAGGTCCTCGCCGACGTCGCGCAGGAAGTTGGTCAGCTGGAATGCGGTGCCCAGCGCGGTGGCGTGTTCCTCGAGCACGTCCCAGCGCACGGACTCGTCCGCGCGGCCGAGGATCGGCAGCACCTGCAGGCCGATCACCGCGGCCGACCCCCAGACGTAGCGCGACAGGTCCTCGTACGTCGCGTAGCCGGTGACCGTGAGGTCCATCCGCATCGAGTCGAAGAAGTCCACGAAGTAGCTCACCGGAATCTGCCAGCGCCGGATGGTGTCGAGCACGGCGCGGCTGACCGGATCGCTCGTCGCGCCCCAGTCGAGATCGGCCAGGAAGTCCTCGCTCCACGTGCGGAACCGCTGCGCGCGCGCGTCCGCGTCCGGGTCGGGCGAGATCTCGTCCACGATGTCGTCGACGTGCCGGGCGAAGCCGTACAGCGCGTGCACGTACGGGCGCTTGGCCGGCGGCAGCAGCAGGGTGGCGAGGTAGAACGTCTTGCCGTGCTGGGCGTTGAGGCGCCGGCAGAGGCTGTAGCTGGCCCGCGTCGCCGGGTCGGTGATGCCGGCAGCGTCCAGTTCGGCGCGGGCGATCACGCCTCTATCGTCGCATCGCGCCGGTGATGCGCTCCGCGGCCAGCCGGCCGGACACCAGCACCATCGGGACGCCGACCCCCGGCTGGACGTTCGAGCCGGCGAACACCAGGTTCTCGATCCGCGGATGGATCGTCGGGGAGCGGAACGGCCCGGTCTGCCCGAAGCTGTGCGCGGCGGCGAACGGCGCTCCCGCCGCGATGCCCTGCGCCAGCCAGTCGGCCGGCGTGACCAAATGCTCGCACTCGATCGCGTCGCCGAACCCCGGATAGCCGCGCGCCTCCAGGGTGCGCACGATCTCGTCGCGGTGGCGGACGCGTTCCCGCGTCCAGTCGATGCCCGGACGGCGCGGGTCGAGGTTCGGGGCCGGGAACAGCGCGTAGTACGTGTGCCGGCGATCAGGGGCGAGCGACGGATCGGTCAGCGTCGGCGTCGTCACCAGGAATGACGGGTCGCTCATCAGCTCGCCGCGCTCGATCACCTGCGTGAACGTCTCGTCCCACGCCGTGCCGAAGTTGATCACGTGGTGCGCCGCGTCCGGATAGCTCGCGGACGATCCGGCGTGCAGCACCACCGCGGACGGCGAGTACGTCAGCCGCCGCACCCGCCGCGTCGTCGCGTGCGGCATCAGTCGGGCATACGCCGTCGGCAGATCCGCGTTCACGACCACCGCGTCGGCCGCGATGCGCTCGCCGTCCGCCGTCTCGACGCCGCGCGCCCGCGAGCCGTCGACGACCACGCGCGCGACCTCGGTCGAGTACCGGATCGTCACGCCGTGCTTCTGCGCGGCCGCGGCGAGGGCGCGCGGGACCGCGTGCATGCCGCCCTCGGGGAAGTACACGCCGGCGACGGTGTCCATGTACGTGATCACCGAGTAGATCGCCAGCGCCCGCGCGGGGGACAGGCCCGCGTACATCGCCTGGAACGAGAACAGCCGGCGCAGCCGCTCGTCCGCGAAGAAGCTCGCTACCTTCGGGCCGAGCCGCCGGAAGCCGCCCATCGCGGCCAGCCGGGCCAGCGGCGCGCCGACGAGCTGCAGGGGTGAGTCCAGGTTGCGGTCGATGAAGTGCGGCAGCTCGGTCCGGTACAGCTCGGCCAGGAACGCGACGAAGCGCCGGTAGCCGTCCGCCTCGCGCGGGCCGCACGTCGCCGCGATCTCGGACGCCATCGCCTCGGCGTCCGCGCGCACGTCGATGCTCGAGCCGTCCGCGAAGCGCGCGCGGTAGGCCGGGTCGAGCCGGTGCAGGGTGAGCCAGTCGGACAGCTCCTCGCCGACCGCGTGCAGCGGGGCGGCCACCAGCTCGGGCATGGTCAGCACGGTCGGCCCGGTGTCGAACGCGTAGCCGCCGTCGCGGATCAGCCCGCACCGGCCGCCGGGAACCGGTTCGCGCTCCAACACGGTCACCTCGCGGCCCGCCCCCGCCAGGAACAGCGCCGCCGACAAACCGCCCAGACCGGCGCCCACGACGACGACGCGGTCGGTCCGGCCCGGCACGGTGCGCACGGACCGCAGGCTACTGTGCCCGCCGGGTGACGATCTCCCTCCCTGAGTGACGTATCGCGAAGATCGGAGACGTGATTTCTGGCGTCTCCGATCTTGGAGATACGTCACTCGGTGAACCGACGGGACATGGGGCGGTCCCTACCGCTATGCTGAGTGCGTGATTCGCACGCGTGTCAGTGGGCTGGTCGGGGCAATGATCCCGATGCTGTGCCCGTGTCACGTCATGCGCTAGGCGCCGGACGAATCACCCTTCGCGCTTTCGCAGCGGACGTTCTGACGTCCGCGGGCATCGATTCTCCGCGCGCCGCCGCCGACCTGAGCCCCATCCGCCCTGAGTCTGCGCTCCACTTCCGCACGGAGGAAGCTCCGCATGACATCCACCCTGCCCCGCCCCAAGCGGTCGGCCGCCGACAAGCCGCCGCCGGATTGGGACCTGGTCTACAAGCGCAACTACATCGAGCGGCTCAAGCGTGACCGTCCGCCGCTCAACGTGCGCGACGAGCTGCCCGAGCTGATCGCCAAGGGCTACGAGGACATCCCCGAAGAGGACATCGTCCGCCTCTACTGGTGGGCGCTCGCGCACGACAAGCCGAAGATCGGCACGTTCATGGTGCGGGTCAAGGTCGCCGGTGGCCTGGTCACGCCGGCCCAGGCCCGTGCGCTCGGCGAGATCGCCAAGAAGTACGGACGCGACGAGGCCGAGCTGACCACCCGCCAGGGCATCCAGCTGCACTGGGTCGAACTGGCCAAGCTGCCCGAGGTTCTCGAGGCGATCGAGGCCGCCGGGCTGACCACCAACGGCGGCGAGGGCGACACCGTCCGCAACATCACCGGCTGCCCGGTCGCCGGCCTCACGCACGACGAGCCGTTCGACGTCACGCCGGTGATCCGCGAGGTGGCCGATCACTTCTACGGCAACCTGGAGTTCTCCAACCTGCCGCGCAAGCACAAGTACACGATCTCCGCGTGCACGGCCCAGTGCAACGCACCGGAGATCTCCGACGTCGCGCTCATCGCCGTCGAGAAGGACGGCCACCAGGGCTTCGCGCTGCGGATCGGCGGCGGCATGACGAACACGCCGCGCATCTCGCGTGACATCGGCGTGTTCATCCCGCGCGAGCAGACCGTCGAGGTGCTCGAGGCCGTCACCAACGCGTGGCAGCGCGACCTGCGCTATCGCATCAGCCGGGCCAAGGCGCGCATCAAGTTCATGATGGACGACTACGGCCCCGAGGGCATGCGCGCCAAGATCGAGGAGACGCTCGGTCGTCCGCTCGAGGACGGCGTGGCGCCGGAGCCCAAGGTCGACGCCGACCACCTCGGCGTGCACGCGCAGGGCCAGGACGGGCTCGTCTACATCGGCGTCCCGGTCTCGTCCGGACGGATCACCGGCAGCGCGCTGGAGACGCTCGCGGACCTCGCCGAGAGCTACGGCGGCGACGTGCGCTTTACCCGACAGCAGAACTTCATCCTCGGCAACGTGCCGGTCGAGCGCGTCGATGAGGTCAAGCTCGTCCTCGACAAGCTCGGCTTCGACGTCGACCGCGGCCGCGCGTTTGGCCGCTCGCTCGCGTGCACCAGCCACCGGTTCTGCAACTACTCGGTGGCCGAGACCAAGGGCAAGCTCGAGGAGATGCTCGACGAGCTCACCGAGCACTACGGCGCGACCGAGATCGGCGACCTGGCGATCCACATGGACGGCTGCCCGCACGCGTGCGCCCAGCACTGGGTCGGCGAGATCGGGCTGCAGGGCACGACCACGCGCGTCGAGGGATCGGACGAGCGGGTCGAGGCCTACGACCTGACCGTGGGCGGTGGCCTCGGCACCCGCACCGCGATCGGCCGCCGGCTGCTGCGCCGTGTGCCGACCGGTGAGATCAACGGGGTGATGGACCGGCTCGTCGGTGCCTGGCTGACCGAGCGCAACAGCAAGGGTGACCCGGCGTTCACGCTCGGCGACTTCTGCAACGCGCACACCGACGAGGAGCTCATCGCGATCGCGAACGACAGCCCGCTCGCGGCCGGTGCCGCGACGGACAGCAGCGTCGCGGTGCGCGTCCCGGGCCCGCTGCTGCCGCTGGTGAACGGCGAGGACCGTGTCGACGTCCACGCCGCGACCGTCGGCGAGGCGCTGGCCGCGGTGGCCGCCCGCTTCCCGGAGTTCGGCGCGACGATCTTCCCGGACGGGCCGGGCAAGGTCGCGGACGCCTTCCTGGTAGCGATCGGTGACGACGACATCCGCGGGCTGGACGGCCTGCAGACCCCGGTCCAGCCGGACCAGGACATCATCATCGTCATGGCGATGTCCGGCGGCTGACCCCTTCAACTTCTCAGCACGGCTTACTCAACAAGAGGATTGGCAATGACTCAGCTGAATCTGGCGCCGGCCTGGCACGAGGACCGAGTGATCTTCGACGACCTGGAGATCGGCGAGATCGCGCTCGACCTGGACGACCAGGACCCGCAGGACGTCGTCGAATGGGCGCTCGAGACGTTCAACGACCGCATCGCGATCGTCACCGCGCTGCAGGCCGACGGCATGGCCGTGCTCGACATGGCCGCCAAGATCAAGCCGGACGTCCGGGTGATCACGGTCGACACCGGACGCCTGCCGCAGGAGACCTACGACTTCATCGACGAGGTTCGCGCGTACTACCCGAAGACCCAGTGGGACGTGCTGTCGCCGGACAACGCTGAGGTCGAGGCGATGGTGCAGCGGCGCGGCGTCAACCTGTTCCGCAACTCGGTCGAGGAGCGGATGCTCTGCTGCCAGATCCGCAAGGT
>DASRSS010000126.1:0-2436 GCA_035656335.1 Jatrophihabitantaceae bacterium | reverse complement strand
ATGAGCAAGCTCGTGCGCATGGAGGAGGTCCTCCACGCGCGCGTCATCGGCCAGGACGACGCGGTGAGCGCGGTGGCCAACGCCATCCGCCGGTCGCGCGCCGGGCTCTCCGACCCGAACCGGCCCATCGGCTCGTTCCTGTTCCTCGGCCCGACCGGGGTCGGCAAGACCGAACTCGCGAAGGCGCTGGCCGGGTTCCTGTTCGACGACGAGCGCGCGATGGTGCGCATCGACATGAGCGAGTACGCCGAGAAGCACTCGGTGGCGCGGCTCGTCGGCGCGCCGCCCGGCTACGTCGGCTACGAGGAGGGCGGCCAGCTCAGCGAGGCGGTGCGCCGCCGTCCGTACTCGGTCGTGCTACTGGACGAGGTCGAGAAGGCGCACCCGGACGTGTTCGACGTGCTGCTCGCGGTGCTGGACGACGGCCGGCTCACCGACGGCCAGGGACGCACGGTGGACTTCCGCAACACGATCCTGGTGCTGACGTCCAACCTCGGCTCGCAGGCACTCGTCGCGGACCTGCCGGACGAGCTCAAGCGGGACGAGGTCATGTCCGTGGTGCGCGGGCACTTCAAGCCCGAGTTCCTCAACCGGCTCGACGACATCGTGGTGTTCGACGCGCTCACGACCGAGGACCTGACCCGGATCGTGGACATCCAGGTCGCCGCGCTGGCCACCCGGCTGGCGGCGCGCCGGCTGTCGCTGGACGTCTCGGACGCGGCCCGCGAATGGCTGGCGATCAACGGCTTCGACCCGCTGTACGGCGCGCGGCCGCTGCGTCGCCTGGTGCAGACGTCCATCGGTGACGCGCTCGCCCGCGAGCTGCTGGCGGGGCAGATCCGCGACGGGCAGACCGTCGTGGTGGACGCGCTCGAGGACCGCTCCGGGTTGTCCGTCCGCGGCGCGTGAGCCGGCAGGCGGTGTTGGGGGTCAGAACTGTTCGTGCACGCAGTGTGAGTACTCGGCGGACCCGGTGTTGTAGTCCAGGCAGTTCTGCACCTTGCTGTAGATCCACACGCTCCAGATCGTCGCGAGGATCGCGCCCACGACCGCGCAGACCATGCCGGCGACCGCGAGCCGGTGCCCCTCGCGTCCCGGTCGGCGGCGTGCCTCCGACAGCGTGATGCCGCCGAAGATCAGCGCCAGGATGATCGGGATCGCGTCCAGCACGCTCGTCCAGAAGAACACGATGGACGCGATGCCGAGCACCAGGGACGCGATCGCCTTGCCGTTGCCGGTGCGTGCCGGTGGGTACTGCGACGCGTACGGCGGCGCGGGCGGGTAGCCGGGATACTGCGGCCCGCCCGCATAGCCCTGCTGGTTCGGATAGCCCTGCTGGTTCGGATAACCCGGGTAGCCCGGATAGCCGGGCTGGCTGCCGTAGCCCGGGTAGTACTGCGGCGGCGGCTGGACGGGCGGCGCCGGCGGCCGGTAACCCGGCGGCGCGTACTCCGGCGGGATCGGGTGCTCGGGGGCGCCGAAGCGGTACGGGTCGAAGTCCAGCGGCGGCTCCTGCTCGGGCCCCGGGTCGGTGCCTCCGGCGTCCTTGCTGAGCGACACCGGATCCGGCTGCGGGTAGCCCTCGGGCCGGCCCGGGTCGGGTGGTGTCGTCATCGGCCGTCCTTCGCTGTGCTGGCGGGACGCGGTGGCCCCGCGTCGGACCTCGACTGTACTTGCCGAACCGCAGCGGGGCCGGGCGGATCCGGCGCGCCACGTACACTGCGCCGGTGAGTGAACTCCCGCCGAAGATGCCCGTCTCGATGCGCAAGGGCACGGACGCGCCGTCCGGTTCCGCGGAGTCGTCCACGCAGCCAGCCGCTTCCGGCTCGCCGGTCCGGACCGACCCGCCGAAGGTCCCGATTCCGCGGACGGTCGACCTGGCCGTGATCGCGATCGGCCTCGAGGTCGTGTTCACCATGCTGCGCGCGCTGGCGCTGCGCGGCTACACCAGCCAGCTGTCGCAGTGGCTGATCGACCAGAACAACAAGGCCACCGGCAAGAACCACAAGGCGCACTACACCGCCTCGGATGTCGCGCACGACCTGGCGCAGCTGCGCAGCGGCGTGCTGCTGCAGAGCGTGATCGTCTCGATCGCGCTGGTGATCCTGGGGCTGAGCCTGCGCCGGGTGCGCGGAGCGAGCGGGGCGCGCTGGGCGATCCTGATCGTGATCGTGCTGACCAGCGGCCCGCTCGCCGTCGTCCCCGTGCACGGCTGGCCGGCACTGCCCAAGGTCGCTGGCGTGCTGATGGGTGCCGCGTCCATCGCGGTGATCGTGCTCATCGTGTTGCCCCGCTCGATGAACTATTTCCGGGACTGCAAGATCGCCAGTCGCGGAGAGGGCGCTGGTGCGCGTCCGGGCCTGGCCGGGCTGTTCGGCCCGCGGGGGGCGACGGCGCAGCGCGGCGCTGCCTCCGGCGCGGCCGCGGCGGAGCGTG
>DASRSS010000125.1:0-2121 GCA_035656335.1 Jatrophihabitantaceae bacterium | reverse complement strand
CGTACGCCTCGTCGGCGAACTGGTCGGCGAGCGCCGCCCAGAGATCGTCAGCCATCGCCCCACGATAGGGCGGCCGGGAGCCGATCGCCGCGGGACTAGTAGTAGTGCGGCTGATCGGCACCCGGGTCGGCGGGCACCGCGTCGAGGTTCTCGTCCGCGACGAGCGCCTCGACGGCCTCGACCGACGCGCCGATCCCGGCCCAGTGCGGGTCGACGTCGAACGCGACGCACCAGGCCCGGTCGGCGGGCCAGACGAACGCCAGCTCGGGTGCGTTCACGCGCAGGTGCTCGACGCGAAGCTCCGGCGAGTACCGAGCGTCCTCCCAGCGCGCGACGTCGTCCACCGTGCCGCGGAACAGGTAGTACTCCCGGTTCGGCACCACGAGCTTCGGCGTGCGCGTGGGCGTGCGGGGCGCGCTCGGGGCGACCGTCCAGTGTCCCGTCGGGTCGTCGCGGTACCGCTCGGGCATGCGCCGCAGCGAGTCACCGGAACCCTGCGGTGCGCGCGGCGGCTCGCCCGCGTCCGAGCTGCCGTAGCCGTCCCAGACGCAGGCGTAGCAGTCCCCGGGCGTGCTCGTCCGCGCGCCGAGCAGCCGCATCAGCACGCCCCACTGGCGCGTGCGCCAGGCATACCGCTCCTCGCCCTCGTCCGGCGCGTCGTTCTCGCTCTGTCCCGGATAGGACGGGTCGGGCATGAACCGCAGTCGCGCGTAGGCGGGGAAGCCGGACGGGCCGAACTCGATCAGCCGCGACCAGTCCAGCGTGCTGGTCGCGATCCAGTCGGCCGGCGCAAGGTCGGCGGTCACGGTCAATGCCACCAGCCATGTTTAGCAGCCGGGTAAAGGCGAAATCGGTCCGCTGCTGCGCGCGCCCACCGCTCAGGAGACGAGCACGGGCTCACCAGCCGCGGCCTCGCCACTGGCGGCCGGCGCCTTGCTGTCGCTGTCGAACTCGTCCCAGGAACCGGCCCGCAGGCTGGGCAGGATCGCGCTCACGTCGCGCCGGTGCCGGACCGCGGCGGTGAGCCGCGGAACGAGCCCGGCGACGCCGAGCACGATGCCGCCGACGACCTTGCCGTCGCGGACGACGAGCTTGCGGTAGACGTGGCGCGCCGGGTCCTCGGCCACGATCACCTCGTCGCCGTCCCCGCCCTCGATCCGGCCTGCGGCCGCGAGGTCGATGCCGACGCCCTTCAAGATCGCGACCGGCTCGTACGGCTCCAGATGCCGCTCGCTGCCCGCGATGTTGGCCGCGGCGACCTCGGCCTGGGTGACCGCGACCGGCCACAGACCGTGCACCGCACCGTCGACCTCGGCCGCGTCGCCGACGGCGAACACCTCCGGGACGCTGGTGCGCAGCGTCCTGTCGACCACGATGCCGCGGTTCACGGCGATGCCCGCGGACGCCGCCAGCTCGACGTTCGGACGGATGCCCGCGGCGACCACGAACACGTCTGCGGCCAGCTCCTCACCGGTGTCCAGCACCACGCCGCGGCAGCGGTCCTCACCGGGCAGCGCGGACGCGGTGACCTCGGTGCGCACGCGGACGCCGCTGTTGGCCAGGAACGACTGCAGCAGCTCGGACGTCCGCGCGTCGACCAGCCGCGCCAGCAGCCGCTCGCCACGCTCGAGCACCGTTACCTGCAGTCCGAGCTCGACAAGCGCGTGGGCCGCCTCCAGCCCGAGCAGGCCACCGCCCGCGACGACTGCGTGGCGAGCGCCGTGTCCCTGGACGTACGCGCGGATCCGGATGCCGTCGTCGGCCTCGCGGACGACGAACGTGCCCGGCATGCCGTAGCCGGGCAGCTCGGGCACGAACGCGCTGCTGCCGGTGGCCAGCACCAGCCGGTCCCAGGCGAGCCGCTCCCCCGTGCCGAGTTCGACGATCCGCTCCGCCGTGTCGACGCGGGTCGCGATCGTGTTGAGCCAGCCGGTGATCCGGTGTTCGTCGAACCAGTCGTCCTGCAGCAGGTAGAGCCCCGCCATCGCCGACCGCCCGTAGATCAACCGCGAGATGCCCATCCGGTTGTACAGCGCGTGCGCCTCGCGGCCGACGACGTGGATCTCGCAGTCAGGGTGCGCGCGCCGCACGAAGTCCGCGGTCGTGATGCCGGCGATGCCG
>DASRSS010000124.1:0-5596 GCA_035656335.1 Jatrophihabitantaceae bacterium | reverse complement strand
CGGTCGCGCACACCGCGAGCGACGCGAAGATCTTGACGGCGCGCGCGCGGCGCGGGCCCCGTTCGCGCCGGCGAGGTTCCGCGACTTCCCGTGCGACGCGTTGCAGCGCGTTTGTCCCTGTCCCAGTGGTGTTCGACATGTCAGCCCCGCAAGTTCGTTTGTTACGACCGCGCGCGGACGCTCCGCTGCCCCGTCAGTGTTCGTCGCCGTCCCCGACTCGAACCACCTGCATTTCGATAGAAAAAAGCGGGCAAATCCGGCGAGTGGAGCCCATGATAGGAAGCACGCTGCAGTCAGCGCGAGGCTATCGACTGGATTGTCGCCGCCGACCCCGCGGCGGACCTGCGCGACCCGACGGTCAGCGCGGCCACCCGACGCTAGCCCGCTACCTCCTCCACGGCGTACAAGCTTTCGCGCGACAAAAATCGAACGACGAGTCGTCTGCAGTGGCTCCGATTTAAGTAGCTGCCAGGCATTCCTGTTCAACCAGGCATTCTTCGACAGGATCTACATCGCTGAGGACGACGAGACCAGACGGCGAACCGTCCGGGTCGACCACAACCCAACCCTTTGATGAACTGCTCTCACGCCTCGCAACCGCTGGCATCGACCGGAACCAGCTGCCGCAATCGTTGCCGTACGCCGCGTCGAACCCTCAGCTGTCCGGCCGACTGAAATGCAAGAAGCCCCGGGGATCCGGGGCTTCTCTTGGTGGAGCTGAGGGGATTTGAACCCCTGACCCCCTCGATGCGAACGAGGTGCGCTACCGGACTGCGCCACAGCCCCGGACTTGCCGGCGACCCGATGAACGGGCCGACAGACAGGGTATCAGGAGGCTCAGGACGCCCGGCGCTCGGTGATGACCTCGGTGCTCGCGTCCTCCTCGACGTACAGCCCGGTGAGGTCCATGGTGTCCATGCTCTGCAGCTCGATGTCGTCGTCGTCGATGCGCACGACCGACTCCGGGGCGCGCTCGAACCGCTCGAACTCCTCGGTCGCGTCGTAGCCGGCGTCGCGGCGCACGCTGGCGCGCTGCAGCCGGTTCAGCCGCCGCTCACGGTCACGCAGCGCCTGGCTGCGCAGGAAGTAAAGGTACCCGACGAGGCCGAGCGTGAAGCCCAGGCCGGGCAGCCACATCAGCCCGCCGACGACGAACGACAGCAGCAGGAACAGCGCGGTCCCGGCACCGAGCGTGCCGAGCGAGCGCCGGCGGCGGGCCATCATCTGGGCGCGAGCTGCGGACATCTCCGAGCGGTCGACGGGGTACATCAGCGCCTCCTGGGCGGCGGGCACGGGACGGCGGGTGGTCACGGCGGACTTGGCGGAGTCGGGAGACGCGGCGGCGCGGCGCTCGCGCGGGACGTAGACCTCGGGGCGGGACTCGGCGAGGTCGGGACGCCGGCCGAGCGCGCGCATCATCTTGCCGAAGCCGTCGACCGACCGGTCGCGGCGGCGCTCATCGCCGCGGCGCAGCAGCATGGGCACGACGACGATCAACCAGAGCACGGCGAGGACGAAGACAGTCATCATCGGGGATAACACTTCGCACCTCCAGTCACACCAGTAACACGCTCGGACGATCACGCTAGCCACCGGACAGCACAGCGCCCGGCACCCGGCTCGGCGTGTCGGATCGTCTAACCCAAAGGTTGAGGTGCGGGCCCGCAGCTAGCCCGGCAGCTGCGGCAGGCTCGGCAGCCGGGACAGGACCGACCCGGACGCCGTCTCCTCGACCGTGATCGCGAACGCGACGTGGTCACGCCAGCCGCCGGCGATGTCGAGGTACCGCTCGTAGAACCCCTCGCGGCGCAGACCCAGCTTCTCGACCACGCGCAGGCTGGCGCCGTTCTCCGGCCGGATGTCGATCTCCACGCGGTGCAGCCCGACCGCGGAGAAGCAGTGGTCGATCACGAGCGCGACCGCCGTGGGCGTGATGCCGCGTCCGGCAACCTGCTGATCGACCCAGTAGCCGATCGTGCACGAGCGCAGCGCGCCCTGCGTCACGTTCGACACGTTGATCTGGCCGGCCAACGCGCCGCCGAAACAGATCATGAACGGCAGCATCGTGCCGTTGCGTCCACCCCGGCGCAGCGCCGCGTGCAGCGGCGGCCACGCGCCGACCGAACTGCGCTCGGCCCACGGCACCGCCGACGTCGGTTCCCACGGCTCGAGCCACTGCTCGTTGCGGGTGCGCAGCTCGCTCCACGCGCGCCCGTCCCGCAACCGCGGCGCACGCAGCTGCACGGCACCCGCCGTTAGCTTCGCGGGCCACCCCGGGTGCGCGGGCATCAGCGGTTCGACAGCAGCAGCGGGATGACGGTCACGCGCGAGCCGGCCACGACCTCGGTGACCTCCTCGTCCACCACCACCAGGCAGTTGGACGAGGCCATCGAGGCGATCAGGTGCGAGCCGGCGCCGCCGACCAGCGAGACGCTGTAGCCACCGGTTGCCTCGCGGTGCAGCACGCCGCGGCGGTACTGCCGGATGCCGGGGCGGCTGTCGAAGCGCTCGAGCGCGGTCGCCTGGACGGTCGCCCGCTGCAGGTTGCGCTTGCCCAGGAGCTTGCGGATAGCGGGACGGACGAACGCCTCGAACGACACCAGCGCGCTGACCGGGTTGCCGGGCAGGCAGAAGATCGGCACCCGGTTGCCGAGGTGGCCGAAGCCCTGCGGCTTGCCGGGCTGCATCGCGACGCGGGTGAACTCGACCGTGCCGAGCTCGGACAGCGCCTGCTTGACGATGTCGAACGCGCCCATGCTCACACCGCCGGTCGTGACCAGCAGGTCCGCGCGCAGCAGCAGGCTCTCCAGCACGTCCAGCAGCCGCGAGTGATCGTCCGGGATGATGCCGACGCGTCGCGCGTCCGCACCGGCGTCCCGCGCGGCGGCCGTGATCAGGTACGAGTTCGAGTCGGTGACCTCGCCGAACGCCGGCGTGTGTCCCACGTCGATCAACTCGCTACCCGTCGAGATCACGAGCACGCGCGGACGCGGACGGACGATCACCCGGTCGCGTCCGATCGCGGCGAGCAACGCCAACTGCTGCGGACCGAGCGCGGCGCCGGCGGCGATCGCGGGCGACCCGGCGCGCAGGTCCTCACCCGCGCGGCGGACGCACTCGCCGCTGTGGACGGGACGGCGGATCGCGACGCGCGCAACGCCGCGGTCGGTGTCCTCGAGCGGGATCACGCCGTCGGCTCCGGCCGGGATCGGCGCGCCGGTCATGATCCGCATCGCGAGCCCGGGGCCCATGCCCGAGCGGGAGGTCGCGCCGGCGGCCACGTCACCGACGACCGGGAGCACGACCGGATGCTCCGGGCTGGCGTCGCGGGTGTCGACCGCGCGCACCGCGTACCCGTCCATCGCCGAGTTGTCGAAGCCGGGCAGGTTGACGTCGGTCGTCACGTTCTCGGCGAGCAGCAAACCCTGCGCGTCCAACAGGGTGAGCTCGATCGGGTCGATTGTCCCGATGCCGTCGAGCACCGTCGCGAGGTGCTCGTCGACGGTGCGCAGCCGTGACTCCTCAGGCACCTGCGCGCTCCTGCCCTGCGACGTGCTCACGCAGCCACGCGCTGAAGTCCGCGCCGATCTCCTCGTGCCGTTCGGCGAACTGGACGACCGCCTTCACGTACTCGAGCCGGTTGCCGGTGTCGTAGCGGCGGCCGCGGAACACGACACCGTGCACCGGGAGGCCTTCGTGGGCGAGACGCCGCATCGCGTCGGTCAGCTGGATCTCGCCGCCGCTGCCGGGCTCGGTCCGGCGCAGCGCGTCGAAGATCTCCGGCGGCAGCAGGTAGCGGCCGGTGATCGCCAGCGTGCTCGGTGCCTCGTCCGGCTGCGGCTTCTCGACCATGTCGGCGATGCGCACCACGTCGCCGTGCGGGTCGCTGCCCTCGGCCGGGACGACGCAGCCGTACAGCCGGATGTCCTGGCGCGGGACGTCGGCCAGCCCGATCACGACACCGCCGTGCTCGGCGTACACGTCCAGCATCGAACCGAGCAGGTCGTCGCGCTCGTCGATGATCTCGTCCGGCAGCAGGACGGCGATCGGCTCGCCGGCGGCGAACTCCTCGCCGTGCGCGACGGCGTCGCCGAGGCCGCGCGGCTTGGCCTGCTCGACGGAGTGGATGCGCGCGAGCTCGCCGGCGCGGCGCACCGCGGCCAGCGTCTTCTCGTCGCCCTTGGCCTGCAGCACGGCCTCCAGGTCCGGGTCGGTGCCGAAGTAGTCGACCACGGCCTCCTTGCCGCGCGCGAGCACGACCAGCACGTCGCGCACGCCGTGGGCGGTCGCCTCGGCCACGACCAGCTCCACGGTCGGCGTGGTGACCATCGGCGCCAGCTCCTTGGGGACCGCCTTCGTGAACGGCAGGAACCGGGTGCCGCGACCGGCGGCGGGGATGACGGCTTTGGCGATCCGTCCCGTCTTCGCGTCCGCGCTGTCGACCATGAACCGAGACTATTGCATTCGCTGCGACGTTCGCGGTGGGTGAGAATCGGCCGCGTGGAGCCGGCGAGTAAGGCGCAGCTGCGGCGTGAGTTCTCGGCGGCGCGGCGGGCGCGGGACGCCGCGGAGATCGCCCGCGCGCGCAAGGCGATCGCCTCGGTCGTGCTGGGCCGCTGCGAGCGGGACGGCTGGGGCTGCGTCGCCGGGTACCTGCCGCTGCGGACCGAGCCGGGCTCGGTGGAACTGCTCGCCGGGCTGCGGGCGCTCGGCGTGCGGGTGCTCGTCCCGGTGCTGCTGCCGGATCGTGACCTGGACTGGTCGTCCTGGGACGGCGCCGATTTCGTCGCCCGCCCGCTCGGCGTGGACGCGATCGGGGCGGCCGACGCGGTGCTGGTGCCGGCGCTGGCCGTGGGCCGCGACGGAGTGCGGCTCGGGCGCGGCGGCGGGTCGTACGACCGGGCGCTGGCGCGGGTTGCCCCCGGCACGCCGCGGGCCGCGCTGCTGTTCGACGAGGAGCTGGTGGACGCGCTGCCGGCCGATCCGTGGGACGTCCCGGTGACCGATGTCGTGTCACCGTCGGGCTGGCGGGCGCTGCCGGCGGGAGGGCGATTGGACGCGGAATAGTCCGATCAGCGACCATGGTTAGCAGTCTTGGAGTGTGAGTGCCAGTCGCCCGGCCGAACAGCGGTGCCGACGCCGGCCGGACACGGCACACGCGAACGTCCGGAGGAAGCAATGCCCACCTATCAGTACGCCTGCACCGACGCCGCCTGCGGCACCGAGTTCGAGCTGGTGCAGTCGTTCACCGATCCCGCCGCGAGCGAGTGCCCGGTCTGCAACGGCCCGGTGCGCAAGGTGTTCTCCGCGGTAGGCGTGGTGTTCAAGGGCTCCGGTTTCTACCGAACCGACAGCCGCGCGGGTTCGGGATCGACCGGGGCGAAGGGCTCGAGCAGCTCGAAGGAGTCCTCGTCCGAGTCCTCGTCGGGTTCGGGCTCGGACTCGGGTTCCGGCTCGGCGGCCAAGTCGGACTCGTCCTCGTCGTCCTCTTCGAGCGCGTCGTCGTCCGCGGGCTCGTCGTCGACCGCGAAGGCCGCGACCTCGTAGGCCCGGCACCGACAGTTTCGGCCGCTCGTCCACAGGACGGCGTGTCGTC
>DASRSS010000123.1:0-8920 GCA_035656335.1 Jatrophihabitantaceae bacterium | reverse complement strand
CTTGGCCAGCTGGGCGATGGTGTACGTGTAGTTCGCGGTGATGGTCACCGTGGCGGAGGCGGTGCTGCTGCCCGACGGCGAGCTGGGGCAACGCTGCACGGTGATCTGCGCGGAGGTGAGTTCCAGCCAGGACGGCGCGCTGTTGATCAGCTGCTGCTGGATGGACGACGTCGGGTCCGGGCTGGCGGGGCTCAGCGACGCGATGCGGGCGCCCTGACGCGCCAGCGAGGTGAGGGTGATCTGCTCGTTGTAGAAGCGACCGAAGTCGATGATCCCGAAGACGAGCAGGAGCAGGGGAACGAGCACGAGAGCGAACTCGACCGCGACGGCACCGCGCTCGGCACCGTTCTCACGTCGCCCGGCCATTGCCGTGATCCCCACCTTCAGTCAAGACAAACAGAACCGTTCCGAGTGCGGCCGCGGTGCCACAGGGGCGGCGCCGCGGCCGGCACGGACTCGACTCAGGCGCCAGCAGTGGCGGTGGCGCTGCCGCTCGGCGTCGGGATCGCGTTGGTGGTGCCGTTGAAGATGTCGACGATCTTGTTGCCGAACAGGACGACGGCGGCGACGATCACGGCCGCGACCAGCGCGACCAGCAGGCCGTACTCGACGGCGGTGGCGCCGCGGTCCTCGCGGTCCTCGCGGACCCGGGCGGTCACGTTGGCGAGGGCCAGCTGCGACAGGACGACGATCTTGGCCAGGGGGTTGGACATGGCAGAAGAAACCTTTCGACAGGTGGGTTGGGTCGGCGCATGCCGACGGCACGCAGCAGCTGCTGCGAGTAAAGGGAGAAGGACTCACGTTCGGGCGGGCGAGTGGTTTTGCCAGCGATCCCGGTGAACCGTCACAGGACGCTCTTTGTCCGTGTATCCCATCGGCGCGGGCGCGCGGGTCTTTAGTCCTTTTGCGGAAATTTCTCCGCGGCGGCGCACGCACGCGCCGCCGACGCTGGCGCTAGCCGGCCTTGGCCGCCCGAGCCGCAAGGTGCGTGACGCACAGCGACGGCTCGACGAACGGGTCCAGCCGCTCGGCCTGCAGCGGCGCGCCGGACTCCTCCAGCAGGCCGCGCATGAGGCCGAGATGGACCGAGCAGACAACCTCGCGGTGCTGCTCGGCCGCCTCCCGGAACGGGCAGTGGTGCAGCAGTACCCGGCGCTTGCGGCCGACGGTCACCGCCTCCGGCGCGAAGCCGATCTCGTCCAGCACCCGGACCAGGTCGGCGGTGGCCTGCTCGGCGGTCACCCGCCGGAACGGTGCCGGACGGCGCGCCAGGTAGCGGCCCCACTCCGTGCCCGCGGCCAGCGCGGCGGTGACCGGCTGACGCGACTGGCTGGCCAGATAGCTGGTCAGGATCTCGGCGAGCAGCCGGTAGCTGCGCGGACCGGCGCGGCCGGCCTCCGGACGCGCGCTATACAGCGTGCGCGGCCGGCCAGGGGTCTCGCGCTCCTCGGTGGCGCGCTGGACCAGTCCGGCGTCGACGAGTCCGTCCAGGTGGAATCGGGTCGTGTTCGGGTGCAGGCCCACCGCCTCGCTGACGTCGGCGACCCCGAGCGGGGTGCCCGCGTCCTGCAGCACGCCGAGCACGCGCGCGCGGCTGTCGCCGAGCGCGGCCTCGGGCTGCGGGTCGGCGCGCAGAACGTCGGGCTTGGTCACGCCGCAATTTTTTCATATCCGGCTCGTGCAAACAATCCGGTTCGGGACCTTGGCCTCTGGTCGGACCGGCACGCCGCTACTAGGGTCGGATTAGTCCGAAAATCTGCAGCAGACTCGACCCGACGAGGTAGCCGCATGACGCAGACGGAACCGACCCGACCGACCGAACGGCCCGCCGCGAACGAGCCGACGAGTCAGCGATTGGCTCCGCTGCTACCCGGGGGTGAACCGATCGAGGCGCTGCTGCGCAGGGCCCAGTACTTCACCCCCACCGGCGCGCCGAGCGCGGACTACCGCGAACTGCACCGGGCCGGTGGGCGTGGCGCCGAGGAGTTCTACCGAGCCCGCTGGCGGCACGACAAGGAGGTCCGGTCCACCCACGGCGTGAACTGCACCGGTTCGTGCTCGTGGAAGGTGTACGTCAAGGACGGCATCATCACCTGGGAGACGCAGCAGACCGACTATCCCTCGGTCGGCCCGGACTCCCCGGAGTACGAGCCACGCGGCTGCCCGCGCGGCGCGTCGTTCTCCTGGTACACCTACTCCCCCGCGCGCGTGCGCTACCCGTACGTGCGCGGGCCGCTGCTCGAGATTTGGCGCGAGGCACGTAATCGGCTCGGGGATCCCGTCCTCGCCTGGGCGGAGATCACGTCCGATCCGGAACGCACCGCCCGCTACAAGGGCGCGCGCGGCCGGGGCGGTTTCGTCCGCTCCACGTGGGACGAGGTCAGCGAGATCATCGCGGCCGCGCACGTGCACACCGTCAAGCAGTACGGGCCGGACCGCGTCGTCGGCTTCTCACCGATCCCCGCGATGTCGCAGGTCTCCTACTCAGCGGGCACCCGGTTCCTGTCCATGATCGGCGGGACGATCCTGTCGTTCTACGACTGGTACGCGGATCTGCCGCCGGCCTCGCCGCAGGTGTTCGGCGACCAGACGGACGTGCCCGAGTCCGGCGACTGGTGGAACGCCGCCTACCTGATGATCTGGGGCACCAACCTGCCGATCACCCGCACGCCGGACGCGCACTTCATGACCGAGGCGCGCTACCGCGGCCAGAAGGTGGTCGTGGTCAGCCCGGACTTCTCCGACCACACCAAGTTCGCCGACGACTGGTTGCCCTGCGCGCCGGGGACGGATGCCGCGCTCGCCATGGCGATGGGGCACGTGGTGCTCACCGAGTTCTTCCGCGACCGGCAGGTGCCCTACTTCGACAACTACGTCAAGACGTACACCGACCTGCCGTTCCTGGTTACGCTGCGCGAACACGGGCAGTCGCACGTGCCGGGCGGGTTCCTCACCGCTGCCGATCTCGGCCGCGACGTCGAGGCGGCCGCGCACTCCCCCGTCCTGCTGGACGCGGCGACCGCCGAGCCGGTGCTGCCGAACGGGACGCTGTCGACGCGCTTCACCGAGTCGGGCATCGGCCGCTGGAACCTCGACCTGGAGGGCGTCGACCCGCTGCTGAGCCTCTACGGGCGGCATACCGAGGCCGTCCCCGTCGACCTGCCGCGCTTCGACGTCGGCGACACCGAGGGCGGCGCTGCGATCCGCCGCGGCGTGCCCGCGATGCGCATCGGCGGCAAGCTGGTGACCACCGTGTTCGACCTGCTGATGGCCCAGTACGCGGTGCCCCGCGACGGGCTGCCGGGCGAGTGGCCGTCCGGCTACGACGACGCGAGCCAGCCGTACACGCCGGCCTGGCAGGAGGCGATCACGTCCGTGCCCGCCGCGGCCGCGGCACGGGTCGCCCGCGAGTTCGCACGCAACGCCGAGCTGTCCGAGGGACGCTCGATGATCGCGATGGGGGCGGGCACCAACCACTGGTACCACTCCGACCAGATCTACCGGACGTTCCTGACGCTGATCATGCTGTGCGGCACGCAGGGCGTGAACGGCGGCGGCTGGGCGCACTACGTCGGTCAGGAGAAGGTGCGTCCGCTGACCGGCTTCATGCAGACAGCGTTCGCGCTGGATTGGCAGCGGCCGACCCGGCACATGACCGGCACATCGTTCTTCTACCTGCACACCGACCAGTGGCGGTACGAGCGGTTCCGCGCCGACGAGCTGTCCAGCCCACTCGGCCCGGGACGGTTCCGCGGCCGCGCCTTCGCCGACTGCCTGGCGCTGGCGTCGCGGCTCGGCTGGCAGCCGTCCTACCCGACGTTCGACCGCAACCCGTTGGACGTGGCCGACCAGGCGGCCGCGGCGGGTAAGCAGGTCGGCGAGTACGTCGTGGACGAGCTCAAGGCCGGGCGGCTGCAGTTCGCCGGCGAGGATCCGGACAACCCGGTGAACTTCCCGCGCGTGCTGACGGTCTGGCGCGCCAACCTGCTCGGCTCGTCCGGCAAGGGCATGGAGTACTTCATGCGCCACCTGCTCGGCGTCGAGGACGCGGTGCGCGCCGAGGAGTCGCCGGAGGACATCCGGCCGGCGGAGGTGCGCTGGCACGACGAGGCGCCGCGGGCCAAGCTCGACCTGGTCACGACGATGGACTTCCGGATGACTAGCACGTGCACGTACTCGGACATCGTGCTGCCGGCGGCGACCTGGTACGAGAAGCACGACCTGTCCAGCACCGACATGCACCCGTTCGTGCACTCGTTCAACCCGGCCATCCCGCCCCCGTGGGAGGCGCGCACGGACTTCGACGCGTTCCACACGATCGCCGCGCAGTTCTCCCGGCTCGCCGAGACACACCTGGGCACCCGCACGGACGTGCTCGCGGCACCGCTCGCGCACGACACCGCGGACGAGTTGGCGCAGCCGGGCGGCCGGGTCGTGGACTGGCGCGCGGAGGGCACGGACCCGGTGC
Source organism: Jatrophihabitantaceae bacterium (assembly GCA_035656335.1). Classification (GTDB taxonomy): domain Bacteria; phylum Actinomycetota; class Actinomycetes; order Mycobacteriales; family Jatrophihabitantaceae; genus DASRSS01. Next base: position 4,452 of record DASRSS010000123.1, on the reverse strand, counting down.
CGGGCGTGAACCTGCCGAAGCTCATCGCGGTCGAGCGCGACTACCCGGCGGTCGCGCGCAAGATGGCCGCGCTCGGGCCGTTGGTCGACTCACAGGGCATGGTGACCAAGGGGATCAGCTGCGTGCCGACGAACGCCGTCGACTACCTGCGGCGGCGCAACGGCACGGTCCGCGGCGGGCCTGGCGCGGGACGTCCGTCGCTGGCCCGCGACGTCGATCTCGCCGAGGCGATCCTGGCGCTGTCCGGTACGACGAACGGCGAGGTCGCCGTGATGGGCTGGCGCGAACTGGAGAAGCGCACCGGCATGCATCTGGCCGACCTGGCCGAGGAGCGGTCCGGCGAGCAGATCAGCTTCGCCGACACGCAGGTGCAGCCGCGGGCGGTGATCACGTCCCCGGAGTGGTCCGGCAGCGAGACGGGCGGACGGCGCTACTCGCCGTTCGTGGTCAACGTCGAGCGCAAGAAGCCGTGGCACACGCTCACCGGGCGCATGCACTTCTTCCTCGACCACGACTGGATCGCCGAGTACGGCGAGTGGCTGCCGACGTATCGCCCGCCGCTGGACTACGCGCGGCACTTCGGCGAGCAGGGTCTGCGCGACCCGAACCGTCCGGAGATCACGGTGCGCTACCTGACGCCGCATTCGAAGTGGTCGATCCACTCGGAGTACCAGGACAACCTGCACATGCTGCGCCTGTTCCGCGGCGGCCCGGTGATCTGGATGAGCCCGCGGGACGCCGCCAAGATCGGCATCACCGACAATGACTGGATCGAGGCGTACAACCGCAACGGCGTTGTCGTCTGCCGTGCCGCCGTCACGCACCGGATGCCCGAGGGCACCGTGTTCATGTACCACGCGAAGGACCGGCACCTGATGACGCCGAAGTCGGAGGTGTCCGGTTGGCACGGCGGCGGCGACAACTCGCTCACCCGCCTGGTCGTCAAGCCGACGCACATGATCGGTGGTTACGCGCAGCTGTCCTACGGCTTCAACTACTACGGCCCGACCGGCAACCAGCGCGACGAGGTCACCGTGATCCGCCGCCGGTCCCAAGACGTCGAGTACCGCTGAGAGGTTGTGCGCATGCGAGTGATGGCCAATGTCGCCATGGTGATGAACCTCGACAAGTGCATCGGCTGCCACACCTGTTCGGTCACCTGCAAGCAGGTGTGGACGAACCGGCCGGGCACCGAATACGTCTAATTCAACAACGTCGAGACCAAGCCGGGCATCGGCTACCCCAAGCGGTACGAGGACCAGGAGCAGTGGCACGGGGGCTGGACGCTCGACCGCAAGGGCCGGCTGCAGCTGAAGGCGGGCGGGCGGCTGAAGAAGCTGCTGTCGATCTTCTACAACCCGGATCTGCCCAGCATCGACGACTACGGCGACCCGTGGACGTACGACTACCAGACCGTGATCGACGCGCCGCTGGGCACGCCGAACCCCAGCGCGCACTCGATCTCCGCGCTCACAGGCAAGGACATGACCGTCAAGTGGGGCAGCAACTTCGACGACGACCTGGCCGGCGCGCCCGAGACCGGCATCCGCGACCCGAACCTCGCCGGGCTCGAGGAGAAGGTCAAGATGGAGTTCGAGCAGGTCTTCATGTTCTACCTGCCGCGCATCTGCGAGCACTGCCTGAACCCGTCCTGCGTGGCGTCCTGTCCGTCCGGCGCGATGTACAAGCGCAAGGAGGACGGCATCGTCCTCGTCGACCAGGACCGTTGCCGTGGCTGGCGGTTCTGCGTCTCGGGCTGCCCGTACAAGAAGGTGTACTTCAATCACCGCACCGGCAAGGCGGAGAAGTGCACGTTCTGCTTCCCGCGCATCGAGGCCGGCCAGCCGACGATCTGCTCGGAGACGTGTGTCGGGCGGCTGCGCTACCTCGGCCTGTTCCTCTACGACGCGGACAAGGTGCTCGACGCGGCGGCGACGCCCGACCAGCAGGACCTGTACGAGGCGCAGCTGGGCGTGTTCCTCGACCCGCACGACCCGGACGTCCAGGCCGCGGCGGCGCGTGACGGCATCCCGCACGACTGGATCGAGGCCGCCAAGCGGTCACCGGTGTACGAGCTCGCGGTGCGGCACCGGGTCGCCCTGCCGCTGCATCCGGAGTACCGCACGCTGCCGATGGTCTGGTACATCCCGCCGCTGTCTCCCGTCGCCGACATCGTGGACGCCACCGGCTACGACTCGAACGACCCGGACAACGTGTTCGCGACGATCGACTCGCTGCGGATCCCGATCGAGTACCTGGCGAACCTGTTCACCGCGGGCGCGACCGAGACGGTGCGGACGGTGCTGCGCAAGCTGGCCGCGGTCCGCGCGATCCAGCGCGCCGGCCAGCTGGGGTTGGACCTGAAGGAGGATCTGCCCGCGTCGGTCGGCGCTACCGCGGAGGACCTCGACGACCTGTACCGGTTGCTGGCGATCGCGAAGTACGAGCAGCGCTACGTGATCCCGCCTGCGCACGCGGAGGAGGCCGGCCGGCTGATGGGCCAGCACGAGCAGTTGTTCTGCAGCCTGGACGGCGAGGGCGGCCCCGGCATGGGCGGCACCGGGCCGCACGGCATCCAGAGCTACCGGCCGGACAACGGCGGCCGCACGCAGCTCCCGGTGGTCGGCCAATGAGCGCGGCGACGGCCACGTTCAAGCTGGCGTCGGTGCTGCTGCAGTACCCGACCGCCGCGCTCTTCGACGGGCTGGCCGAGTTGGACGGCTTCGCGGACGCGGAGACAGGACCGCGGCCGGCGCGCGAATCGTTCGGACGCTTCCTCGACTGGCTGCGTGCCACGTCGCCCTGCGACGTCGCCGAGCACTACGTGCGGACGTTCGACCTGCGCCGCCGGTGCGCCCTGTACCTGACCTACTACCGGTACGGCGACACCCGCAAGCGCGGGATGGCGATGGTCGTGTTCAAGACCGCGTACCGCGACGCCGGCTTCGTCCCGACCGAAGACGAGCTGCCGGACTTCCTGCCGATGGTGCTCGACTTCGCCTCGCTCACCGACCGGGGGCAGCGGCTGCTGCACGGGCACCGGACCGATCTCGAGCTGCTGCGCCGCGCGCTGGCCAAGGCCGAATCGCCTTACGCCGACGTGATTTCCGCCGTGTCGGCAGCGCTGCCAAAGCTCGGCAAGCGGGAGCTGTCCCAGGTGCGCGCGGCCTGGGAGTCCGGACCGCCGCGCGAGAAGGTCGGGCTCGAACCGTTCGCGCCGCCGGAGTACCTGCAGGGCTACGGAGCCGTGCCGGAGGCCGTCCGATGAGCTCGTGGGACTTCTGGTGGTGGGTGATCCTGCCCTACGCCGCGATGGTCGTCTTCGTCGTCGGGCACATCTGGCGGTGGCGATACGACCAGTTCGGCTGGACCAGCCGTTCGACGCAACTGCAGGAGCGGCGCCTGCTCAAGTGGGGCGCGCCGCTGTTCCACTACGCGACGTTCGCGGCGATCGGCGGGCACGTGCTCGGCATCCTGATCCCGCGCTCGTTCACCGAGTGGATCGGCATCCCGGAGCACGTGTACGAGACGTTCTCCGGCATCGCCGGTTCGATCGCGGCGTTCGGCGTGCTGATCGGCGCCGGCATCCTGGTGTTCCGCCGCACCGCGGTCCCCCGGGTGCGCGCGACCACGAGCGCCGTCGACTACCTGGCGCTCATCCTGCTCGGCATCATCGTCATCCTCGGCATCTATCTCACGCTGGGCGTGCAGGAGTTCGGTGCGGGCTACGAGTACCGCAACACCGTGTCGGTGTGGTTCCGCAGCCTGTTCACCGGCGACCCGAACGTGGACGTCGTCACGAGCGCGCCGATCATGTACCAGGTGCACGCCGCCGCCGCGTGGGTGATCTTCGCGGTGTGGCCGTTCAGCCGGTTGGTTCACGCGTGGAGCTATCCGCTCTGGTACCTGTGGCGTCCGTACGTCGTGATCCGCAGCCGGCTCGCCGGGCCTCCCAACGAGCCCGGCACCGGCGGCCGCAAGTGGCGCAAGATCGGTGTCCCGTACTGAGCTCGGCGTCGCCGGCCACAACCGGTCGACGTGGGCAACGGGGGTGGCCGAGTCCGTCCGCACGCTGAACCCGGGCTACTTCGCGCTGGTGATGGCCACCGGCATCGTGTCGGTCGCGATGCGCAACCACGGCGTGATCACGGTGTCGGTGGTGCTGCTGTGGATCGCGTGCGTGTCGTACGCGGTGTTGATCGTGCTCAACGGCTGGCGCCTGGTCGCGTTCCGCGGCGACGTCGCGGCCGACCTCGCGGACCCGCGCCGCGCGTTCGGGCTGTTCACGTTCGTCGCCGCGACCGACGTCGTGGGAACGCGATGGGCCATCGACGGCCACGACCGGGTCGGCTTCGTGCTGCTGGTGATCGGCTGGGCGGTGTGGCTGGTGCTCGGGTACGTGGTGCCGTGGACCGCCGTGCTCAGCCACGCGCGGCGCCCGGTGCTGCAGGA
>DASRSS010000122.1:0-4974 GCA_035656335.1 Jatrophihabitantaceae bacterium | reverse complement strand
GTCCCGTTCCTGTGCGATGTCCGGCGCGCCATCGAGATCACCGACACCGAGCCGTACGTCGAGCTGGCCTACTACCTGGCGATCCATCGCGACAAGGTGGATCAGGCGTTCGCAACGCTGTCCTACTTCGACGGCGCCGTGCTCGCGCGGCGGGCGAGCGCGCCGGCGCTGTTCTCGGTCGGGCTGTCCGACCCGACGTGCCCACCGTCGACCGTGTACGCGGCCTACAACGGATACGCCGGTCCGAAGGAGATTTCGGTGTACCCGTACAACGGCCACGAGGGCGGCCAGGCCGATCACGCGATCGTGCAGCTGGCCTGGCTGGATCGGCTGTTTGCCGCTGCGGGCTAGGCGGGTAGCACGGTGCACCATGAGCACCGATGCGCACGAGCTGCCCGCCGCGACCGTCACCATGTACCCGGACGGCCCGCTGATCGTGCGCGGCGACTTCCAGATCCGCGACGTCGACGGCACCCCCGTGGACGCCGGACGGACCGTGGCGCTGTGCCGTTGCGGACGTTCCGCGGTCAAGCCGCTGTGCGACGGCAGCCACAAGCGCGGCGCGCTCGCCGAGGCCGATTCCCGCTAGGCCACGCGCAGATACGTTGCGAGCTGCTGCTCGACCGGTGAGGGTGTTCGGTTTCTGGGTAGAGCGGGTGGCCGGCTGGTGTAGTGGTGGCCGGTGGGGGTGATCATTGGCGGGGGGACCCCCAATACTCGCTGGTCTTACCCGCTTGCAGCACCGCGTGGGCTTGGGTCGCGGCCGCTGCCGACTTCAGTTCCTCCAGGGCGCGGATCTGGTCGATCAGCACTGCACCATCAGACCCGGCAGGTAGATCGCGCAGCGCGCGGATCAGCCCCGTGAGCGCGGCAGCGCCCGGTCGGGTTCGGAGACTGATTCGTGCGTACATTCGATTATAGCCTGGATCCGTGCTAAGTCGATCCGTGCTAAGTCAAGGAATTTCCCTTATTTTCAAGGCGATTCCGCCATCATCAAGAGCAGGTTGTGGTCGCCAGGGCGGCCACAACCTGCCCTTGATCGACGAGGAGGAGGGGTCAGCTGAAGAACGCTGGGACGCAAGCCGGCGACGGCAGCCGAGCAGCGACAAGCCGTCCCGCCGTCGCTGCCAAGAGAACGCAAGCGAGCTGGAACGGAAGGGCGGCAGCGCAAAGCCGACCGACGCTCAAAGCCCGCCGTCGCCGCCAAGGAAAAGCAACCAGCGCTGGAATGACACCCGGCAGCGCATGCCGCGAGTGAGAAGACGACCCGCCGCCGAGAAGACCCAGAAGGGCCCTACGACACCTCGGCGAGGGGACGGGCTGCCTCGGCACCGTCCGCGACCCTTAGCGACGAGTGGCCGTCGTGCCAGCGGCCCAGCACGTACTCGGCGAACCGGCCGTCGACGTGCAAGCACGCGGCAGCGCCGAACACGATGTCCTCGGTCAGCTCCGGCTCGGCCTCGGCCAGGCCACCGCACAGGTCGTGCGCGGCGAGCTGTTCGTGCAGGGCGTCCGCGGTCACGTGCACGTCGTAGAACGCGCACGTCGCGTCGTCGGCACCGAGCCGGCGCAGCCCCTTCGCCAGTCGCCGGCACGGCTCGGACGACGTCATCTCGTACGCGGCGAGGTGACCGACTAGCGCGCCCCGCAGCGAACGCCGTAGCCCGAACAGGGACATGACGTTGCCGATCGCGAGCGTGATGCCCGGAACCGCGTCGAGGTACGCGCCGTACGAGTCGTCCAAATCGATACCGCGCAGGAACTGCCGGTACAGCTCGCTGTGCATGCGCGCCGGGTCGCCGTCGCCGTACTCGTCCACCTGGATCTCGATCAGCGCCGCCTTCGCGCGCCCGGCCAGCCGCGGGACGGCCCACGTGTGCGGATCGGCTTCCTTGAGCTGGTAGATCGACCGGTGCACGGCGAACTCGGTGAACTGTTCGCGGTCCGCGCGCTGCTGCATGTGCCGCGACAGTGGCGGGCCGTCGTCGCCGTCGACGAGGTCGCGCAGCCGCTGCGCGACCGGCGCCGTGCTGGACGGGACGGAAACGTCGCGGCGCAGTGCGTCGAGCAGTTGCGACTCGAGCCCGGAGCGGAACGCGATGAGCTCCGGCTGCCACTCCCACCGCTCGGCGACGTCCGCGAACCCGCGGTAGTGCAGCTCGAAGCAGATCCACAGCGCGAGCTGCAGATCGTCGTCCGCCATGGGATCGGCGACCGGAAGGACCGCCGGCAGCACCGCCGGGTCGTCGTCGCGCAGGGCGCGGATCAACCCGGTGGTCATCGGGCCGCGCGGCGCGGGCAGCAACATCGTCAGGTCCCCAATTCAGACGAAAAGCGGTCGGTGGCAGCGCCGAGGTCCGGCCCGATAAGCAATACCCTGATAGCTCTCGAAGGAAACGGCCGCGCCCGAAACGGGTACATAGCCCGCCGTGACCCGCACCTGTGAATTCGGCCCGCTCACCGTCAGCTACGACGAACGCGTCCTCACGCCACGCCCATGGACGTTCGCGCAGAGCAGCTGGGCCGCCGAGCTGGCCGCGACCGCGCCGCCCGGCCCGATCCTCGAACTGTGCGCGGGCGCGGGCCACATCGGGCTGGCCGCGGCCGTCCTCGCCGACCGCGACCTCGTCCAGGTGGAGGCCGACCCGGTCGCGGCGCGGTACGCGCGGAGCAACGCCGAGCGGGCCGGCCGCGCCGACCGCGTGCAGGTGCGCGAGGCGCGCCTCGAGGCGGCGCTGGAGCCCGGCGAGCGGTTCGGGCTGATCGTCGCCGACCCGCCGTACCTCACCTCCGACGACGTCGCGCGCTGGCCCGAGGACCCGCAGGTCGCGATCGACGGCGGCACGGACGGCCTGGACGTGATCAAGCAATGCCTCATGGTCGCCGCCGAGCACCTGGCAGACGGCGGGCTACTGCTCCTGCAGGTGGCCGGACCGGCACAGGACGCCCGCGTGCGCGACCTGCTCGCGGCCGCACCAGCCGTGCCGCTCACGCATCGAGACGCCCGGGTGGTGGACGACGAGCGCGCGATCATGCTGATCGGCCGGCGCTGACGTGCCCGCGAACGGCATCCGCGGCTGGCTGGACGAGCACCGCGACCGACTGGTCGAGGAACTCGGCGACTGGGTGCGCATCCCGTCCGTCGCGGGACCGCAAGAGCACGAGGAGGACCTGGCCAGGTCAGCGGCGTGGCTGACGAAAACCCTTACCGGCATTGGCTTTCCGGTCGTCGAGGTGTGGCAGCGCGAAGCCACGCCGACGGTCTGGGCGGAGTGGATCACCGACCCGTCCGCTCCGACCGTGCTCGTCTACAGCCATCACGACGTGCGCACCGCGAAGGCCGAGCAGTGGCAACGCTGCGCACCGTTCGAACCGGTGCACGACGGCGGCCGGCTGTACGGGCGCGGCACCTCGGACGCCAAGGGCCAGGTGCTCGCGCACCTGTGGGCCGTGCGCGCGATCGCGGCCGAGGCGGCCGCGCCGCCGGTGAACCTCAAGCTGCTGATCGACGGCGAGGAGGAGACCGGCTCGCCGAACCTCGCCGCCCTGCTGGACGAGCACGCTGACCGGGTCGGCGCGGATCTGGTCGTGTTCAGCGACACCATGACCTGGTCGGCCGACGAGCCGGCGATGTGCGTCGGCATCCGCGGGCTGATCAAGGGCGAGCTGGAACTGCGCGGCGCGCGCGCCGACCTACACTCCGGCGCGGTGTCCGGCGCCGCGCCGAACGCCGCCGCGGCGCTGGTCGCCGTCCTCTCTGGCCTCCAGGACGCGGACGGGCGGGTGAGCGTCCCGGGCTTCTACGACGACGTGCGCGAGGCGCCGGACGACGAGCGCGCCGAGCTCGCGCGTCTCACCGGTGACGAGCGGGCCTGGCTCGCGCGCACCGGCACGCGCGCGGTGATCGGGGAGCGGGGCCGGTCGATCGGCGAGCGGCTCTACACCCGGCCGGGTGCGGAGGTGATCGCGCTGGCTGCCGGCGACCCCGACCCGCCGACGCGTGGCACCGTTCCCGCCACCGCGTCCGCGCAGGTGCAGCTGTCCCTGGTGCCGGACCAGGACCCGGCCGAGATCACCGCCCGGCTGCGTGAGTGGGTTGCCGCGCGCCTCCCGGACGGGTTCGAGCACGAGCTGCGGATCCCAGAGGAGATCAGCGCGCCGCCCTACGCGACCCCGTTGGACCATCCCGCGGTGCCGCTGCTGCGCAACGCGATGGCGGACGCATGGAACCGGCCGATTCCCCACATGCGCAACGCCGGCAGCGGGCCGGTCGCGCTGCTGGCCGAGAAGGCCGACGCGCCCGTGCTGTTCTTCGGCACCGGCCTGTCCGAGGACCGCTGGCACGGCCCGGACGAGAGCGTGGACCTGGACATGCTGCTGACCGGTGCGAGCGCGCTCGCGCTGTTCTGGCAGCGGCTCGCGGACGGGCTCAACGCGCCGCGGTGATCCGGACGAGCAGCCGCGCCACGTCGTCCAGGTCGCCGCGGGCCGCGAACGCCTCGCGCTGGCGTTGCGCGGACGTGCCACGCGAGCGCACCGCCGCCAGCAGCTCGGCGACCGCGCTGTATTCGCCGTGCCGCTCGAGGTCCGGACGCAGCTCGGCGAGCAGATCGTCCAGCGCCGTCGCGGCCGGAACGACCGCGGCCCGTGCCGGACTCCACAGCGTGTCACCGATGCCGTAGCGCGCCGCCCGCCACCGCGCGGCGCGGATCTCCGGATCGGACAGCCCGCTCGGCTCCGCGCCGGCTGCCGCGCTCGCCGCGAGCGTGCGCACGAGTGAGCGGGCCAGCGCCGCGTAGAGCACGGCGTCGTCCACGTCCGTGCAGGCGTCGGCGATGCGGAACTCCAGCGTTGGGTAGCGCGCGGACGGGCGCAGCTCCCACAGCAACTCGGTCGAGTCCGCGGCGATGCCGAGCTCGACCAGCCGGTCCGCGGCCGCCAGGTAGTCCGCCGCGGACCCGAACCGCGGCGGGA
>DASRSS010000121.1:0-13573 GCA_035656335.1 Jatrophihabitantaceae bacterium | reverse complement strand
CGCCGGGCGACCGGCGGGTCCGCAGCCACGACGTGCTAGGACGACAGTACCTCGACGCCCGCCTTCTTGCGGCTCTCGATGATGTCATCGACGAGCCCGTACTCCTTGGCTTCCTCGGCGGTGAGGATCTTGTCGCGCTCGATGTCCTCACGGACCTGCTCGATCGACTTGCCGGTGTGGTGGGCCAGCAGCGTCTCGAGCTGCTCACGGATCCGCATGATCTCGCGGGCCTGGATCTCGATGTCGGTCGACTGGCCGTACGTGCCCTCGGTCGCCGGCTGGTGGATCAGGATCCGCGAGTTCGGCAGCGCGAACCGCTTCCCGGGCGTGCCGGCCGCCAGCAGGACGGCCGCGGCGGACGCGGCCTGCCCCAGGCAGACGGTCTGGATCTGCGGCTTCACGAACTGCATGGTGTCGTGAATCGCCGTCAGCGCCGTGAACGACCCGCCCGGGGAGTTGATGTAGATCAGGATGTCGCGGTCCGGGTCGGTGGACTCGAGCACGATCAGCTGCGCGATCACGTCGTTGGCGACGACGTCGTCGATCGGCGCGCCGAGGAAGATGATGCGCTCCTCGAACAGCTTGTTGTACGGGTTCGATTCCTTGATCCCGTAGTTGGTGCGCTCGACGAAAGACGGCAGCACGTACCGCGACTGCGGCAGGTGCAGGCCGGTGGCGCCCAGCGGGGTGTGCAGGTTGGTCATGGGAGTCCCTTTCAGGCCGGAGCCGGACCGGAGCCGTTGGGCATCTGGGTGACGGACGTCAGCAGGTGGTCGACGAACCCGTATTCCAGGGCCTGCTGCGCGGTGAACCAGCGGTCACGCTCGGAGTCCGTCCGGATCTGGTCGACGCTCTGGCCGGTGTGCTCGGCGATCAGCTCGGCCATCTCGACCTTGGTGAGCTTGAACTGCTCGGCCTGGATCGCGATGTCCGACGCGGTGCCGCCGATGCCGGCGGACGGCTGGTGCATCAGGATCCGGGCGTGCGGCAGGGCGTAGCGCTTGCCCCGGGTTCCCGCCGAGAGCAGGAACTGGCCCATGGACGCGGCCAGCCCGAGCGCGTACGTGGCGACGTCGCACTCGATGAACTTCATCGTGTCGTAGATCGCCATGCCCGCGGTGACCGAGCCACCCGGGGAGTTGATGTACAGGTTGATGTCCCGCGTGCCGTCCTCGGCCGACAGCAGCAGCAGCTGGGCGCAGATCTGGTTCGCGATGTTGTCGTCGACCGGCTGGCCCAGGAAGATGATCCGCTCGCGCAGCAGCCGGTCGTAGACCGAGTCGTTCAGGGTCATGCCGGCGCCGGGAGCGCGCATCTCGGCTGCCCGGATCGGTTGTGGGTCGAAGCGGCTCACGTCGCGGACCTTCTTTCGGCGTAGTGGTGACGCTGGTGTTCATCGACCCTAACGAAGGACGCGGGACCGGAAGTCCCCGAACCGCCCCCCGTTCGCTCAGGGCGTGACGGCTCAGTCGGTGTCGCTGTCGTTCGCCTCGGCCACGGCACCGTCGGCGTTCTCGATCTCGTCCTCGTCGCCGTCCACGATCTCGGCCAGCGCGTCCGGGGCCAGCACGTTCAGGTCGACCGTGTTGCCGGACGCGTCGGTGACCGTGGCGGACTCGAGCAGCGTCGCGAGCGCCTTGTTGCGGCGGACGTCGGCCATGAGCACCGGCAGGTTGCCCGCCTGGACGATCTGGTTGGCGAACTCGCGGGGCGGGATGTTGTAGCGGGCGGCCTGGCGCACCAGGTACTCGGTGAGCTCGCCGTCGCTGACCTGGACGTCGTTCTTCTCCGCGATCGCGTCGAGCAGCAGCTGGACCCGGACGGACTTCTCGGCGCCCTCGCGCAGCTCCGCGGTGAACTCCTCGCGGGTCTGACCGAGCATCGACAGGTAGCGCTCGAACGCGGCGTCGTCGTGGCCGAGCGAGTGCACGACCTCGTGCTCGCGGACGTCCACCTCGTCCTTGATGGCCGATTCCGGAACGGGGAACTCGACGGCCTCGATGAGCTGCTCGACCAGCTTGTCGCGGGCCTGCGCGCCCTGCTCGAAGACCTTCGCGCGGCCGAGGCGCTCGCGCAGGTCGGCGCGCAGCTCGTCCACGGTGTCGAACTCGCTGGCCAGCTGCGCGAACTCGTCGTCGACCTCGGGCAGCTCCTGCTCCTTGACGCTGTTCACCGTCGCGGTGATCTCGGCCTCGGCGCCGGCCCGCTCGCCCTGCTGCAGGGTCGCGGTGAACGTGACGGTCTCGCCGGCCGACTTGCCGACGATCGCGTCGTCCAGGCCCTCGATCAGGTTGCCGGAGCCGACCTCGTAGGTCATGCCCTGCGCCGAACCGGCCTCGATCTGTTCGCCGTCGACCGCCGCGGACAGGTCCAGCGACACGTAGTCGCCGGTCTGCACCGGCCGCTCGACGCCCTTGAGCGTGCCGAAGCGGGCGCGCAGCGCATCCAGCTGCTCCTGGACGTCCTCGTCGGTGACGGCGACGTCGTCGACGGAGACGGCCAGGTTGTCCAGATCCGGCAGGGAGATCTCGGGACGGACGTCGACCTCGGCCGTGAAGCTCACCGACTCGCCGTCGGCCAGGTTGGTGATCTCGATCTCCGGCTGGCCGAGCGGGCGCAGCTCGTGCTCTCGGGCGGCGTCCGAGTACAGGGTCGGCAGCGCGCCGTTGATGGCCTCCTCCAGCACCGCGCCGCGGCCGACCCGCTGGTCGATGACGCGAGCGGGCACCTTGCCGGGGCGGAAGCCGGGGATCCGCACCTGCGCGCCGATGCGCTTGTAGGCGGCGTCCAGACCCGGCTTCAGGTCGTCGAAGGGCACCTCGACGGCGAGCCGCACGCGGGTCGGGCTCAGGTTTTCGACGGTGCTCTTCACAGTGCTGGTGCTCCTCGGATCGGGCGTATCGGATTTCGTGTCGTGCGATGGGGTGCAGGAGACTCGGTCGGGGTGGCGGGATTCGAACCCACGGCCCCTCGCTCCCAAAGCGAGTGCGCTACCAAGCTGCGCCACACCCCGGGCGCTGGACGGCGCCCAGTCTACGGACGTCGCGTGCCGCCCCGACGCGGGAGCCGGTAATCTGTGCAGCGGTCCGCCCGCGAAGTGCTCGGCGGACCCGTGCGGGCGTAGCTCAATGGTAGAGCCTCAGTCTTCCAAACTGATTACGCGGGTTCGATTCCCGTCGCCCGCTCCCAGCCGATTCCGACGGCCTCACTAGCCGTCCCACAGCCGGTCAGGTATGCCGACCGACCCGATCCCGACGCCTGCCCCACGACGCGGTCGACCCTGCCGTGCGCGCACACGAGACTAGATCGAATCGATGCTCAGCCGTATGAGCATTCATCATATTGTTCTATCGATCCACGGCTGCCATCATCGGCCGACGGTCGATCAAGGAGGAATTCAGGACATGGCACGTCGTCGCGGCGCAGTCGCCGCCGCCCTTGCTTCACTCGCGCTCATCGTCAGCGTCACCGGCTGCGGCCGTGCCGACGGCAGCTCGGACGCCACGTCGGCGAACACGGCCGGCGCCGCCGCCACCGCGCGCGATCTGCTGCCCGCGTCCGTGCGCGACAGCGGCGTGCTGCGCGTCGCGACGGCCGAGGGCTACCCGCCGATGGAGATGTTCAAGAGCGGGACGCAGGACCTCATCGGCGTGGACCCGGAGCTGGCCGCGGCGATCGCCAAGCAGCTGGGGCTGAAGCTGCAGATGACCAACGCGGCCTTCGACGGGCTGATCCCGGGCCTGCAGGCGCAGCGCTGGGACCTGGCCATGTCGTCCATGAGTGACACGGCGGAGCGCCGCCAGGCCGTGAACTTCGTCGACTACTTCACCGCCGGCGGTGCGGTGGTCGTGCCGAAGAGCAACCCGGGACACATCCAGTCGCTCGCTGACTTCTGCGGCAAGACGGTCGTCCTGGCCAAGGGCAGCTCGAACCTGGCCATCGGCCAGGAGCAGAACCAGAAGTGCTCGACCAAGATGAACATCATCCAGAGCGAGGACGCCCCGACCGGCCTGCTCCAGCTCGACAGCGGACGCGCGGTCGCGACGATCATCGACTACCCCGTCGCGGAGCAGTACGCCAAGCAGTCGCCGGGCAAGTACACGGTGCTGCCCCAGCAGTACGACGCGGCGCCGTGGGGCATCGCGATCGACAAGAAGAACGGTGCGCTCACGCAGGCCGTCCAGAAGGCGCTGCAGGAGCTGATCACCGACGGTGGCTACACCAGCATCCTGCAGAAGTGGGGCGTCACGGGCAGCGCCGTCAAGAGCGCCACTGTCAACGGGGGCAGCTGACCGCATGAGCTTGTCGGCACCCAACACCACCGCGGCCGCCGCGCCGGAGCCGGGACTCGCGATCGACCATCGCCGCCGGTTCCACGCGGGCCGCGCGGCGTCCGCGGTGGTGGTGCTCTTCGTCCTGGTGTGGCTTTGCTACACGGTGATCGTCAACCCGAACATCCACTGGGACGTGATCGCCAAGTACCAGTTCGCCCACGTCATCTTTTCCGGCCTCTGGGTGACCATCCAGCTCACCATCATCTCGATGGTGATCGGCATCCTGATCGGCATCGCGGTCGCGGTGATGCAGCTGTCCGAGAACGTGGTGCTGCGCTACTCCGCGACGCTGTACATCTGGTTCTTCCGGGGCACGCCGCTGCTGGTGCAGCTCATCTTCTGGTTCAACCTGGCGCTGCTGTTCCCGCGCGTCTCGATCGCTGTCCCGTTCGGCGGGCCGGAGCTGACCGGATGGCAGACCAACCAGGTGGTCACGTCGTTCGTGGCGGCCGTGCTGGGCTTGTCGATCAACGAGGGCGCCTACATGTCGCAGATCGTGCGGGCCGGCATACAGGCGGTGCCGCCGGGACAGCGCGAGGCCGCGGAGTCGCTCGGGATGTCCGGACGGCAGGTCTTCAGCAGGGTCGTGCTGCCGCAGGCGATGCGGGTGATCATCCCGCCGACCAGCAACCAGTTCATCTCGATGCTGAAGACCACGTCCCTGGTCTCGGTCATCGCCGGCGCCGACCTGCTCACGGTGGCGCAGCATCTTTACCTGGCCAACTTCGAGGTGATCGCCCTGCTGATCGTGGCGTCGATCTGGTACCTCGTGCTCACGACCGTCGCGAGCGTCGGGCAGTACTACGTGGAGCGGCACTACTCGCCCGAGCGGTCCGACCGGCGTTCGGTCGGCGCGCGGATCCGCCGCAACATGCGTCCCGGGCTCGGCCGGATGGAGGAACTGGCATGACCGTGCCGTCCGCGAACGCGTCCCTCGACAGCGCCCGGACCGGGCAGCTCGGCGCGCCGCTGGTGCGCGTGGAGGGAGTGCGCAAGTCCTTCGGTCGCGTCCAGGTGCTCAATGGCATCGATCTGGACGTGACCGCGGGACAGGTCGTGTGCATCATCGGCCCGTCGGGGTCCGGCAAGTCGACGCTGCTGCGCTGCCTGAACCGGCTCGAGACGATCGACGCCGGACGCATCTGGATCGACGGCGAGCTGATGGGCCTGGAAGAGCGCAACGGACGCGTCCGCCCGCTGCCGACCTCGCGCGTGCGTCACCAGCGCGAGCGCATCGGCATGGTGTTCCAGAACTTCAACCTGTTCCCGCACCGCACGACGCTCGAGAACGTCATGGAAGGCCCGATCGTCGTCAAGGGCATGGCCCGAAACCGTGCCAAGGCCGAGGCGCTCGCCATGCTCGAACGGGTCGGCATGGCCGACCGGATCGACCACTACCCCGGACAGCTCTCCGGCGGCCAGCAGCAACGCGTCGCCATTGCCCGGGCGCTGGCGATGGCACCGCGGCTGATGTTGTTCGACGAGCCGACGTCCGCGCTCGACCCGGAGCTGGTGGGCGACGTCCTCGCCGTCATGAAGGACCTCGCCCGCGACGGCATGACGATGGTCGTCGTGACCCACGAGATGGGCTTCGCGCGCGAGGTCGGCGACAAGCTGATCTTCATGGACGACGGCATCGTCCTTGAGCAGGGTCATCCTGCCGACGTGTTGTCGAATCCCCAGCACGACCGCACCCGGACGTTCCTGTCCCGAGTGCTGAAGTGAGCGCGCCGAGCTTCCTGGTGCGCGGCGGGCTGGTGCTGGACGGCACCGGTGCGCCAGCGCGCCCGGCCGACGTGGTCGTCAGCGACGGTCTGATCGCGGCAGTCGAGGATCCGGGAACGGACTGGCAGGGAGAGGTGGTCGACGCCGACGGCGCCGTGGTGACACCCGGCTTCGTGGACGTCCACACCCACTCGGACGCGCTCGCCTGGGCGCCCGAGCAGGCGGACGCGCTGCGCCTGGCGTCGCTGCGGCAGGGCGTGACGACGGAGATCTGCGGCAACTGCGGGAGCAGCATGTTCCCCGCCTCCGCCGAGCACGCCGACGCCGCGGCCGAGACCGTGCGGGCGACGTTCGACTTCGGCGACGCCTTCGCGGACTTCACCGCCTTCGCGGCAGCGCAGTCCGGCCGGTACACGCACCTGGCCGCGCTGGTCGGGCACGGCACGCTGCGGACGGCGGTCCTCGGCTTCGCCGACCGCAAGCCGACGGCCGCCGAGCTCGAGCGGATGTGCGCGCTGCTGGACGAGTGCCTGCGGCAGGGGGCCGCCGGACTGTCCTCGGGGCTGATCTATCCGCCGGGCTGCTACGCGGGCAGCGAGGAACTGGTCGCGCTGGCCGGCGTCGTCGCCCGCCACGGCAAGCTCTACGTCACGCACCTGCGGGACGAGATGTCCGGCGTCGAGGAGGCGCTCGAAGAGGCGCTCGACCTGGCCGGGGCGGCCGGCGTCCGGCTGCAGGTCTCGCACCACAAGACGGCCGGCCGCTTCGCCTGGGGCAAGACCGAGGTCACCCTGCCGCGGCTGCAGAAGGCCATCGACGCCGGCATGGACGTCGCCTGCGACGTCTATCCGTACGACGCGGCGAGCACGCACCTGCACGCGATGCTCCCGCCGTGGGTCAGCGACGGGGGCATCGGCGCCCTGCTGCGCCGCATCTCGGACACCGCGACGCGCGAGCGCATCCGCCACGACATCGAGGCGGGCGTGCCGGGCTGGGAGAACACGGTCGGCAACGGCGGGTGGGATCGGATCAGCATCGCCACCGCCGCCGGCCATCCCGATCTGCAGGGCCGCCGCGTGGACGAGATCGCCGCCGAGCGCGGTGCTGACCCGGTCGACGTGGTCTGCGACCTGCTGATCGCCGAGCAGTCGGCGGTCACCGTCATCAGCCATTCCATGCAGGAGGACGACGTCCGACGGGTGCTCGCGGCGCCGTTCTCGATGATCGGCTCGGACGGCGTCCCCCGCGACGGGCGCCCCCACCCGCGCTGGGCCGGGTCGTTCACCCGCGTCCTCGGCCGGTACACGCGCGACACCGAGGTGCTCCGGCTGCCCGAGGCGGTGCACAAGATGACCGGGCTGCCGGCCGCCCGGTTCGGCTTGGCCGGACGCGGCGTCATCGCCGCCGGCAACCACGCCGACCTGGTCGTGTTCGACCCGGCGACTGTGCGCGACGGGGCCGACTTCGACGATCCGCTTGCGCCGCCGAGCGGCATCCGGCACGTCGTGGTCGCCGGAGCGGTCGCGGTGCGCGACGGCAACCCGACCGGCGTTCGCGCCGGGCAGGTGCTCCGGCTGTGATCGAGATGCGTCCGGGCAGTCCCGAGCGCGGCACGCTGCGGGAGTGGATCGAGCCGGCCGTGGCCGAGGCGTCGACCGGTGCGGCACAGCTCGCGCTCGTCGTCGCCGACGCGGACACCGGCGAGATCGCCCAGTGGCGCGCCGACGAGATCGTGCCGGTGGCCAGCGCGGCCAAGATCCTTCTGCTCGGGACCGTCGCGCGGCTCGCGGCCGACGAGCAGCTGTCGCTGTCGGATCCCGTGCCGCTCGAGGCGGATGATCGCGTCGGTGGCACGGGCATGCTGTCGAAGCTCTCGGGCAACGGCGCGTGGAGCGTCGGTGACCTCGCGCTGCTGGTCGCCGCCGTCAGCGACAACACCGCGACCAACGCGCTGCTGCGTTCCGTCGGGATCGATGCCGTCACGGCGACGGCGCGGGCCGCCGGGCTGGAACACCTGCGCATCCACGACAAGGTGCGCGACGAACGGCTCGCGCAGGACCCGCCGGTGTTCGCCACCGGCACGGCGCGCGACCTGGCCCGGTTCATGGAGCTGGTGGCGACCGGGCAGCTGCACGATCAGAAGGCCTCGGCCACCGTGCTGAACTGGATGGCGGCGAACGAGGACCACGGGCTGCTCTGCGCCGCGGTGCGCCACGACCCGCACTCCCCCGCGAGCGAGCCGGTGCAGGTGTGGAACAAGACCGGCCGCGACACCGGCGTGCGCGCGGACATCGGGCTGGCCGTCGGCGACCGGCGCCTCGCCTACGCCGCCGTCGCGACCTGCGAGCCCGGACGCGAATGGCAGGCGACCGAGGCGCTTCGCGTTGCCGGTGCGGCGATCGGCGCGGCCGCGTCCCCCGGCGTCACGGCGCCGGGAGCTGGTCGATCTCGCGGCTGATCTCCGCGGCCGCCGTCCGCATCTCGTCGAGGACGCGCAGCGCCAGCGGGTTCGCGTTCGTTCCGCGCAGCGCCGCGCTGATGCGGCGATCCAGATCGGGCTCCCGCAACCGCATGGTGTGCACGCCGTGCGCGTGGTTGAGGCCGAGGAACGGCACGAGCGCGATGCCGAGGCCGGCGCGCACGAGCTGCAGCGTCACCTCGTAGTGGTCGCTGCGGCACCGGACCTTCGGCTGGAACCCGGCGCGGGCACACGCGTGCTCCAGCGACGACACGCCTGAGCTGATACCGAACGTCGCGATCCACGACTCGGCGCGCAGCTCGCGCAGCTGCACCGAGGCTTCGCCGTTGAGGCGGTGCCGGCGGGACGTGACGAGCAGCTGGGGTTCGGTGAACAGCGGCTCCAGGTCGATGCTCGGCGGCGGCTCCCACGGCTCCAGCGGGTGCTGGAAGACAACCGCGAGGTCGAGCTCACCGGCCTCGAGACGGCCGGCCACCTCGTGCGGTTCCCCCATCACGAGGTCGATGTCCGCACCGGGATGCTTCGCGGCGAACCGCGACATGGCGCGCGGCAGCAGACGCAGCCCGGACGAGGCGAAGAACGCGACCCGGACCAGGCCCTTGCGCCCCTCGGCGTGCGCGCCGAGTTCCTGTTCGGCGGCGAGCAGCGCGTCCGCCACCCGCTGCGCGTGGTCGGCGAGGCGACGGCCGGCGTGGGTGAGCCGAATGCTGCGCGGCCCACGCTCGACCAGCGCCACGCCGATCTCCTGCTCCAGCCGCGACAGCTGGTGCGACACCGCGGACGGCGTCAGGTGCAGGCTCTCCGCGGCGCCGACGATCGTCCCCGCTCGGGCGATCTCCAGCAGCACGACAAGCCGATTGCTCGTGAGCACACGACACGCTAACCCGGAAGCTGGGCGCCGTCGGGCTCGAACACGTCGAGACGCGCCAGATCGTCCGGCGTCTCGCGGCGCAGCACGGTGCGCGAGACGCCGCCGCTGACGAACACCACCTCGGGCCGGGGCAGCCGGTTGTAGTTCGAAGCCATCGAGTAGCCGTACGCGCCGGTGACCGGAACGGCGACGACGTCACCCACCCGCACTCCCTCGGGCAGCCACGCCTCGTCCACCACGAGGTCACCGCTCTCGCAGTGCTTGCCGACGATGCGGTACGGCTCCGGACGAACCGCGTCGGCGGCACGCGGCAGGAAGGCCTCGTACTTCGAGCCGTACATCGCCGGGCGCGGGTGATCGCTCATCCCGCCGTCGACCGCGAGATAGCGGCGCACACCGGGGATGTCCTTGATGACACCGACCGTGTACAGGGTGAGCGCGGCCGGCCCGGCGATGGCACGGCCCGGCTCCACCACGAACGGGCCGTGCCAGCCCGCGGCGCTCGCTCCGGACGCGAGTGCGGCCCGCCACTCGGCGAAGTCGGCGGGACGGTCGGCGCCCAGGTAGGCGATGCCGAGGCCGCCGCCCAGGGTGAGGGCCGGAGCATCCATCGCGACCGCGAAGGCGGCACTGGCACGGGCGAACTCGACCAGCTGATAGACGTCGAGAACCTGCGAGCCGGCGTGCGCGTGGACACCGTGCCAGCGCATAGTGCTCGACTCGCGCACCGCCGCGACGGCCGCCTCCGCGATCCCGTCGACGAGCGGGAACCCGAACTTCGAGTCGAGCTGACCGGTGCGGATCGCGTCGTGGCTCCCGACGCCGACGCCGGGCGCGATGCGCAGCTGGACCGCGATCGGACCCAGCCCCTCGGCGCCGAGCTTCTCGATGCGTTCGATCTCGTCGAAGTTGTCGACCACCAGGTGCCGCACGCCCGCGGTCATGGCCTCGGCCAGCTCGGCGCTGCTCTTGTTGTTGCCGTGCACGACGATGCGGGACGCCGGCACGCCCGCGTCGAGCGCGACCTGCAGCTCGCCGCCGCTGGCGACGTCCAGCAGCAGTCCCTCGTCGCTGACCAGCCGGGCCATCGCGCGGCACAGGAACGCCTTGCTCGCGTAGGTCACCTGATCGGGGCCGAACGCGGCGAGCGCGGCGCGGCACCGATACCGCAGGTCGTCCTCGTCGAAGACGATCAGCGGCGTGCCGTGCCGCGCCGCGAGCGTCTCCGCCGAGATCCCGCCCACGGTCAGCCGCCCAGCGTCCAGGGCGGCCGTTCGCGGCAACAGGCGATGGTCCAGGGGTTCGCGAACGGCATTCACCCGTCGATGATCACGCAGAACCAGGCGAAACGAAAGCGAATGCTAGTGGGCCTGAGCATCACCGATTTCGATGCTTGTCTAGCGGGGGCGGTGGCGCGGGAACTGGATCACCTGCTGGAACGTGGGGCGGTTCTGCCAATCGATCGCGGGCTGCCCGACGAGCCCCATGGTCTGGAACTCGATGTCGTCGTATTGCGGCATCGCCTGCTTGGCGGCCGCGGACGCGGTGCTGGCGGTCCACGACGCAACGGCGTCCGAACCGTTCGCCTTGACCAGCGCGTCGTACGTCGTCCGCAGCGCCGTGTCGATCGCGGCCGCGCAGGTGGACGGACCGCCGTTGCACTCGCGCGACGTGATCTCCGGGCCGAAGCCGTCCGCGGGGTCCTGGCCCATCAGCTGCTCCAGCGACGTCATCAGGTAGCTCTCGTAACCACCCGCGTAGGAGCTGCCGTGGTGCGAGCCGTTCCCGTTCGGCGTCTGCACGAAGGGCATCGGCAGGCGCGCGTAGCCCGCGCCGCCGTCCGCGCCGAGAATCGGGTCGTAGAACGCCGTGGCGAGGTTCGGCATCAGCTCGTCGGCGATCGCGACCGCGGCCGCGTGCTGGTACTGCGTGTCGCCCGGCTGGGCCTTGACGCGGTGCGCGCCGTCGGCGATCCACGACGACAGCTGGTCGAGCATCGCCTGCACTCCCGCCGGCTCCGTCCGCCCGGACAGGTACTGCAGCAGCAGCGGCAGCACCGTGACGCCGTCGAGGTCCTGGCTGGCCGCGGCCTCCATCGCCTGCACCACGTTCGCGCGGGTGAGCTTGCCGCCGTGCGCGGCGAGCTGGCCCTGTAGCTGGTTCACCAGCAGCGCGGACCGGAACACCTGGCCGTAGCCGTACTGGTCGTCCGCCGCCGCGAACTCCGGCGCCGGCTTGTTGTTCCAGCTGACGAAGAAGCCCTGCGGCGGGTTGATCTCGTGCACGTGCTGGCTCACCGGCAGGAAGCCCTGCCACTCGGCATTGCCCGTCCCCCACGTCGGCAGGTCCGGATCGACGTCGGACGGACGGATCGGGTCCAGGCCGCTGACGAAGTACCCGGTGTCGCGGTCGTCGACGTAGAACCAGTTGAACGTGAAGCCGATCTTGGCCGCATTCGCCATGAACGAGTGCACGTCGTGCGTGCTCGACGGCTCGCCCCAGCCGAGGAAGCCGACGACCGAGTCGATGTCGTGGCCGAACGTGGACCGCTGGTTCACGACGGCGACCGGTTTGCCCCCGGACGTCGTCCAGCCCTGCACCACGCCGTGGTCGGTCAGATAGATCTTGTGGTTCAGGTAGGTGGGCATGCCCAGCCCGCCGATCTTCGGCAGCGCGAGCTCACGGAACGACTCCGCGACCATCGGCTTGCACTTGCCGTCCATCAGGTAGTACTTGCCGTGCGCGGCCGAGGCGCCGCCGGTGGGGTTGCAGATCCGCTCGAGCCGCTGGTCGATCAGGTCGCTGCCGGCCGACGTCGCCGACCAGGCGAAGTCCTCGCCGCGGCCCAGCTCGACCAGGCCGGTGCCGGGGAACGACGCGCCCTCGGCCGAGTAGTCCGGCGAGTGCAGGTCCAGCTCGGACAGGATCTGCGGCGCGTAGTACGAGACCTGCGGGCCGAACACCGCGATCGGGTGGCCGTCCACGGTCTTGTCCGCGTTGACGACGAGCGCGTTGCTCATGTGGTTCGGCAGCACGCCCAGGTCGTCGATGATCTTCAGCGCGGCCAGGTTGGGGTGGGTCAGGTCGCAGTTCGGGTCCGTATCGACCGGGCCGCCGGTCAGCGGCGCGGCCGCGTCGTCGGGCATCGCGGTCGTGGCGGGATTGACGGTGCCCGGGATCTCGTACGGGAACGACTGATCCGTGACCGTGGTCGGCGCGAGCGGGTCGTTCGCGGTGCGGAAGTCGCGGAAGGCCTGCGTGCCCTGCTGCGTGCCGAGCGTCTTCTGCAGGTACTGCAGCAGTGCGGCGTTGGTGACCTCGGCACCGCCGCCGCGTCCGAAGATGCCGCCGATCAGCCCGGCGATGGCGACCACGTCCTGGACGCCCCACTTGCGCGGGATCAGGTCCGGCGCCGCGGCGGCGTAGTCGGCCGGCAGCAGCTTCGGGTGCGTGCGGGCTGCGGCGACGTACGCGTTCACACCGCGCACGTAGTTCTCGATCATCGCCTTGGCCTTCGCGCCCGGCTCGCCGTACTCGGTGGGCAGCGCGTTGACCTGCGCGACCGCCTGCGCCTTCGTGTACGGCGCGAGCAGCAGCTGGTCGTGATCCATCTGCTCGAACTCGCAGCTCGCGCCGAGGAACGAGGCCAGGGTGCCCTCGCCGTAGTGGCGCAGCACGTCCATCAGGAACAGCCGGTCCTCGGCCTGCGCGTAGCCGGCGCCGAACGCCAGCGACGCGTTGTCGTCGGCGTAGATGTGCGGGACGTCGTGCTTGTCGCGGTAGATGGTGACGCCGGCCGTCGGCTTCTCGGTGCGGGTGATGTCCCCGGGCTGCACGCCGAACGACTCGTCGTTGAAGTAGTCGCCCAGCGAGGCGTCGGTCAGGTTCTGGTAGCCGTAGAGCAGGTTCTCGTACTTGGCGAGCTGGTCGTCGCTCGCGGCCGGCCGCTTCTTGGTCAGCTCGAACTTCAGCGCGTCGAAGACGTTCACCAGACCGTTCTCGCCGGGCGGCAGGATGCTCATCGCCTGGCCGTCGGCGTAGTCGTCCACGCGATAGGTGGACTGTGGCCCGGACGCACTGGCGGTGGCGGGCAGCGCGCCGGCGGCGGCCAGTGCGAGCGCGGACAACGCGGCGGTGACGATCAGCTGGGACTTGCGGCGACGG
>DASRSS010000120.1:0-7455 GCA_035656335.1 Jatrophihabitantaceae bacterium | reverse complement strand
GCATCGTCGCGATCAACTCCTCGGCGTCGGCCAGCTGCGGCACCCACTTCGGGTGCACGAAGCTGGTCGCCTCGATCACGCGCAGGCCCGCGTCGGCCAGGCGCGCGACGAACTCCGCCTTGACCCCGACCGGGACGGTCGTCGCCTCGTTCTGCAGCCCGTCGCGCGCGCCGACCTCGTAGATCGTCACCCGATCGGGCAGACCGGCCAGCGAAATCGCGCCGTAAACGCCGCCTTTCCCCATGGTCTGACCAGATTCAGGGCCAGAATTTGGTCGCGGCGTGGGGAAAGCGGGCATCACGAACCTGCCCGGTGCGCCGTGCCGATGGCCGCGAAGTCGGCGATGAGCGTGGGGTCGTCGACGGCTCCGAGCGAGAGAACCTGCTCCGCGCTCGCGCCCTGCAGCAGTCGCTTCACCGGCACCTCGATCTTCTTCCCCGTGCGGGTGTGCGGAATCGCCCGCACCGCGATCACCTCGTCCGGGACGTGCCGCGGCGAGGCGTTGGTGCGGATGGCGGTCTTGATCCGTTCACGCAGCGCGTCGTCCAGCGACGCCCCGGGCGCGAGGACGACGAACAGCGGCATCCAGTACCCGGCGTCGCCCTCCTCCACGCCGAGCACGAGCGCCTCGGTCACCTCGGGGATCTGCTCCACGGCGTCGTAGATGTCCGCGCTGCCCAGGCGCACCCCGTTGCGGTTCAGCGTCGAGTCCGACCGGCCGTGGATGATCACGCTGCCGCGCTCGGTCACCGTGATCCAGTCGCCGTGGCGCCACACGCCCGGGTAGGTGGAGAAGTACGCGTCGCGGTAACGCGCGCCGTCCGGGTCGTTCCAGAAGAACAGCGGCATGGACGGAATCGGCTTGGTGACGACCAGCTCGCCGACCTCGCCGATCAACGGCTTGCCGTCCGGGTCCCACGCCTCCAGCGCGACGCCGAGGAACACCGCCGAGATCTCACCCGGCCACACCGGGACGGTCGCCGCCGGCCCGACGAACGCGCCGACGAAGTCCGTCCCGCCCGAGGTGGAGCCGATCTGCACGCGCGCGCCGACGTTGTCGTGCACCCATCCGAACGCCGAGACGGGCAGCGTCGAACCGGTCGAGCCGAGCGCCCGCAGCGCGGACAGGTCGTGGTCGCGTGCCGGATGCAGCCCGGCCTTCTCGGACGCGAGCAGGTGACCGGGACTGGTGCCGAACACGGTCACGCGGTGCCGTTCGACGATGCGCCACAGCTGGTCGGCGTCCGGGGCGAGCGGGCTGCCGTCGTAGGCGATCACGGTCGCGCCGAGCAGCAGCCCGGACACGACCATGTTCCACATCATCCAGTTGGTGGTCGTGTACCAGAAGAACACGTCGCGCTCGGACAGGTCGTTCTGCAGGCCGAGCATCGCGACGTGTTCGAGGACGACTCCGCCGTGCCCGTGGACGATCCCCTTCGGCGTGCCGGTCGTACCCGACGTGAACAGCACCCACAGCGGGTGATCGAACGGCACCGGCACCGGCTCGACCGCGCGCTCGCCGGCGATCGCGTCCGCGAACGTCAGACCGCGGACGGAGCCGCTGTCGAACGGGTCCAGCCCGAGGTTGTCGACCGTGATCACGGCTTCGACGGACGGCAACCGCCCGAGCAGGTCCTGCGTCTCGTCGCGCCGGTCGAACACCTTGCCGCTGTGCCGGTAGCCGTCCGCGGCGAACAGCACCTTGGGCTCGAGCTGGCCGAAGCGGTCGGCCGCGCCCTTGGCCGCGTAGTCCTGGCCGCACGCCGACCAGATCGCGCCGAGCGAGGCGACCGCGAGCAGGCCGATGATCGCGGCCGAGGTATTGGGCAGGTAGCCGACCACGCGGTCGCCCTGGCCGACACCGAGGTCGCGCAGCGTCGCGGCGAGCGCGCCGACGCGCCGGTGCAGCTCGGCCCAGCTCACCGTGGACTCCGTGCCGTCCTCGCCGATGTCGATGATCGCCGGCTCGGCGGACGGCGCGTGGCGCAGCACCTGGGCGGTGTAGTTCAGCCGGGTGCCCGGGAACCAGACCGCTCCCGGCATGCGCTCCTCGGCCAGCGCGACGGTGGGTCGCTCGGTGGACCGGATGTCGAAGAAGTCCCAGACGGCCGACCAGAACGCGTCCAGCTGCTCCACCGACCAGCGGTGCAGCTCCGCGTAGTCGGTGAGCGCCAGCTGGTGCCGGTCGTTGACGAAGGCGCGGAACCGTTCGACCTCGCTCGTGGCGGACGTGACGGGGTCCGGCGTCCAGATCGGCTCGGGCGCGGCGGCCGTGCTAGGCGTGCTCACCCGTCGCAATCTACCGCCGGCGCGGCGGCGAAAGCCCGATGCGTCCGCGCGGAGATCGGCCGATGCGTCAGCCCGGGCTGGTGCCGATGCTCAGCCCGGGACGGCGCGGGTGCACGGTCAGGTAGCGCAGGCCGTCCGGGCCGGCCACGATGCTGCGCTGCGAGCGGCGCGGCAGCCAGATCAGCGAACCTGCTGCGGCGGTAATCGCGCCGTCCGCGCCCTCGACCTCGCCCGCGCCGGAGAGCACGAGCATGAGCACATCCAGGTCCGGGCCGGTGTGCGTGTCGATCCGCCGGTTCGGGCCCAGCGCGATCACGTTCGCGTCCAGGTGGCGCTGCTCGGCGTCCAGCCGCCACAGCGCACCGCCGGCCTGATCGCCCGAGCCGCTCACCGTGTTGACGTCGCACAGCACTCGGGGCGTTCCGGGATCGCTCACGCCTGCGAGTCTGGCACGCGTGCGCGAAAGTGGAACACGTTCTAGTATCAGCGGGACCGGACCACGGCGACACGAGCGGCGGCGACCATGCGATTCACGTACGCGGAGGCGATGACCGATCCGTCCTTCTACCTGCCGCTCGCGCAGGCGGCCGAGGCGGCGGGTTATTCCAGCATCACGGTGGCCGACAGCCTGGCCTACCCGAAGGAGTCCGACTCGGTATACCCGTACACCGCGGACGGCAGCCGCGAGTTCCTGGAGGACAAGGCGTTCATCGAGACGTTCGTCCTCATCGCGGCGATGGGCGCGGTGACCACGACGCTGCGGTTCACGCCGTTCGTGCTGAAGCTGCACGTCCGCCCGCCGGCGCTGGTCGCCAAGCAGGCCGGGTCGCTCGCGTACCTGACGAACAACCGGCTCGCGCTCGGCGTCGGGATCAGCCCGTGGCCGGAGGACTTCGAGATCATGGGCGTGCCGTTCGCCAAGCGCGGCAAGCGGATGGACGAGTGCATGGACATCGTCCGCGGCCTGACCAGCGGCGAGTATTTCGAGTTCCACGGTGAGTTCTACGACATCCCGGCGATCAAGATGACGCCCGCGCCGAGTGAACCGATCCCGCTGCTCGTCGGCGGGCACAGCGACGCGGCGCTGCGGCGTGCCGTCGTGCGCGGCGACGGCTGGATGCACGGCGGCGGGCCGAACGAGAACCTGGACGACCTGCTGGCCAAGATCGACGCGATCCGCAAGGCCGAGGGCCGTGAGAACGAGAAGTTCGAGATCCACGTGATCTCCCTCGACGCGTACACGCCGGACGGCGTGAAGCGGCTGGAGGACAAGGGCGTCACGGACGTGATCGTCGGCTTCCGCATCCCCTACGCGGTCGGCCCGGATCCCCAGCCGCTCGCCGAGAAGGTCGAGCACCTGGAGAAGTTCGCCGAGCGCGTGATCGCGAAGGTCAACGGCTGACCCGGCCCACCCCCGGGCCATGCCCGGCCCTCGTCCCAGCGCACCCGTCCGGCCCGCCCCGCACCTGTGCGTCCCGGGACGCTGCGCACATGCACAGTTCGATCCGCGTCGAGCCGGGTATAGAACCAGCGGCCGCGCCCGCGCCCGTCTTAGCAACCCGG
Source organism: Jatrophihabitantaceae bacterium (assembly GCA_035656335.1). Classification (GTDB taxonomy): domain Bacteria; phylum Actinomycetota; class Actinomycetes; order Mycobacteriales; family Jatrophihabitantaceae; genus DASRSS01. The sequence continues at coordinate 3,603 of DASRSS010000120.1, read as the reverse complement.
TTCAGACCTGGCGGGGAGCGGCCGATGGTTGGGGTATGCCTGCGAAGCCGGTCCACGTGATCGACCTGGCGTCGCCGCGGGTCATCGCGGCCTACGCCGGGCGTACCGTGCTGTTCGCCTCCGTGCTCCCGATGGCGGTCTTCTACCTGACCCTGTCGCTCGAGGGGCTGGCGACCGCCGTCGCGGTCACCGCGCTCTGGTACTACGCCGGGCTGCTGATCCGGCTCACCCGCAAACGGCCGCTGATGGGTGCCGCGTTCCTCGGGGCCGGGCTGATGACCATCCGCGCGTTCGTGACCTTCTGGACGGGTAGCGCGTTCCTCTACTTCCTGCAGCCCGTCGCCGGCACCGTGGCCACCGCGACCGCCATCGCCGTGACGGCGCTTGCCGGGCGCCCGCTGCTCGAGCGGCTGATGCACGACTTCGTGCCGCTGCCGGGGCCACTGGCCGAGCGGCTGCGCGCGAACCGGTTCTTCGACTACACCTCGCTGATCTGGGCGGCGGTCTACCTGGTCAACGCCGCCGGCACCGTGTGGCTACTGACCAACGCATCCCTCGGCGGGTTCCTGGTGCTCAAGACGGTGCTGTCCCCGATCCTGACCGGGACGGCCGTCGGCGCGTCCTACCTGCTGTTCCAGTGGCTGATGCGCCGCGAGGGCGTCCAGATCCGCTGGAGCTCCACGCACCCTGTTGTCAGCACAGCCCACTAAGGTCGCGGGTCATGACCCGTGCCACGAACCGCCCCGCTATCCGCGCCGACGGCTTGGTGAAGACGTTTGGCAAGGACGTCCGCGCGCTGGACAACCTGTCGCTGCAGGTGCAGCCGGGCACCGTCCTCGGTCTGCTCGGCCCCAACGGCGCCGGCAAGACGACCGCGGTGAACGTGCTGACCACCCTGCTGCGCCCTGACTCCGGCTCCGCCGAGGTGGCCGGCACCGACGTGGTGCGCGACCCGGACGCGGTGCGCCGCTCCATCGGGCTGGCCGGGCAGTTCGCCGCCGTGGACGACAACCTGACCGGCGCCGAGAACCTGGTGCTGGTCGGCCGGCTCAATCACATGCCGACCGCTGCCGCGCGCGCCCGCGCCACCGAGCTGCTGGACCGGTTCGAGCTCACCGATGCCGGCGGGCGGCTGGCCAAGACGTACTCCGGCGGCATGCGCCGGCGGCTGGACCTGGCCGCGGCGCTGGTCTCCCGTCCACCGGTGCTGTTCCTGGACGAGCCCACCACCGGCCTGGACCCCCGCAGCCGCATCGGCCTGTGGGAGGTGATCGAGGAGCTGGTGCGCGAGGGCACGACGCTGCTGCTCACCACGCAGTACCTGGAGGAGGCCGACCGGCTCGCGCAGCAGATCGCCGTCGTCGACCACGGGCGGGTGATCGCCGAGGGCACGTCCGAGCAGCTGAAGGCGCGGCTCGGCGGGGCGCGCGTCGAGGTGCGCGTGGCGGACGCCGACCAGGCGCGTGCCCTGGCCGCCGAACTGGACGGCCGGGGGTTCGGCGACGTCGGTGCCGAGGACGACGTCGTGCTCGTGCCCGCGGCCGAGGGCGCCGGCACCGTTGTCGAGATCGTGCGCCGCCTGGACGCGGCCGGCATCACGCCGCGCGGGCTGCAGCTGCGCGAGCCGAGCCTGGACGACGTGTTCCTTGCCCTGACCGGGCACGCCGCGGAGGACGTCCCGAAGGCTGAAGACGCAGCCCACGACGCGACCGCCGGAGTCGCCGGGACGGCCGCCGAGACAGCGACCCAGACAGCGGGGAGCAAGCGATGAGCGAGGCGATGACGGCAGGCACCCTGCGCCCGAGCGGGTCCGGCGTCGCCCCGGGCGGCGGTTTCGGCTGGGCGGTGCGCGATACGTCCGCGATGGCCGGGCGGAACCTGCGCCGGCTGATGCGCCAACCCGAGATGGTGATGTTCAACATCGTCTCGCCGATCATGTTCGTGCTGCTGTTCCGGTACGTCTTCGGCGGCGCGATCGGCGGCCTGCAGGGACTCAACTACGTCAACTACCTGATCCCCGGGATCGCCGTGCAGACCGTGCTGTTCAGCGCGGGCGTCACCGGCTTCGCACTGGCCGAGGATCTGCAGAAGGGGTTCATCGACCGCCTTCGCTCGCTGCCGATGGCCCGCAGTGCAGTGTTCGGCGGACGCGTCGCCGCGGACACGCTGAACAACGCGTTCGGCCTGATCGTGCTGATCCTCACCGGATATGCCGTCGGGTTCCGCCCGGCCAGCTTCCTCGGGCTGATCCTCGCCGCGCTGCTGCTGTTGCTGTTCGCCCTCGCGGTCAGCCTGGGCTACGCGATCATCGGCCTGGTCGTGCGCACACCCGAGGCCGTGAACGCGGCGACCTTCCCGATCATCTTCCCGCTCACGTTCGCGTCCTCGGCATTCGTGCCCGTGCAGACGATGCCGGGCTGGCTGCGCGGCTTCGCGACCCACCAGCCGGTGAGCGTGGTGATCAACGCGGCACGCTCGCTGATCCTCGGCGACAGCGCGACGGCCGCGCAGCGCGCCCAGTTGCTGGGCGGAACCGGTACCGGCTCGTTGATCGTGCAGGCGCTGGCGTGGACGATCGGCATCGGGCTCGTGTTCGGCCTGCTGTGCGCGCGCAGGTACCGCCGCCTGACGCGATAGCACCAGTCTCCGTTCCATGATCACGTCGAGTCGCCTCGACCATGTAAACGACGAGCCGGAAAGAACGGAGAACGGGCCGAACCTCGGAGGATCCGACCCGTTCTCTCTGTGCGCTCTATCGTGGCTGCCTGCCTCTGCGGCCTAGCGGATCCGCAACTACGAGAGCGAGACCTCCCAGTCCAATGATGACGGGGAACACTGACCACTGCGGCAGGACGCTATGAAGCAACCCGAAGGCAACCGCCTCGAAGGCAACCCAGAGGCCGACCCACATCGCCACGCGCTTAGTTCGTACCGGACGCGCCACGACGCCGCCTCATTCAGTGGTAGTAGAAGTGAAGCAAGCCGCCCACGCAGCCGCCAACCGCACCGCCGACGAAGCCGAGGACTGCGCCCTTGAGCCCGCCTGGGGCCATCACGATTGCTCCCGTGATCGCCGCTCCGCCGGCTTCGTCCTCACACGCCTTCGCCGCGTGGGTCGTGAAGACACCCTTGACGTAACTCCACAGCGACTTCCCATTGTCCTCTGTGTAGTAGCTCAACGGCATGCAGTTGTCCACGTAGCGTGACCCCATAACGTACTTCGAGCACTCCATGTGGGGTACGCCGCGCTGATAGCAGTACTCCATCACGTGGTGGACCTGCCACTGGCACGACGGCCCACCCGAGTCAGGCAATGTCTCCGGGTTGCCGTGCGAGTCAGTCACTGTCACGGTCGTGCCTACGCTCTGAATCACGTCGTACGGGATGTTGTGACAGTTGAGCCAGTGCTCCATCTGTGCTGCCGTCCCATCGAACGTGTCGGTACTAAGGCACGCCGCAGCTGGGGCCACTCCCGCCGTTTTGACGGTGGCAGACGCAGAGATTGCAGGGATCAGCGTTGCGACCATCGTGAACGCCATGAGCACCACGATGCGTGTCAAGCTGATATGTCTAGCTCCCCTGAGTCGAAACATGAGTTTGTCC
>DASRSS010000119.1:0-3478 GCA_035656335.1 Jatrophihabitantaceae bacterium | reverse complement strand
GGTGGTCCCGCGCAGGCGCCTGCGCCGCCGGCGAGGGAGCGGCGAGTGACCTGCCGGCGGTTCGGCCGCATCGGCCGCCTCGCGGCCGCGGCGGGTGCCTCCGCGCTGCTGCTCGCGGCGTCGCAGCTCGGTGGCCGTGGCGCGCCCGCGGCCGCCCGGGCGAAGGCGCGGGCGCAGGTTCCGGTGTACGCCTACTTCTACCAGTGGTACACGCCGTCGTCGTGGAACCGGGCCAAGGCGGACTACCCGCTCGCCGGGAGGTACAGCAGCGACGACCTCGGCGTGCTCCGGCGACAGGTGCGCGAGGCGCGCAGCGCCGGAATCGACGGATTCCTGACGTCCTGGAAGAGCACGACGAGCCTGAACCGCCGGCTCGATCTGCTCGTCGACGTTGCGCACGAGCAGGGGCTGCGTCTCGGCGTCGTGTACGAGGCGCTGGACTTCCAGCGCCACCCGCTGCCGATCTCGACCGTGCGCCACGACATGACGTATCTCGTCGCCCGCTGGGGATCATCGCTCACGTCCGCGCGCTTCCCGAAGCCCGTGATCATCTGGACGGGCGAGGACCAGTACTCGCTGGCGGACATCGCGTCGGTGCGCCAGGCGCTCGGTACGAAGGCGTACCTGCTCGCCGCCGCGAAGAACGTCACCGAGTACCAACGGGTCGCGCCCTATGTCGACGGGGACGCCTACTACTGGTCGTCGGCGAATCCGGCGTCGGTGTCGACGGTGAACAAGCTGATCGCCATGGGCGCGGCCGTCCACGCCGATCACGGCATCTGGATCGCGCCGGCGACGAGCGGCTACGACGGCCGCACGCTCGGGCATACCCGGGTGATCGACCGCGCGGGTGGCCAGACGCTGGTCCGCAGTCTGAACGACGCCTACGCGAGCCGGCCGGACGCCGTCGGGATCATCAGCTGGAACGAGTGGTCGGAGAACACGTACATCGAACCCGGGCAGCGGTACGGAGCGCAGGAGCTCACCGTGCTGCAGCGCTACCTGCGCGGCTCCGGTGGAAGCGCGGTCGCGGCCGACGCGACGGTCCGCCGGCCGAACTCCGGACGCTGGACCGGGCTCGATGCCCTGCTCGCTCTCGCGTCCAGCTGCATGATCACCGTCGTCGCGCTCGGGCACTACGCCAACCGCCGTCAACCGCCCGCGAGGAGACCTGCCCACTTGGCTTCGCCACCGCCGCTGGAGGCAGCGGAGCAGGGCGACCTCAGCGCCGCTGTGCGCTAGGACTCGCGCCTGGTCGTCCGTCGTTCCGGTGTCAGCCGGTGCGCTCGGTCGCGGCGGTGGCGAGGGTGTCGAGCGCCTCGCGCGCCTCGGCGTTGATCGCGTCCGTCCGCAGCGCCGCACGGGCCTCGTCGGTGCGTTGCGCGATGCGCTGCTCCACCTGGTCGAGCGCGCCGGTGGAGACGATCACCTCGCGCAGCGCGGCCACGCCCGCGTCGTCCATCGAGCGGTCGCCGAGTTCATGCTTGAGCAGTTCCGCCTCGACCGCGGAGGACACCTGCATGGCGAGCGCGACCAGCAGCGTGCGCTTGCCCTCGCGCAGATCGTCGCCGGCCGGCTTGCCGGTGCGCGCCGGGTCGCCGAACACGCCCAGCACGTCGTCGCGCAGCTGGAACGCCTCGCCGATCGCCGAGCCGTACGCGGTCAACGCGGCGAACACGTCCGGTCCGGCGAGCGCCGCTGCCGCGCCGAGATGCAACGGCCCCTCGACCGTGTACTTGCTGGTCTTGAACGCGGCGACGCGCAGCGCGTCCTCGATGGAGAATTCGCCGCGCGCCTGCACGAGCACGTCCAGGTACTGGCCGGCCATCACCAGTTGGCGCATGTCGTCGTACACGTCGCGGGCCGCGGGCACGGCGGCCGGGTCCAGCTCGGCACCGGCGAACATCGTGTCCGCCCAGGCGAGCAGCAGATCGCCGATCAGGATCGCCGCGGCGGAGCCGAACACGTGCGCGTCGCCGGGCCAGGCGTTGCCGCGATGCAGCGCGGCGAACGCGGCGTGCGTCGCCGGACGGCCGCGGCGGGTGTCCGAGTCGTCCATCACGTCGTCGTGCACGAGCGCGCAGGCGTGCAGCAGCTCCAGGCTCGCTGCCGCGGTGACCAGGCCGGCGTCGTCCGCGTCGGCGTCGCGAGCCGCGCGCCAGCCCCAGTAAGCAAATCGCGGGCGCAGCCGCTTGCCGCCGTCGAGCACGAGCGTCGTGATGGCCTCGGACACCGGCTGCAGCTCGGGACCGACCGCCGCGAGCGAGGCGGCGCGCGTCTCCAGGAATTCGGTGAGCGCCGCGTCGACCCGGGTGATCAACAGTTCGTCGCGCGTCGGCACGGCCCGGACATTACGCTGAGGCCTATGAGCAGGACGGTCCGGGAGTGCGTCGCGCAGGGTCGGCCCACGCTGTCGTTCGAGTTCTTCCCGCCCAAGACGGCGGACGACGAGCGGCGGCTGTGGCAGTCCATCCGCGAGCTCGAGTCGCTGCAGCCGTCCTTCGTCTCGGTCACGTACGGCGCGGGCGGGTCGACCCGGGAGCGCACCGTCGAGATCACCGAGCGGATCGCGTCGGACACCACGCTGCTGCCGGTCGCGCACCTCACCGCCGTCAACCACTCCGTCGCCGAACTGCGCGCGATCGTCGGACGGTTCGCCGACGCCGGCATCGTGAACATGCTCGCGGTACGCGGCGACCCGCCGGGCAACCCGACCGGCGAGTGGATCAAGCATCCGGAGGGCGTCGAGTACGCGTCCGAGCTGGTCGAGCTGCTGCGTGCGCATGGGGACTTTTGCATCGGCGTCGCGGCGTTCCCGTACAAGCACCCGCGGTCGGCGTCCGTCGAGGCCGACACCGAGATGTTCGTGGCGAAGTGCAAGGCCGGCGCCGACTACGCGATCACGCAGATGTTCTTCGACGCCGACGACTACCTGCGGCTGCGCGACCGGGTCGTCGCTGCCGGCTGCGACGTGCCGATCATCCCGGGCGTGATGGCGGTGACCAACATGGGCACGATCGCGCGCTCGGAGCAGCTGTCCGGTGCGCCGTTCCCGCCGGCGCTCGCCGCGAAGTTCGAGGCGATCGCCGACGATCCGGCCGCGGTGCGCGCGCTCGGGATCGAGCAGGCCATCACCATGACGCAGCGGTTGCTGGACGAGGGCGCGCCCGGCCTGCACTTCATCACCATGAACTACTCGAAGGCAACCCGTGAGGTCATGGCGGAAGTGTCGCTGCCGGTTCGGGTGTGAGTGCGCTGCTGCTCCGCCTGCCGTGAGCAGGCGGCGGCGGCTTTGAGTCTTCGGCCGGCTTGCGTTGCCGGGTTTCGTTCCAGCGCTGCTCGCTTGAGTAGGCGGCGACGAGGGATGGTTTGATCATCTTTCGGCTGGCGTTGCCGGCTTGCTGTCGCGCTTGGCCCGGTGTTCTCGCGCGGTTCCGTCAGGCCCTGGTGGGAGAATCTGCTTATCCCGCAAGGGAAA
>DASRSS010000118.1:0-31914 GCA_035656335.1 Jatrophihabitantaceae bacterium | reverse complement strand
GATGGTCGGAGTGGTGATGGCGCCGTCCTGGATGCCCCACTTGGCCAGCAGCTTGCTGTAGGTGCCGTCGCTGATCAGCTGCTCCATCGCCGCCTTCACCGCCTGCGCCATGCCGTTGCCCTTGGGCAAAGCGATGCCGTACGGCGCGACCTCGAACGCGGTGCCCGTGTTCTCGAACTGGCCGTTGGAGGTCTTGACGATGTACTCCGCGACCTGCGAATCGGCGAAGCCGACGTCGGCACGTCCGCTGGCGACGGCGAGGTTCGCCTGGCTCTGGTTGTCGAAGGTGAGCACGTGCACGCTGCACTTCTTCCCCTGCGCCTTGGCGTCACTCTGCTCGGTCGTTCCGTTCTCCACGGACACCGTGTGGTTGCACAGCGAAGCGAGACCGTTGAAGGTCTTGCCGCTGCCGGCCTTCACATAGAAGCCTTCACCGGCCTGGAAGTAGGTGACGAAGTCGACGACCTTCTCGCGGTCTTTGGTGTCGGTGAACGAGGACAGACCGACGTCGTACTTGCCGCTCTGCAGGCCCGGGATGATGTTGTCGAAGGTGACGTTCTCGAGCTTCGCCTGCATGCCGAGCGCCGGCGCGAGCGCGTTGGCGAGGTCCGCGTCGAATCCCTCGATCGTGTGCCCGTCCTTGGCGATCGACTCGTCCGGCGGGTAGCTCGCGTCCATCGCGAACGTCAGCGTGCCCTTGGACTTGATCGACGACGGGACGAGCGCGGCCGCGCCCGACGCGCCCGCTCCGCCGCCCGTGGACGCCGGGGCAACCGGCGTGGTGTTGCCGCCGGCCGGGGTCGTGCCGCTGCCGCTGCCGGAACCGCCGCCGCTGCTGCCGCAGCCCGTCAGGGTCATGGCGCTCGCCGCCGCAAGGGCTGTCACCGCAAACAGAACACGGGATCGGAACACTGCGTTGCCTCCTCGTCGAAGTCCTCGGGTCACCCTAGCCATCGGTCCGCTTCCAGAGCACCGCCGCTGGCGGACCGAGCCGATTTTGGTGCTGATATGTGACACCACAGCGGGCCAACCGGACAGTGCTACGGGCCGACGTCTGGAATCCCAGACGCTGCCCTATCCTGCCCGTGTGGCTCTCGTTCCGGCTGCGGCGCAGGTCCTGGACATCTTGCGCTATCTCGCCAGACAGGCCGGACCCGTCCCGGCCGGCGCGATCGCACGCGACCTCAAGCTGCCCCGTTCGACCACCTATCACCTGCTTTCCACCTTGCAGGCCGAGGGATTTGTCGTCCACCTGCCCGAGGACCGCCGCTACGCGCTGGGCATCGGGGCGTACGAGCTCGGCAGCGGGTACGTCCGGCAGGCCCCGCTGCAGCGCCTGGGCCGGGCACCGCTCGCCCGGCTGGTCGACCGGACGAAGCAGAGCGCGCACCTGGCCGTGCTGCACGGGCGCGACGTCATCTACCTGATCGAGGAGCGTGCGCCGGGGCGCCCGCCGCTGGTCACCGACGTGGACGTGCGGCTGCCCGCGCACCTCACCGCGAGCGGACGCGCCATGCTCGCCGCGCTGCCCACCCAGCAGGTGCGCGCGCTGTTCCCGACGCCGACCGCGTTCGTGCTGCGCAACGAGCGCGGTCCGCAGTCGCCGTCCGCGCTGCGCCAGCTGCTGATCGCCGTGCGCCGGGACGGCTACGCGACGGAGAACGGCGAGGTGACGCCGGGCTTCGCGTCCGTCGCGGCGGCCGTGCTCGACCACGCCGGCCATCCGATCGCGGCAGTCGCCAGCACGTTCGCCGACCGGGAGGTGGACGCGGCGCAGCGCGCCCAGCTGGCCGACCGGGTCCGCGACACCGCTGCCCGGCTGACCCGCCGGATGAGCGGCACCGGCAATTAGCGCGACCGGTTCACGGCAGCGCGAGCTGGCTCTTGCCCAGTACCGCGATACCGCTCTCGGTGACGTGATACCGCTCGCGGTCCAGCTCGGTGTCTACGCCGATGTGCGCGCCCTCGGGCACCACGACGTCCTTGTCCAGGATCGCGCGCCGCACCACGGCACCCCGGCCGATCTGCACGCCCTCCATCAGCACCGAACCTTCGACGTACGCGCCCGCGTTCAGCCGCACGTTCGGGGCGATCACGCTCTGCCGCACGGTGGCGCCGGCGATGATCGTGCCCGCGCCGACCAGCGACTCCTGCGCGATACCGCCCTCGACGAACTTCGCGGACGGCAGGTGCGGGTGGTGCGTGTAGATCGGCCATTGCTGGTTGTACAGGTTGAAGATCGGGTGCACCGCCACCAGGTCGGAGTGCGCGTCGTAGTACGCGTCCAGCGTACCGACGTCGCGCCAGTAGCCCCGGTCGCGCTCCTCGGCACCCGGGACGTCGTTGTCGGCGAAGTCGTACACGTACGCGTCGCCCTGCTTGACCATCATCGGCATGATCGAGCCGCCCATGTCGTGGACGGAGTCCTCGTCCGCGGCGTCCTGCTTCAGCGCCTCGAGCAGCGTGTTGGTGGTGAACACGTAGTTGCCCATCGACGCGAACGTCTCGTCCGGGCTGTTCGGCAGGCCCGGCGGGTTCGCCGGCTTCTCCAGGAACTCCAGCACCCGGCCGTCCGCGTCGGCATCGATCACCCCGAACGCGCTGGCCTCGGTGCGCGGCACCCGGATGCCGGCCACGGTCGCGCCGGCGCCGGACTCGATGTGCTGCGCGACCATCTGCCGCGGATCCATCCGGTACACGTGGTCGGCGCCGAACACGATGATGTAGTCGGGCTTGTCGTCGTAGATCAGGTTGGACGACTGCAGGATCGCGTCCGCGCTGCCGGTGTACCAGCGCGGACCGAGCCGCTGCTGCGCCGGAACCGGGGTGATGTAGTTGCCGATCACGCTCGACATGCGCCAGGTCTGCGTGATGTGCCGGTCGAGCGAGTGCGACTTGTACTGGGTGAGCACGCAGATGCGCAGGTAGCCGGCGTTGACCAGGTTGGACAGCACGAAGTCGATCAGCCGGTAGTTGCCGCCGAACGGCACCGCCGGCTTGGCGCGGTCGGCGGTCAGCGGCCACAGCCGCTTGCCCTCACCGCCCGCGAGGACGATGCCGAGGACACGCGGCTCTCGTGGCATTCCCTCACCCTAAGCGATCACCGCCGGGAAACGCAGCGGACGGCAGCGGGCTAGGGTTCGGAATGTGCGTGTCGCGGTACTGACCAAAGAGTACCCCCCAGAGGTATATGGCGGCGCCGGCGTGCATGTCGAGTTCCTCGTCCGCGAGCTGCGCGGACTCGTCGACGTGGACGTCCACTGCATCGGAGCGCCGCGTCCGGACGCCCGCGCCTACGCCCCGCCGGCCGAGCTGGCCACCGCGAACGCGGCACTGCAGACGCTCGGCGTGGACCTGCAGATCGCGGCCGGCGTCGGCAACGCGGACCTGCTGCACTCGCACACCTGGTACGCGAACCTGGCCGGGGTGCTCGGCGCGCGGCTGCACAACGTCCCGCACGTGCTGACGGCGCACTCGCTGGAGCCGCATCGCCCGTGGAAGGCCGACCAGCTCGGCGGCGGGTACCGCGTCTCGTCGTGGGCCGAGCGGCAGGCGTACGAGACGGCCGACGCCGTGGTCGCGGTGTCGTACGGCATGCGGGCCGACGTGCTGGACGCGTACCCGTTCCTGGACCCGGCGCGCGTGCACGTGATCCACAACGGCATCGACACCGAGATGTTCGCGCCGGCCTCGTCCGACGACGTGCTGGACCGCTACGGCATCGACCGATCCCGTCCGTACGCGATCTTCGTCGGACGGATCACGCGGCAGAAGGGCCTCGCGCACCTGTTGGCGGCGGCCCGCCGGTTCGACCCGGACATCCAGCTGGTGCTGTGCGCGGGTGCGCCGGACACCGCCGAGATCGGGGCGTCGACCGCGGCTGCCGTCGCCGCGCTGGCCGAATCGCGCTCGGGCGTGATCTGGATCCGGGACATGCTGCCGCGCGAACCGCTGCGCGAGCTGCTCACGCACGCCCGGGTGTTCGTCTGCCCGTCCGTCTACGAGCCGCTGGGCATCGTGAACCTGGAGGCGATGGCGTGTCAGACGGCGGTGGTCGCCAGCGCTGTCGGCGGGATCCCGGAGGTGGTCGCGGACGGGCTCACCGGGCTGCTGGTGCCGCAGCTGGCCGTCCCCGCCGAGGAGTTCGAGGCGGGCCTGGCCGACGCCGTCAACGCGGTGTGCGCCGAGCCGGAGCGCGCCGACGCGATGGGACGGGCCGGGCGCGAGCGTGCGGTGCACGAGTTCGGCTGGCCCGCGATCGCCCACCGCACCGTGGAGCTGTATCAGGCCCTGGTGAACAGCGCCGTCTGAGAGTCCGGCTCCACCTCGGTGAATCCGGCGTCGTGGACGACCGGCGCGCCCGCGCTGATCGCCTCGGCCCACTGGGACGGCGTCGCGTCGCGGACCGCGAGCGGGAAGCCGTCCACCTGCCAGGCCGCGCGGCGGTCCGCCGGCAACGACCGGAAGCCGAGCTGGGCGGCGTGCGCGGCCTGCGCCATCGCCTTGCCGGCGGTCATCGTCACGTGCGGCGAGAGCAGCACCAGGGGCGTGCCGGGCGCGGGCGCGGACGGCGGCTCGGGGTCGGCGAGCTCGGTGCCGCCCACCTGCAGCCGGGCCAGTTCCGGCGGCCACTCGTCCACCGGGATCGGCGGGTAGACGCGCACCTCGGCGCTGCCGTGGGTGACGTCGAGGCCGTCGACGCCGAGCGCCCGGCGCCACTCCGCGCCCCGGGCACGCCGTACGACTTTGCGAATTCTGGAGCCGTCCCACGCCTCGATCGCGGCACGCCATTCGGGGCGGTCAGTGGTGAGCATGAGCAGCACGCCTCGCGCGGCGGCCTCGAGGGCGTCCGTCCGCGTCGGCGGCGCGGCGCGCTCAAGGCGGACGACGAACGGCAGGACGAGCTCAGCCAAGCGACTCGACCCAGCGGGCCACCAGCCGGGCGCCGAATCCGGTCGCGCCCTTGGGGACGATGCCGTCCGCCTTGGGCGAGCGGGCCGGCCCGGCGATGTCCAGGTGCGCCCACGGCAGGCCGGCGGTGAACGGCTGCAGGAACAGCGCGGCGGTGATGGCTCCCGGGTTGCCGGGCGAGTTGTTCGCGTCGGCGACGTCCGACCGCAGCGACGTGGCGTAGTCCGCCACCAGCGGCAGCCGCCACAGCGGCTCGCCGGTCTCCTTGCCGGCGCGTTCCAGGGCGGCGGCCAGGCGGTCCTCGGTGGCGAACAGGCCGCCGGTACCGAGGCCCAGCGTCACCTTCATCGCGCCGGTCAGGGTCGCGGCGTCGACCAGCACCGACGGGCGCAGCCGCGCCGCCGCGTACGCGAGCGCGTCGGCCAGCACGAGCCGTCCCTCGGCGTCGGTGTTGCCGACCTCGCTGGTCCGCCCGCCGTAGTGCCGGATCACGTCCGACGGCCGCATCGCCCCGCCGGCGAACGCGTTCTCGGCCGCGGGCACGAGCGCGGTCACCCGAACGGGCAGCCCGCTCTCGGCAATCAGCCGTAGCGCGCCGAGCACCGCGGCGCCGCCGGACATGTCCGTGTGCATCAACCGCATCGCGTCACCGAGCTTGAGGTTCAGCCCGCCGGTGTCGAACGTGATGCCCTTGCCGACCAGCACCACGTGGACGCCGCGGCGCGCGCCCCGCGGTCGCCACGACGCCTCGATCAGCCGCGGCGGGGTGGCCGAGCCGCCGCCGACGGCGAGCACGCCGCCGAAGCCCTGCTCGGCCAGCCACTTCTCGTCGTGGACGTCCACCTCGACGCCGAGCGGACGCAGCCGGCGCGCGGCCTGCGCGCCGAGCCAGGCCGGGTTGCACGTCGACGCCGGCGTGTTCGCCAGGTCGCGCGCCCAGGCGGCCGCAGCTGCGGCGTGCCGTCCCCGCTCGACCGCGTCGGCGTCGTGCGCGCCGGCCAGCTCGATGCGCAGCGGCGGCCGGGGCTCGCCGTCCAGGCTGAACCGGTACGCCCCGAGCAGCAGCGCCTCGGTCACCGCGCTGAGCCGGTCGCCGGACAGGGCACCGGCGTCGACCACCAGCCGGTCGGACTGCGCGCCGCGGGCCAGCTCGGCGGCGGCGCGGCGCAGGTCGTCCAGGCTCCGGCCACGGACCGGTTGCGCGTCGGGGTTCGGTGCGGTGATGCGGGCGTCGGGCATGCCTCGATCCTGCCCTAGGGCCGAACACGACTCCGGCCCCGGCACCCGCACAGTGCGGGGACCGGGGCCGGTAAAGACAGGTAGTGCTAGCTGACGACCGACTTCAGAGCGTCGCCCAGAGCGCTCGCCTCGTCCGCGGACAGCTCGACCACGAGACGCCCGCCTCCTTCGAGCGGGACGCGCATCACGATGCCGCGTCCCTCTTTGGTGACCTCGAGCGGGCCGTCGCCCGTCCGCGGCTTCATGGCCGCCATGCGTACCTCCTCGACGGGCGACGAATCGCCCCTGTGCGGACTCGTGCTGGTGCGGACTCCGGCCGTTCTGGAACTGCACCGGAGCCGACGTTGCCGTCCATTGTCCCGCACGGACCCGCGTCGGCCCAACTCCGGGTCGCGGTAGCGTCCTACAGGCGCACAGCTGCCGCCTCCAGACGAAGGGATCCGGACGTGTCGGACGTACTGCTCATCGAGCGCACCGACGGGGTCGCCACGGTGACCTTGAACCGGCCCGATTCGATGAACTCGCTGTCGGTGGAGCTCAAGCAGGCGCTGGTCAGCGCGGTCGAGGAGCTCGGCGCGGACGGATCGGTGCGCGCGGTCGTCCTCACCGGGAACGGCCGCGGCTTCTGCGTGGGCCAGGACCTGCGCGAGCACGTGGCGATGCTGGAGTCGGGCGACCCGGCCCCGCTGAGCACCGTCGTCGAGCACTACAACCCGATCGTCCAGGGGCTGGCCGGGATGCCGAAGCCGGTGATCGCGGCCGTCAATGGCATGGCGGCCGGTGCCGGGGCCGGGCTCGCCTTCGCGTGCGACTTCCGGATCACCGCCAAGAGCGCCGGCTTCCTGCTGGCGTTCGCGAACGTCGGGCTGACCCTGGACAGTGGGGTGTCCTGGACGCTGCCGCGACTGATCGGCGCGGCGCGCGCGACCTCGCTAGCGCTGCTGGCCGAGCCGATCACGGCCGAGGCCGCGCTGGAGATGGGGCTGGTCAACGCCGTCGTCGAACCGGAGCGGCTGCTGCCCGCGGCGCAGGAGCTCGCGGCGCGGCTGGCGGCCGGCCCGACCGCCGCGTATGCCGCCATCAAGGCCTCGATCGCCTACGCGGCCTCGTCCACGCTGGCCGAGTCGCTGGCCAAGGAGGCCGAGCTGCAGACCGCGATGGGGCGCACCGACGACCACCGCAACGCCACCGCCGCGTTCGTCGCCAAGCAGAAGCCGGTGTTCACGGGGCGCTGAGCCAGCAGCCCTTCTCGTGTTCGTTCACCATGCCGACGGCCTGCATCAGGCTGTGGCAGGTGGTCGGGCCGACGAAACGCAGGCCGCGGCGCTTGAGTTCCTTGCTCATCGCGACCGACTCCGGCGACGTGGCGCGCACCGCCGGCTCCGCGATCCGCGCCGGCGCGAAGGACCAGAGCAGCGCGTCCAGCCCCTCGGGAACGTTGTCCCGGATCGCCCGCGCGTTGCCGACGGTGGCCTCGATCTTGGCGCGGTTGCGGACGATGCCGGTGTCGGCCAGGAGTCGTTCGACGTCGTGCTCGTCGAAGTCGGCGACCGCGTCGATGCGGAAGCCGGCGAACGCCGCGCGGAACGACGGCCGCTTGCGCAGGATGATCAGCCACGACAGCCCGGACTGGAACGCCTCCAGCGAGAGCCGCTCGAACAGCGCGTCGTCGCCGTGCAGCTCGCTCCCCCACTCGTCATCGTGGTAGGCGAGGTAGTCCGGCGCGGACGTCGCCCAGGCGCAGCGGACGCGCTCAGCCGGCATGCGGCCCGGCATCGCCGTCGGCGCCGCCCGCGTCGGCGCCGTCGTCCTCGGACGTGTCCGGCTCGGACGGCTCGGACGAATCGGCCACCGGGGACGACTCAGCCGGCATCGGCCGGTGCTCGCCGCGCAGCCGGGCGATGAGCTCGTCGCGGGCGCGCAGCTCCTCGGCGAGCCGGTCCAGCAGCACATCGGTCTCGGCGAACCGGTAGCCGCGCAGGGCAACCGGCAGCCGCACGGACGCGACCTGCTCGGCGTGGATCGTCTGGTCGGCCGGCAGTTCCCAGGGCCGGTCGTCGCGGATGGCCGGCGCGATCTGCTCGCCCGCCGGCAGCAGCGAGGCGACGACGAAGAAGACGGCCGCGGCGACCGCGATCGCCAGCAGCGCGTACAGCACCAGCGTCAGCACCCGATGATCGTGTCATGCGAACGCCCGTGACACAGTGAGCGGGTGAATTTGCGTCTCGGCGCGCGCCGCGTGCTGCCCGGCGAATTCGCGGTCATGGCGATCGTCAACCGCACGCCGGACTCGTTCTACGACGGCGGGCAGAACGTCCGGCTGGACGCGGCCCTGGCCGCGTGCGCGCAGGCGGTCGCCGACGGCGCGGACATCGTGGACATCGGGGGCGTCCGCGCCGGGTACGGGCCGACGGTCGACGCCGCCGAGGAGATCGATCGCGTGCTGCCGGTGGTCACCGCGGTGCGCGAGCGGTTTCCCGAACTGGTGATCAGCGTGGACACCTGGCGCGCCGAGGTGGCCGAGCGGGTCGTCGCCGCCGGCGCGGACCTGATCAACGACACCTGGGCCGGCGCCGACCCGGAGCTGGTACAGGTGGCGGCGCGCACCGGGGCCGCGATCGTGTGCAGCCACACCGGCGGCCTCGGCCCGCGTACCGACCCGCACCGGGTCGCGTACGACGACGTCGTCGCGGACGTGATCAGCACGGTGACCGGCGCCGCCGAACGCGCGGTCGCGGCCGGCGTGCGACGCGACGGCATCCTGATCGACCCGACCCACGACTTCGGCAAGAACACCCGGCACTCGCTGGAGCTGACGCGGCGCCTGGACGAACTCGTCGCGACCGGCTGGCCGGTACTCGTCGCGCTGTCGCGCAAGGACTTCATCGGCGAGACCCTCAACCTGCCCGCGAGCGACCGGTTGGAGGGAACGCTCGCGGCGACGGCCATCTCGGCGTGGCACGGGGCGCGTGTGTTCCGCGCGCACGACGTCCGGGCGACGCGGCGGGTGCTGGACACCGTCGCGTCGATCCGGGGCGTCCGCCCGCCGGCCGTCGCCCGCCGCGGACTGGCGTAGCCGGTTGTGGTGGACTGCTCGCCGTGACTGACACCTTGCTGCGTGAACGGCTCGACGGCGGTATCGAGGTGCTGCGGCTGAACCGTCCGGACAAGCGCAACGCGCTGGACACCGCGACCACCGACGCGCTCGTCGCCGCGCTGGACGAGCTGGCGGACGATCCCGAGCTGCGGGTGCTGGTGCTCTCGACGACGAACCCGCGGGCGCTGTGCGCGGGCGCGGACATCGGCGAGCAGTTGGACCACGCAGGCGGCGTCGCCCGCATGGCCGCGTACACCCGGATGTACGCGGCGATCGAGCGGTTCCCGGTGCCGACGATCGCGGTGTGCGTCGGCAACTGTGTCGGCGCGGGAGCCGAGATCGCGGCGGGCGCAGACCTGCGCGTGGGCGGCGACAACCTGAAGCTGGCCTGGGCGGGAGCGCGGCTGGGTGTGCCGGTCGGGCCCGCGCGCCTCGCGCCGCTGATCGGCGTGGCCCGCGCCAAGGACCTGGTGTTCACCGGCCGCACAATCGGCGCCGAGGAGGCTTCCGCGCTCGGGCTGCTGCACCGCGTCGCGCCCGCCGACCAGGCCGAAGCCGTGGCGCTCGAGCTCGCGTCGGCGATCGCGGCGCAGCACCCCGCGGGCGTGCCCGTGCTCAAGGACATGTTCCGCGAGCTGGACGGATCCGCCGCGCGCGTCGCCTACGAGAACGATCAGCTCATGCGCTTTCAGCAGCACGGCCACGGTCTGCCGCGCGGCTGAGCTCGGCGTCCAGCACGGCGAACGCCTCGTCCACGCCGGTCACCCGGTGCAGCGACTCCAGCGCCGCCTGCCGCACGAAGCCACGCTCGCGCAGGCCGTCCAGGAACGACCACAGCGGCGCGTAGAAACCGTCGACGTCCAGGACCACCACCGGCTTGGCGTGCATGCCGAGCGAGCCGGCCGTCCACACCTCGAACAGCTCCTCCAGCGTGCCGATGCCGCCGGGCAGCGCGACGAACGCGTCCGCCCGGTCGTCCATGATCCGCTTGCGCTCCCGCATGGTGTCGACGACGACCAGCTCGTCGGCGTCGGTGTCCGCGACCTCGTAACCGACCAGGTGCTGCGGGATCACGCCGACCGTCCGCGCACCGCCGGCCCGGGCGGCGCGCGCCACCGCGCCCATCATCGACACGCGCCCGCCGCCGGAGACCAGCGAGTGACCGTCCGCCGCGATGCGCGAACCGACCTCGGCGGCCAGCTCGACGTAGGACGCGGCGATCCCCTCACCCGACGCGCAGTAGACGCAGATCGCTGCCACTAGCGAACCACCCTCACGAGCCGGCCCGCTCGACGTGCTCGGCGAGATTGCCCGCGGCGCGCTGCTCGGCGGCCTCCTGCTGTGAGCGCTCCTGCGCAGCGGCAACGATGTGCGCGACGATCTCGTCCACGTCGTCGGTTACCCGGATCAGTTCCAGGTCGACCTCGGCGATCTTGCCGCCGCGCAGCACGGTGCCGCGCAGCCAGTCCATCAGGCCGGCCCAGTAGTCGACCCCGTAGAGCACGACCGGGAACCGGGTGACCTTGGACGTCTGCACCAGCGTGAGCGCCTCGAACGTCTCGTCCAGCGTGCCGAATCCGCCGGGCATGATCACGAATGCCTGCGCGTACTTGACGAACATCGTCTTGCGGGCGAAGAAGTAGCGGAAGTTGATGCCGAGGTCGACCCAGTCATTGAGCTTCTGCTCGAACGGCAACTCGATGCCCAGTCCGACGGACACCCCGCCGGCCTCGGACGCGCCGCGGTTGACCGCCTCCATCGCGCCCGGCCCGCCGCCGGTGATCACCGCGTAGCCGGCGTTCGCGAGTGCCGCACCGAGCGCCACGCCCGCCTCGTACTCGGGAGTGCCCGGCTTGGTGCGCGCCGACCCGAACACGGACACCGCGGCCGGCAGCTCGGCGAGCAGGCCGAAGCCCTCGACGAACTCGCTCTGGATGCGCAGCACGCGCCACGGGTCGGTGTGCACCCAGTCCGACGGACCGCGCTGGTCGAGCAGCCGCTGGTCGGTCGTGCCTGCCTGGATCTGCGCGCGGCGCAGCAGCACCGGGCCGCGCTGGTGCTCGACGCGATCCGGTTCTGCCTGTGGCGTCCTGTCCGTCATAGCCGTGGACGTTATCGCGCCCGTTCTGAGCGCCACCGACTGTTGGCCCCGTAGCAGGGTGCTCGGCGGCGTGTCGCCCTGCTACGAGGCCAACACCGATCAGGCGGTGAGGAAGCGGACTACGGCGGCCTCGACCTCGCGGATCTGCGCGCGCGACACGTGCTCCTCCGGCTTGTGCGCCAGGTTCGGGTCGCCCGGCCCCAGGTTCACCGCGGGGATGCCGAGCGTGCCGAAGCGGGCCACGTCGGTCCAGCCCAGCTTCGCGCGCGGCTCCCCGCCGACCGCCGCGACCACCGATGCGGGCAGCGGTGCGTCCAGCCCCGGACGGGCTCCCGGCGCGCTGTCGGTGACCTCGACCTCGAAGCCGTCGAACACCTCGCGCACGTAGGCGAGCGCGTCGTCCTCGGAGCGATCCGGCGCGAACCGGTAGTTGACCGTCACCGTGCACTCGTCCGGGATCACGTTGCCCGCCACGCCACCGCTGATCGCCACCGCGTTCAGGCCCTCGCGATAGGTCAGCCCGTCGACGGACACCTCGCGTGCCGTGTGCGCCGCCAGCCGGTCCAGCACCGGCGCGGCCGCGTGGATCGCGTTCACGCCGAGCCACGACCGCGCACTGTGCGCGCGCACCCCGGACGTCCGCACCACCACCCGCAGCGTGCCCTGGCAGCCGCCCTCGACGACGCCGTCGGTCGGCTCCAGCAGGATCGCCAGGTCGCCGGCCAGCGCGTCGCGCCGCTCGCGCGCGAGCCGGCCCAGGCCGTTGCGCTCCGCCTCGATCTCTTCGCAGTCGTAGCAGATCCAGGTCAGGTCGATCCGCGGGTCGAGCTCGCCGGATCCGACCAGCGCCGCGACGCGCAGCATGACCGCGAGCCCGGACTTCATGTCGGTGGTCCCGCATCCGTGCAGCACGTCGCCATCCACCCGGGACGGGACGTTCCCGGCGATCGGGACGGTGTCCAGGTGCCCGGCCAGCACGACCCGCTGCGACCGCCCGAGCGAGGTGCGGGCGAGCACCACGTTGCCGTCGCGCTCGACGCTCAACCGCGGCAGCTCGCGCAGCGCCGCCTCGACCAGGTCCGCCAGCCGCGCCTCGTCCCCCGACACGGACGGCACGTCGACCAGCGCTGCGGTGAGGTCCGCGACGTCGAGACTGAGATCCAGCACGCTGGCGAGGTTACGGCAGCGACGGGATCGTTACTGTTGCACCCGTGACGAACTCCCGAAGCGCCTGGGCCTACGGCCTCGCCACGACCGACGCCGACGGCCGGGTGCTCGACACCTGGTACCCGCAGCCCGCACTCGGCCCCGCGCCGCTGAGCGCCAGCCCGAGCCACGCGATGACCGCGCTGACCGGCACGCACGGCACCGCCGGCGACCGCGGGGTGCGCCTCGAGGTGGTGCTCACCGAGATCGACCTGGACGCCGAGCCCAAGACCGTCCCGGACGTCTACCTGCGCCTGCACCTGCTGTCGCACCGGCTCGTCCAGCCGCACGGCTGCAACCTCGACGGGATCTTCGGCGTACTGCCCAACGTGGTGTGGACGAGCGTCGGGCCGTGCGCGGTCGAGGGCTTCGAGCAGACCCGGCTCGCGCTGCGGCACAAGCACAACGTGACCGTGCTCGGCGTCGACAAGTTCCCGCGCATGACCGACTATGTGGTGCCGACCGGCGTCCGCATCGCCGACGCCGACCGCGTCCGGCTCGGCGCCCACCTCGCGGCCGGGACGACCGTCATGCACGAGGGCTTCGTCAACTACAACGCCGGCACGCTCGGCGCGTCCATGGTCGAGGGACGCATCTCGGCGGGCGTGGTCGTCGACGACGGCTCGGACGTCGGCGGCGGCGCGTCGATCATGGGCACGCTGTCCGGCGGCGGCAAGGAGCAGATCCGGGTCGGCAAGCGCTGCCTGATCGGTGCGAACGCCGGCATCGGCATCTCGCTCGGCGACGACTGCGTGGTCGAGGCCGGCACGTACATCACCGCGGGCTCGAAGATCACCCTGCCGGACGGGCGCGTGATCAAGGCCGCCCGGCTGTCCGGCGAGCCCGGCTGGCAGTTCTGGCGCAACAGCGTCACGGGCGCGCTCGAGGCGCGTCCCCGATCCGGCGGCGGCGTCGAGCTCAACGACGCACTGCACGCCAACGACTGACGCCATGGCGGCTCGCTCGCGACGGAGTACCCGCGGGCCGATTCTCGCGGTGCTCGTGGTCGCCGTCGTCGTCGGCGGCTACTTCGGGATCAGCGCGCTCTGGCACAAGGCCCAGAACGTGTTCAACGCGGACCAGTGCACCGTCGGCTCCTACGACCTCGACCCCGACCAGGCGTCCGTCGCGGCGACGATGGTCGGGGCGGTCACCAGCTACCACCCGGCGCTGCCCGAGCGCGCGGCCGTGCTCGTCCTCGCGGCCGGGTTGCAGGAGAGCAAGCTGACCAACCTCGCGCCCGGCGCGGGCGACCGCGACTCGGTCGGCGTGCTGCAGCAGCGGCCGTCCCAGGGCTGGGGCAACCCGCCCGGCAACGAGGCCAGCCTCAATGACGTGTTCGAGGCGACGAACGAGTTCCTGGACAAGCTCGTCCAGGTGTCCGGGTGGCGGCACCTGCCCCTGTCCGACGCCGTGCAGGCGGTGCAGATCTCCGCGGACGGCAGCGCCTACGGCCCGCACGAGGGCGAGGCGCAGGCGCTCGCTGACGCGCTGCAGGGGCACCGCGCCAAGGGCATCACGTGCAGTTTCAGCAAGCCGACCAAGGTCGCCGCGCCGACCCGCGTCGCTTCACTCGTTCAGCACGACCTGCCGATCAATGCCCCGAACGTGACCGCTACCAGCGTCCGGGTTCCCGGAGCGAGCTGGCAGACGGCGGCGTGGTTCATCGCGAACGCCGACCGCCTCGGCATCGAACAGGTCGGCTACGACGGCTGGCGCTGGACGCGGGCCGACGGCTGGACGCGCGACCGCGGCGCATCGAGGTCCGCGGTCGTCGCGACCATGTACCAGCTGAAGTAATCCCGCCGTACTGAGCGCGAGTGGCGCGCCACCCCTCCGAGTGGCGCGAATTTCCGCGCCACTCGCGGGCATACTGCGCCACTCGCGAGAGCAGTCAGTGACCTTCGCCCTGTGGCGGCAGCGCCTTGATGAAGCTCGGGTCGTTCTCGGTCTTGCCGACCTTGGACGCGCCACCCGGCGAGCCGAGCTCGTCGAAGAAGTCGACGTTGGCCTGGGCGTAGTCGTGCCACTTCTCCGGCAGGTCGTCCTCGTAGAAGATCGCTTCGACGGGGCAGACCGGCTCGCACGCACCACAGTCGACGCACTCGTCGGGGTGGATGTAGAGCATCCGGCCGCCCTCGTAGATGCAGTCGACCGGGCACTCTTCGACACAGGCCTTGTCGAGCACATCCACGCAAGGTTCGGCGATCACGTAAGTCACTGCGGTCCTCCGGGCGCTTCGGGACGACAAAACGTCTCGCTGTAGGCGGCCTCTAGTATGCCGCTCGTGATGGAGCCTAGTTGGCTGGGTCGGCGGGTCAGCGTGCGCCGGGCCGTTCGTGACGCGTCAGACGCCGGCACCGGTGTGCAGTACTCGGACGTCGTCGGTGACCTGGTCGCCCTGAGCGACGACGCGGCGACGGTCGAGACGCGGAACGGGCCGGTGCGGGTGCCGATCGCGGACGTCGCGATCGCGCGGGTCGCGCCGCCCTCGACCGCGGACGAGCTGGCCCTCGAAGCCGTCGCGGCCCAGGGCTGGCAGCCCGCGGAGACCGGATCGGTCGGCGGCTGGGTGCTGCGCGCGAGCGGCGGCTTCACCTCGCGCGGCAACTCCGTGCTGCCGCTGCGCGCGCCCGGCGTCCCGCTGGACGAGGCGCTGCAGCGCGCCGGCGCCTGGTACGCCGAACGGGGCCTGCCGCTCAAGCTGCAGGTGCCCACCGAGGCGCGGCGGCTGCTGGACGCCGAGCTGGGCGAGCGCGGCTGGCCGATCCTGACCGAGACCCGGGTGCTGGCCGCGCGCCTGGACCTGCTGCGCGACGCCGCCGCGTCCGAGATGCGCGTCGAGGTGCGGCTGGACGCCGAGCCGGACGACGCCTGGCTGGCTCGCTACCGCGACGGCGCCGGGCTGCAGCCGGTCGCGCGGGAGCTGCTGACCCGCCACGACCGGGTCCGGTTCGCGTCCGTCCGCGCGGGTGAGGACGTGCTGGCGATCGGCCGCGGCGTGATCGACCAGGAATGGCTGGGTGTCGCCGCCGTCGAGGTCGATCCCGAGCACCGCCGGCAGGGGCTGGCCCGCGCCGTCATGGCCGCGCTCTGGCGCTGGGGCGTCGAGAACGGGGCGCGGCGCAGCTATCTGCAGGTCGAGGCCGACAACGAGCCCGCGCTGGCGCTGTACGAGCGGCTCGGCTACTGGCACCACCACGACTACCGGTATCGCACCCAGCCGTAGTTGGCCGCGGAGCAGGGTCGCCGACGGCGTGTCGCCCCTGCTACGGGGCCAACAGTCCTATCGGCGCGCTCCGCTGACGGCGACGGTCACCATGCCGGCGACGCCGCCTGCGAGCAGGGCGAGGTAGTAGACCCACTGCTCGCCACCGCCGCCGGGGATGATCACGTCACCCTCCGGGCGCGCGGTCAGGGCGAGCAGCACCATCGGCACCAGCCAGGCGAGGAACGGCGCGACCATGGCCGCGGTGCGGTCGGCGAACGAGCGTCCCATCCGGGGCAGCACCACGTTGCTGACGGCCGCGAACAGCACCGACACCGGCGCCAGCGTCGTGCCGTCGCGCAGCGGCACCAGGAACAGCTCCAGCCCGGCCGCCAGCACCGCGGCCGCGCACACCAGGACCATGCCCGCGAGCGCGATCGGGGTCAGCGCGCCACCGTCCTGCGGCGGCGGCGCCGCCGGACGCGCGCCGGACCGCGGCCGTGTACTGCTCATGACGCGCGCACGCCCGCGAACAGGTCGGTCTCGCGGCCGTCCGCGTCGCGTTCGCCGGCTGCTTCGCCGCGGACCAGGCGGAAGTACTCGGTGCCCAGCACCTCGTGCCCGATGTTGTTCGACAGCGCGAAGAACGGGCCGTCCACGCTGATCTGCGTTGCGTGCGCGCGCATCGCGTCCGCCTTCGCCGCACCGAACTCGCGCGCGTCGATGGCCGCCGTGACCTCGTCGTCGTCGTTGCCGAACGGCAGGTCGTCGGCACGGTCCACGCCGAAGAACGTCTCCTGCCCGGACGCCTTGAGCTGGTCGATCCCCTGCTGCAACACCGAGCGCGGCATGGCCGTCCAGTAGATCTTCTCGATCTCCCACGGCTCCCCCGGGCCACCCGGCCGGGCCGCCTCGTCCGCCGCTGCCATCGCGACGCGGTGCGCCATGATGTGGTCCGGGTGGCCGTAGCCACCGATCTCGTCGTACGTGACGAGCACCTGCGGACGCACCTCGCGGATCACCGCAACGGCCTGCGCGACCGCCTCGGCGAAGGCGCTTTCGTCCTTCGCGCAGCGCCAGAACGCGCGCGGGTCGTCGTTGCCGGGCGTGTCCATCATCCCGCTGTCGCGCCAGCGGCCGGCGCCGCCCAGGAAGCGGTGATCACGCACGCCCAGCACGCGCATCGCCTCGGCGAGTTCGGCGATCCGGTACCCGCCGAGCTGATCCGCGCGGTCGGCCGCGATGCCCTCCAGCTCCGGCACCAGGATCTCGCCCAGCTCACCGAGCGTGCACGTCAACAGCGTGACGCCGGCACCGGCCGCCGCGTAGCGCGCCATGGTCGCGCCGCACGTGATCGTCTCGTCGTCCGGATGGGCGTGCACCAGCAGCATGCGCAAGGAACTCACCCGCGCGAGGTTACCGTCCGCGGCTAGAGGACCCGCTCGACGCTCGCGTAGTGACAGGCCGTCGGGTGCCCGATGTCCCGGTTCTCGGCGAGCGGCTCGGTGTTGATGCACAGCTCCTGCTGCTGGCTGGTGAGCTGGTTGGCGAACTTCGGGCAGCGGGTGCGGAACCGGCAGCCGGACGGCGGATTCGCCGGGCTGGGCAGGTCACCCTGCAGCAGGATGCGCTCGCGGGTGCGCTCACGCGCCGGGTCCGGCAGCGGAATCGCCGACAGCAGCGCCTGCGTGTACGGGTGGGCGGGCCGCTGGAACAGCTCCAGCGTCGGCGCCGTCTCGACGATCTTGCCGAGGTACATCACCGCGATCCGGTCGGAGATGTGCCGCACCACGGACAGATCGTGCGCGATGAACACGTACGAGAGCCCGAGCTCGCTGCGCAGGTCGTCCAGCAGGTTGACCACGCCGGCCTGGATGGACACGTCCAGCGCGGACACCGGCTCGTCCAGGATCAACATGCGCGGTTCGAGCGCGAGCGCGCGGGCGATGCCGATGCGCTGCCGCTGGCCGCCGGAGAACTCGTGCGGGTAGCGGGTGGCGTGTTCCGGGTTGAGGCCGACCAGGTGCATCAGGTCGCGGACCCGCCGGCGCAGCGCGTCGCCGCTGGCGACGTTGTGGATGATCAACGGCTCGGCGATGATCTTCTGCACCTGCATGCGCGGGTCGAGCGAGGCGTACGGGTCCTGGAACACCAGCTGGATGTTTCGGCGCAGCGGCCGCATCTTGGCGCGCGACAGGCCGACCAGCTCCTGGCCCTCGAACACCACGCTGCCCGCCGTCGCCGGCTGCAGGTTCATCACCGCGCGGCCGGTCGTGGACTTGCCGCAGCCGGACTCGCCGACCAGGCCCAGCGCCTCGCTCGGGTACACCTCGAACGAGACGCCGTCGACGGCCTTGACCGCGCCGATCTGGCGCTTGAACAGCCGGCTGCGGATCGGGAAGTGCTTCTCCAGACCGGTGACCTTCAGTACCGGCTCGACCGAGGTCTTGTCCATGGTCACTGTCACGACTCGGTTCCGTCCTGCTGGGTTGTGCTGTCTTCCAGGGCCTCGCGCGGATGCGCGTCCGCGCCCACGATGTCGGCGGGAAGCACCTCGTCGCTGCTGGTCGCCTCGAACACCTGGCCCGCCTCGTAGCGGTCCTGGCCGCGCAGCTCGTCCGAGCGGATGCACGCGGCGCGGTGCAGCATGCGGCCGTCGACCTCGACCAGCGGCGGCTCGGCCTTCGTGCACTCCTCGATCGCCAGCGGGCAGCGCGGGTGGAACGGGCAACCCGGCGGCAGGTTCTGCAAGGACGGCGGAGCTCCGACGATCGGCGTCAGCCGCGTCTTCTCGTCGGTGTCCATGCGCGGCAGCGAGTTCAACAGGCCGACCGTGTACGGCATCCGCGGCTGATAGAAGACGTCGTCGATGCCGCCGATCTCGACGGCCCGGCCGGCGTACATCACGAGGACGCGGTCGGCCATGCCGGCGATCACGCCCAGGTCGTGCGTGATCAGCACCAGGGCCGCGCCGGTCTCCTTCTGCGCCGCCTTGATCGCCTCGAGCACGGTGGCCTGGACGGTGACGTCCAGAGCGGTCGTCGGCTCGTCCGCGATGATCACGTCCGGGTTGTTCGCCATCGCGATCGCGATGACCACGCGCTGCCGCATGCCGCCGGAGAACTGGTGCGGGTAGTCGTCCACCCGCTCGCTCGCGTTCGGGATGCCGACGATCTCCAGCAGCTCGATGGCCCGCTTGCGCATGTCGGCCCGCGACATCTGCGGGTTGTGCACCTTGAGCGTCTCGGTGATCTGCGCACCGACCTTGTAGACCGGGTCGAGCGAGGTCATCGGATCCTGGAAGATCATCGCGATCCGCTTGCCGCGGATCGTCGACATGCTCTTGTCCTTGGCGCCGACCAGTTCCTTGCCGCGGAACTTCACCGAACCGGTGATCCGGGCGGACTTCGGCAGCAGGCCCATGACCGCGAGCGACGTCACCGACTTGCCCGAACCGGACTCGCCCACGATGCCCAGGGTCTCGTGCCGGCGCACGACGTAGCTGACGCCGCGGACCGCGTGCACGCCCTTCTCGCCGCCGAACGTGACGGTCAGGTCGTCGACGGACAGCAGGATGTCGTCGTCCGCCTCCCGTCCCTGAGTCTGGACGTCGAACGCGGCCTGCGGATCTGGCATGGACTCACTCATCAGTCACGCACCCGGTTGTGACGCGGGTCGAAGGCGTTGCGGATGCCCTCACCGATCAGGTTCACGGCGAGCACCAGCAACAGGATCAGGATGCCGGGGTAGTAGAACAGCCACGGCCGGGTCTGTGCCGCGTCCACACCCTTGGAGATCAGCAGGCCGAGGGACGTGTCCGGCGGGTGCACGCCATACCCGAGATAAGTCAGCGACGTCTCGGCGATGATCGACACCGCCGCGAACAGCGTCGAGAACACCAGGATCGTGCTCAGGGCGTTCGGGATCAGGTGCCGGAAGATGATGCGGAAGTTGCTCGCGCCCATCGCGTGCGCCGCCTCGACGAACTCCCGCTCGCGCAGCGCCAGGAACTGCGCGCGCACGAGGCGCGACAGTCCCATCCAGCCGAACAGGCCGAGCAGCAGGCCCAGACCGACAGCGCCGAGGCCGGGGTAGTTGCTGGCCACGATGATCAGGATGACCAGCACCGGGACGCAGAGCATCACGTCCACGATGCGCATCAGCAGGTTGTCCATGAAGGTGCCGAAGTAGCCGGCGAGCGCGCCGATCGTGATGCCGATGATGAGCGCGATGACCGTCGCGAGCACCACGATGATCACGTCGCGCTGGGTGCCGCGCATCATCTGGGCGAGCAGGTCGAACCCGGTGCCGTCGGTGCCGAGCGGGTGGCCCTTCTGGCCCGGGTGCAGGGACAGCGCGATGTAGTGCCCGTGGGCGTCCTTGCGCGCGTCGATGCGGTTGAACTTCCAGCGGTAGAAGTACGGCGCGATGAACGCCGTCAGCACCACCAGCACGAAGAACACGGTGGCGACCATCGGGATCGGGCTGCGGACGAAGCGCTTGAACGCCTGCTTGCCCTGCGACTCCGATGCACCGGCGAACTCGCCGGGCTGCTCGCCCGAGGCGGACGGCGGGAGGGCGGTCTGCAGTGAATCCTGCTGTGACGTCATCTGGTTCGCCCCCTCACGACAACCGGATTCGCGGATCGAGCACCGCGTAGATCAGGTCGGCCAGCAGGTTGAACACGACGACGAACACTGCCGACACCATGACCCAGCCGGCCACGGCGTAGGTGTCCTCGTTGAAGATTGCGGTGTTCAGGTACTCCCCCATGCCGTGCCAGTCGTAAACCTGTTCGGTGATGATCGCGCCGCCGAACAGCGCGCCGATGTCGATCGCCATGACAGTGACGAGCGGGATGAGCGCGTTGCGCAGGCCGTGCCGACGGATCACCGTCCGGTTGCGGACGCCCTTCGCGCGGGCCAGGCGCATGTAGTCCGAGTCCAGCACATCGATGACCGACGCGCGCTGGTAGCGGATCCAGCCGGACGCCGTCAGCAGGCCGAGCGAGACCGTCGGCAGGATCATGTGCTGCAACTGGTCGCCGGTGATGCTGAAGAACGAACTCGGCGGTGGTGCGCCGAACGATTGGGTGCCGGCGGTATAGAAGACCAGCGAGCCGGCGTGCTGGTTGATGTTGATCGCGAACTGCTTGAGCACCGCGGCGAACCAGAAGGTCGGCAGCGCCAGCAGGATGAAGGTAACCACGGTCGCGACGGCGTCGAACGCCTTGTCCTTGCGGACGCCGGAAATGACGCCCAGCACGACGGCGAGGATGACCGCCAGGATGATCGCACCGATGATCATGCGAGTCGTGACCTCGAGCCGCAGGCCGAGGTTGTGCGCCACCGGCGCGTTGTGCACGTCGTTACCGAAGTTCAGCTTCAGGAACGGGAAGCTGCCGTCCCACCCGATCATGTGCCGCAGCCAGTTCCAGTACCGCGTCAGGACCGGTTGGTCCAGGTGCGCCTGGTGCGCGGCCAGCTTGAGCGACTGGGGGGTCGGCGGGGGGTTGCGCGATCGCAACGGCTTGAGCGGGTCGTACGAGGCCGCGGCGAACATGAAGACGATGAACGACGCGACCAGCAGCACCAGGAGGCTGCTCACCAGCCGGCGAACGGTATAGATCAGCACGAGTGACCTCGGTCCCTAGGGGTCGACGCGACCATTGTGGTGCCGCGCGCTGTAGAGCACCATCCCGGGGTCAGCGTCCGTGCAGGATCGCCACACGAAAGCGAACTCGGCATGGGTGGTGCCGGGACCCGGAGTTGCCTCCGAGTCCCGGCACCCTTGCTCTTGCTGTGGTGACTAGTCCTTCGTGAAGGTGTCCGAGTTCCACAGCGGACCCGCCTGCGTGGCGTTGTCCGCGATGCCACTGTAGTTCGAGTCGAACGCGAGCAGCGTCGGCTTCTGGTACAGCGGCAGCGTGTACATCTGCTGCCACAGCAGGGCGTCGGCCTGGTTGGCGAACTTGATCTCGTCCTGCGTGTTCGCCGCGCTGGTCATGCTCTTCAGCGCGGAGTCGATCTGCGGGGTGCCGCCCTGGGTGTAGTTCTGGCCGACGCCACCGCCCTTCGGGCTCAGGTAGATCGAGGCGTTGGACGAGATGCTCGGGCCACCGACCCAGGCGAACAGGGCGATCTGGAACTGCTCGCTGGCCAGCGACTGCGAGTCGTTCGGTCCGCCGAAGATGTTCGGGTCGGCGTACTCGGTCAGCTTGATACCGAGGGCACTGACCTGCTGCGCGGCGATCTGGATCGTCTGGTCACGCAGCGGGTTGTCCTGGGTGGTGATGACCTTGAACGTCAGCGGCTTGCCGAAGCAGGTCGTCGGCGTCTTGGCGTTGCCCACCGTGCAGCCGATGCCGGTCAGCAGGCTCTTGGCCTTGGCGAGGTTCTGCTGCGAGTAGTCGCCGCCGTGGTCCTCGTAGCCCGGCTGGTTGGTCATCAGCAGGCGGTTGTTCAGCACGGACGCCTTGTCCGAGAAGGCACCGACGGTGGCCTTCACGAGCGCGGGGCGGTCGATCGCGTAGGCGATTGCCTCACGGATCTCCTTGTGCGCGAGCAGCGGGTCGGCCGTGTTGAAGTCGAAGTGCTCGAACGCCACACCGAAGTTGATCTCGGTCGTCACGTTCGTCAGGCTCTGCAGGTTCGACACCAGGTCGAGCTGCGGCTGCGGGTACACCATGTTGACTTCTTGGTTCTGCAGCGCCTTCACGTTCGTGTCGGAGTCAGAACCGATGTAGGCGTCGACCAGCTTGTCCAGCTTCGGCGCGGCGCCCCAGTACTTGGGGTTGTGCACCAGCGTGAACGTCTTGTTGCTGACGTCGATGTTGCTCTTCTCCAGCAGCCACGGGCCGTTCTGCGCGCCCAGCGGAATGCCGTCGGCAACCGGCCAGCCCTTGGTGATGTAGTCACAGTCGGCCTTCGGGCTGCCCTTGTCGAAGACGTGCTTGCTCAGCACCGGCAGACCACCGTTGCCGGCAGCGAACAGGCCCTCCCAGTCCGGGAACGGCTTGCCCTTCATGAAGGTGAACTTGACCTCGTGGTCGTTCACCGCGGTCGCACTCTCGATCTGGTCCACACCGACGGTGCTCAGGAGCGCCGCGCAGCCGCCGTTCTTCGGGTCGGACGACTTGGTCGCCTGCCACGTGAAGACGTAGTCCGCGGCGGTGATCGGCTGACCATCAGCCCACACGGCCTTCGGGTTGATCTTGATGTCGACGACCTGCTGGCCGTTCACCATCGTCGAGGTGGCGCTGGTGGCCTGGTCGTTGTCCGGGACATACGTGAACTTCGGCGAGACGCGGAACGGACCGTCCAGCAGACGCACCTCGAGGTTGCCGCCCGCGGTCGAGTTGCCCGCTGCGATCAGCGGCATCAGGTTGTCCGGGAAGCCGGTCGACTCGCCGAAGATCAGCGTGCCACCGCTCTTGCCGCCGCCGTTGTTGTTACCGGACTTGCCGCTGCCACCGCTGGACGAACAGCCGGTGATGGCCAACGCGGCGATCGCTGCGCAGGCGAGCGCAGCCTTGCCACCTTTGGCGCCCATGTGGACTCTCACTGGTGAGTGACCTCCTGTGAAATGGTCCGGGGACGATCTGCCCACCGGCCAACTGGCAACTCAAGCCGCTGCCAGGTCCGCAGACAAGGCCAGCCGCCCATGCGCCCCTTGATCGTGACCAAGAGTTAATACTGGTGATACACGGACGTGTCGTCCTAAGACCGCACCGGTGCCCTGTCGACCAGGAACGGGAACTGCGCACGTACCGCCGACACGGTAGCCCGCGTCATGTCGGCCACCAACACCGCCTCCTCCGCGCCGGCCTCGGCCAGCACCTCACCGAGCGGGTCGAGCAGCACGGAGTCACCGGCGTGGGGGGTGGATTTGGCCGATCCGACCCGATTCGTCCCACAGACGTACGCCTGGTTCTCGATCGCGCGCGCCCGTAGCAGCGCCCGCCAGTGCGACCGGCGGGCCTGCGGCCAGTTGGCCGGCACCACGTACAGGTCGGTGTCGAGCGCGCGCGCCCAGAACTCGTCCGCGAAGCGCAGGTCGTAGCAGACGAACAGCGTCACGCGCAGCTCGTCGACCTGGACGGTCACGTGCCGGTCGCCTGCCACGTAGTGCTCGTGCTCCCCGGCGTAGCTGAACGGGTGGATCTTGGCATAGCGCTGGACGGATCCGTCCGGGCCGGCGAGCACCGCGTTGTTGCGGTACCTGCCGTCCGGGCCGCGCTGGGCGATCGAGGCGATCAGGTACGCGTCGTGCTGGGCC
The DNA here is from genome assembly GCA_035656335.1 of Jatrophihabitantaceae bacterium. Lineage (GTDB taxonomy): Bacteria > Actinomycetota > Actinomycetes > Mycobacteriales > Jatrophihabitantaceae > DASRSS01. The sequence continues at coordinate 7,875 of DASRSS010000118.1, read as the reverse complement.
GCCTGCTCGAGCAGGAACGTCTCGTTGGGGCCGCCCTCGTCCTCGGCGACCCGCTCCGGGCGCATCGAGAAGCCGGTCGCGTACATCTCGGTCAGGGTGATCAGGCGCGCGCCCGCGTCCGCCGCCTGCGCGATCATCGGCGCGACGTGCCGGCGCGTGGCCTCGGCGTCCTCCCAGACGATGTCGTGCTGAACCGCCGCGACTTTCATGCTCGCTCCGCAAGCAGCCGCTCGGCCGTCATGCCGTCATTCCCTTCAGCCGCCGCAGCGCCTCCTCGATCACCTCGGGACGCTTGCAGAAGGCCACGCGCACGTAGTGGTCCCCGGCCGGCGAGTCGTAGAAGACGCGGCTGGGGATCGCGACGACGCCGGCGCGGTGCGGCAGGTCGCGGCAGAAGTCGACGCCGTCGCGGCCGACGTCCACGGTGGCGAAGTAGGTCGCCTGCGGACGGATCACGTCCCAGCCGAGTTCGACCAGGCCGTCGCAGAGCAGGTCGCGCTGAGCCTGCAGCCTCGGCGCGAGCGCGGACACGTCGCCGCCGAGCGCCTGGGCGACCGCGGGCTGGAACGGCGCGCCGTTGACGTAGGTGAGGAACTGTTTGACGGTGCGGACCGCGGCGACGAGCTCCGGCGGGGCGCAGATCCAGCCGATCTTCCAGCCCGTGACGCTGAACGTCTTGCCGGCGCTGGAGATCGTCACGGTCCGCTCGCGCATGCCGGGTCGCGCGGCGATCGGCGTGTGCACCCGTCCGTCGAACGTGAGGTGTTCGTAGACCTCGTCCGCGACGACGACGAGGTCGTGCGCGACGGCCAGCTCGGCGATCATGTCCAGCTCGTCGTGCGTGAACACCTTGCCCGTCGGGTTGTGCGGCGTGTTGAGCAGGATCACCTTTGCGTGACGGGTGATCGCGTTGCGCAGCTCGGTCGGGTCGAACGCCCAGGTGTCGGAGTCGGTATCGGCGCCGGAGTGGGTGTCGGCGTTGGTGTCGCGGCGGAGCGTGACGGTGCGCCGGGTCGCGCCGGCCAGGGCGACGGTCGCCGCGTACGAGTCGTAGTACGGCTCGAACATGACGACCTCGTCGCCCGGGCTGGTCAGCGCGAGGATGCTCGCCGCGATCGCCTCGGTGGCGCCCGCGGTGACCAGCACCTCGGTGTCCGGGTCGAACGTCAGGGCGTAGTGGCGGTGCTGGTGCGCGGCGATCGCGTGCCGCAGCTCGGCGATGCCCGGGCCGGGCGGGTACTGGTTGTGGCCGGTCCTGATCGCCTCGGCGGCCGCGTCCAGGAGCTCGGCCGGACCGTCGGTGTCGGGGAAGCCCTGGCCCAGGTTGACGCTGTCGGTGAGCACCGCGAGCGCGGACATCTCGGCGAAGATCGTCGTCCCGAAGCCACGCATCCGCTCCACCAACACGCCCCCACCCTAACCACCCCGCTTTCCACCTTTCAGCGGCGTGAATCGGGCCCAAAAATCCCGCTGAAAGGTGGAAAGCCGTGCTCGGCGGAGGGTTATCCACAGATTCGGACGCCCCCTGGTCTGCGCACGGAGAGGCGGCCAATCTCGATTCGTGCCGTTTCCGCCTGAATCCTCGAAATCCCGCCTCGGCGTGTTCACGCTCAATGAGGCGCTCGCTGCCGGATGGACTCCGGACGCGTTGCGCCACGCGGTCAACCGCGGTCGCCTTGTTCGACTCCGCCCGGGAGTGTTCGGGACGCACCAGATCCGGCCTGACAACCACTTCGATCAGCAGCGCCAGGAGCTGCAGATCGCGGCGCTGGCGGCTGCGCTCGCCAATCCGTCGGCAGCAGTCAGCCACGCGTCGGCCGCGGCTATCCACGAGCTCAGCATGTGGCATCACCCGGAGCTTCCCTGCGTCACGGTGCCTCCCCACTTTGTGGGCGACGTCGAACGCGCGCACCTACACCGCGCGCAGCTGCCCCCGTCGCATCTCATCGATTTCGCCGGCGTCCCGGTCACCGACGTCGCGCGAACGATCATCGACATCGGCCGGGAGGACGGCCCGCTCAGCGCCGTGGTTGCGGCGGACAGTGCATTGCATCGCGGGCTGGTGCAACTGACGACGTTATGGGCGCACGTCCGCGACTGCCGAGGCTGGCCCGGGATCCGCGCCGCACGGCGGGCGATCGAATTCGCCGACGAACGCTCGGAGTCCCCGCTCGAGTCCGCCAGTCGCTTCAAGCTGGACGGCCTCGTGCCCGCTCCCCAGCTGCAGATGTCGATCTACGACCTGAACGGCAACTTCGCCGGACGCGCGGACTTCCTCTGGCCGGAGTTCGGCGTGATCGGCGAGGCTGACGGACTGGAGAAGTACGACAACGACCTCGACCGGACGAGCCTGCGCAAGGAGAAACTCCGCCAGGAGCTCTTCGAGCAGCTGGGCCTGGTCGTCGTTCGCTGGGGCAGCCTCGACCTCGCCGCGATCGACCGGCTCGTCGAGCGGCTGAACAAGGCATACGTGCGTGGTGCGCAACAAACCGGCCCGCGCAAATGGGTCGCCCTCCAGCAGCCACCCGGCTTTCCACCTTTCAGCGGCGTAAATCGCGCCGGATAACCCCGCTGAAAGGTGGAAAGCGGAGACCTACTTGGCGCGGTTGCGGGAGCGGGTCTTCGCTCGGGCCTCGGCGGTCAGCTCCACCTTGCGGATGCGCACCGTCCCGGGCGTGACCTCGACGCATTCGTCGTCGCGGCAGAACTCCAGCGCCTGCTCCAGCGACAGCACCCGGTGCGGGATCAGCGGAATCAGCACGTCGCCGGACGACTGCCGCATGTTGGTGAGCTTCTTCTCCTTGGTGGGGTTCACGTCCATGTCGTCGGCGCGCGAGTTCTCGCCGACGATCATGCCCTCGTACACGTCGGTGCCCGGGCCGACGAACATCGTCCCGCGCTCCTGCAGGTTCGCCAGCGCGAACCCGGTGGTCACCCCGCGACGGTCCGCGACGAGCGAGCCGGACGGCCGGGTGCGAATCTCGCCGGCCCACGGCTCGTAGCCCTCGTGCACGTGGTGCAGCAGCCCGGTGCCGCGCGTCTCGGTCAGGAACTCGGTACGGAAGCCGATCAGCCCGCGCGCCGGCACCAGGTATTCCATCCGGATCCAACCGGTGCCGTGGTCGACCATCTGCTCCAGCCGGCCCTTGCGCAGCGCGAGCAGCTGGATCACGACGCCCTGGTACTCGGACGGCACGTCGATAGTCATCCGCTCGGTCGGCTCCAGCACCTTGCCGTCCACCGTGCGCGTGACCACCTGCGGCTTGCCGACGGTGATCTCGAAGCCCTCGCGGCGCATGATCTCGACCAGGACGGCCAGCTGCAGCTCACCGCGTCCCTGCACCTCCCAGGTGTCGGGACGCTCGGTCGGCAGCACGCGGATCGAGACGTTGCCGATGAGCTCCGCCTCCAGCCGGTTCAGCACCTGGCGCGCGGTGAGCTTGTTGCCCGATTCCCCCGCCAGCGGCGAGGTGTTGATGCCGATCGTCATCGAGATGGACGGCTCGTCGATCGTGATCACCGGCAGCGGACGCGGGTCGTCCGGGTCCGCGAGCGTGTCGCCGATCGTGATGTCCGGGATGCCGGCGATCGCGATGATGTCGCCCGGCCCGGCCTGCTCGGCGGGGAACCGCTCCAGCGCCTTGGTCATAAGCAGCTCGGTGACCTTGACGCGCTGGACGGATCCGTCCGCGCGGCACCACGCGACCTGCTGGCCCTTGCGGATCGTCCCGTTGTGCACGCGGCACAGCGCGAGGCGGCCGAGGTACGGGGACGCGTCCAGGTTCGTGACGTGCGCCTGCAGCGGCGCCGCGTCGTCGAAGCTCGGCGCCGGGATGGTCGCGAGCAGCGTCTGGAAGAACGGCGCGAGGTTCTCCTCCTTGGGCATGCCGCCGTCCTCGGGACGCTCCAGCGACGCGCGCCCGGCCTTCGCGGACGCGTACACGATCGGGAAGTCGATCTGGTCCTCGCTCGCGTCCAGGTCCAGGAACAGCTCGTACGTCTCGTCGACGACCTCGGCGATGCGCGCGTCCGGACGGTCCACCTTGTTGATCACGAGGATGACCGGGAGCTTGGCAGCGAGCGCCTTCCGGAGCACGAATCGCGTTTGCGGCAAAGGCCCTTCGGACGCGTCGACCAGCAGCACGACACCGTCCACCATCGACAGTCCGCGCTCGACCTCGCCGCCGAAGTCGGCGTGCCCGGGCGTGTCGATGATGTTGATTGTGACGCGCTTGCCGTCCGCGGTGACGTGCTCGACCGCGGTGTTCTTCGCGAGGATCGTGATGCCCTTCTCGCGCTCGAGGTCGTTCGAGTCCATCACCCGCTCGGCGACGTCACCGGTGTCGGCCTGGTGCGCGGTGAACGCCCCGGACTGCCAGAGCATCGCGTCCACGAGTGTTGTCTTGCCATGGTCGACGTGGGCGATGATCGCCACATTGCGCAGGTCGTCGCGCCTCTCGAGTGCCACGCGGCAACCCCATTCCTGATTCGGCTTGTTCGGCCCCCAATCGTACGGGGCGAACGGGGGCCGTCCGACCACGCGCGTGCCCGGCCGCCCCCGGCGCGATCGATCATGGTGGGGTTTTCCTCACCACGGATCGGGGAGGCATCTCCCTCGTCCGGGACGGCCCGCGCCGCCAGGCTCGAAGCATGACGACGACGTTGCCCACGAGTCCCGCCGCCCTGCCCGCCGCAGAACCATCCGATGCCGAAACCTGCCCCGCCGTCGAGCTGGTCGACGTGACCAAGCGCTACTCCCGCCGCGGCGTCCCGGCCCTGGACGGGATCAGCGCGGCCTTCCCCCGCGCCAGCCTGACCGCGGTAATGGGCTTGTCCGGCTCGGGCAAGTCGACGCTGCTGCAGTGCGCCGCCGGCCTGGACCGTGCGTCGTCGGGACGGATCCGGCTCGGCGGCACCGAGTTGACCAAGCTCAACCGGCGGGCGCTGTCGAAGCTGCGCCGCCGCCAGGTCGGCTTCGTGTTCCAGTCGCTCAACCTGGTTCCGACGCTGACCGTGGCCGAGAACATCGCCCTGCCGCTACGGCTGGATCACCGCCGCGTCGATCGCGCCGTCGTCGCCGGGCTGGCCGAGCGGGTCGGCGTCGGCGCGCTACTGCGCCGCCTGCCGCACACGCTGTCCGGCGGCCAGCAGCAGCGCGTCGCCATCGCCCGCGCGTTGATCACCGCGCCGGACGTGATGTTCGCCGACGAGCCGACAGCCGCGCTCGATCCGCACACGTCCGCCGAGGTGCGCTCACTGCTGCGCTGGGCCGTCGACGAGCTCGGCCAGACCGTCGTCGTGGTGACGCACGAACCGACGCTCGCCAGCTGGGCGGACCGTGCGCTGCTGCTGCACGCCGGCCGCGTCGTGACCGAGCTCGACCGCCCGGACGCGGCCGAACTGGAGAGCTGGCTGCACCGGCTCGGAACGGAACAGCGGTGATGCGTCAGCTCTGGGCGTCGCTGCGCCGTTCCCCATCCGCCGCCGCCGGGATCCTGGTCACCCTCGTTGCGGCGGCGGCGATGGCCACCGTCGTCGGCAGCATGATCGGTACGGCGGTCACCATGCACACACCGGTGCGCCGGCTGGCCGCGGCGCCGGTTGTAGTCATCGGCGACCAGCACGTCCACTTCGGCCACGGGGACAATGCGGAGTCGCTGCCGCTCACCGCGTTCCGGCCGGTGCCCGACACGCTGGCCGGGCGGCTCCGCACGATCCCGGGGGTGACCCGCGTCGTCGCGGACGTGTCGGTGCCCGTCTCCGTCCGGGCAGCCGGCGGCACACGCGTCGCTGCCACGCTGACCGCGCACGGCTGGAGCAGCGCCGCGCTGACCCCGGACCGGCTCACCTCGGGGCGCGTACCGCGCGCAACGGACGAGATCGCGCTGCCGGCGGCAACCGCGACGCGCCTCGGGATGCGTGCCGGCGACCGGATCGTCCTGACCGGCCGCGACAGCGGACCGTTCACCGTCACGGGATTGACCGCCGGTCCCGGCCAGGCTTTCCTCACCGATCAACGCGCCGCGCAGCTCGCCGGACGATCGGGTGCCGCCGACCTGCTGGGAGTCTTCGCCGCGGCGGGCGAAACCGACGCGGTCGCCGCGCGGATCAAGCAAGTAGCCGGCCCCGGCTTCAGCGTGCTCACTGGTGCTCAGCGCGGACGGGCCGAGGACGTGGCCAGCACGGGCGACAAGCAGAACATGAGCGACTTCGCTCTCGGCGCGGGCATCCCGCTCGTGGTGATCTCGCTGTTCGTGGTGGCCGGCGCCGTCGGCCTGTCGGTGGCCGGACGGCGGCGCAACTTCGCGCTGCTGCGCGCCGTCGGCGCGACACCCGGTCAGCTGCGGCGCGGGCTGGCCGCTGAGCTGGCGGTCCTGGGTGTCGTCGGCGGGCTGCTCGGCTACCCGCTGGGCGTCGGCCTGGCCCGCGTCGCGGTGGCCGGCATGGCTCGGCACGGGCTGATGCCCGCGGGCACGTCCGCCTGGTCGGCCGGCTGGCTGGTGCCGATCGTGTGCGGCGCGGGTTTGGTGGTGGCGCAGCTGTCCGGCTTCGTGGCGGGCTGGCGCGCCGGCCGCACCGATCCGGCGCTCGCGCTGCGCGAGACGGCCGTCGACCGCACGCGGCCCAGCGTGATCCGGCTGCTGCTCGGGATCGCCGGACTGGGCGGCGGCATAACGCTGTCGCTGCTCACCTTCAACGAGGCGACGAACCCGACCGACCAGATGAATCTCGCCCTGATGACCCTGCTGTGCCTGGTTGCCGCGGTCGCGCTGCTCGGTCCGGTTCTGGTCCGGCTGGCCGAGCTGGTGCTGCGCGCGCCGCTGCGGCTGTTCGGCGGCCCGGGCGCCCGGCTGGCGCTCGCGGACATCCAGCGCCGCCCGGGACGTATCGCGTCCGCGGTCGTGGCGGTCGCGCTCAGCGTCGGCTTCCTGGGCACGGTGTACCTCGTCAACGCGACCGCGCTGCACGCCGACGAGACGCAGACCGCGCAGCGGATGACCGCCGACGTCGTGCTCACCGCACCCGGCGGCGTGCAGCCGTCCGTCGTCACGGCCGCGCAGCGGGCGCTCGGAGTCCGCGGCGCGCTCGGCGTCGCGTCCACGACCGTGTTCGTCCCGCAGGGCGGCGGCGAGGCGGTCGGGGCCGCGGCCCTGACCGGCGGGGACATCGCGGGCGTGCTGAAGCTCGACGTGGTGTCCGGACGGCTGGACCGGATCCGGCCAGGACAGATCGCGCTGAGCCGGCTGGAGGCCGGGTCCACGAAGGTGGGCACGATCCTGCACACGTACCTCGCGGACGGCACGCCGTACGCCGCCCGGCTGGTCGCGGTCTACCGGCACGGAATGGGATTCGGCGACGCGGTGATCCCGCTCGCCGCGGCCGGTGGTGGGCACCTCGGCTCACCGACGCTGGACCAGGTACTCGTCGCCGGACGGACCGGAGCGCTGTCGTCGCTGCACGCGAGCTATCCCGGGCTGACGATTCAGTCCCAGGGCAAGGCGAACGCCGCGGCGAAGCGGCTGGACGAGCAGGACAACTACCTGAACACGATGATCGTCCTGTTCATCGGCCTGCTTGCGGCAGTCTCGCTCGTCAACACGTTGGTGTGCGCGACGCTCGAGCGACGCGAGTCGCTGCTGCTGCTCGACCGGGTGGGTGCGGACTCGCGGCAACTGCTCGCGATGGCCGGCTGGCAGACGGCCGCGATCGCCGCGATGGGTGTCGTGTTCGGTGTGGGCAGCGGCGCCGCGGCGCTGATCGCGGTGACGCGCGCGCTCACCGGCGACTGGCATCCCTACCTGCCCGCGCCCGCGTTGACCGGACTCGGCGCGGCCGTCGTCGGGCTCACCGCGGCCGCGATCCTCGTGCCGACCG
>DASRSS010000117.1:0-4911 GCA_035656335.1 Jatrophihabitantaceae bacterium | reverse complement strand
CCCCCGCCGGCAACATCAACGACATCGCCTGCTTCGTCCCGGCCGACGGTGCAGCGCCCGCAACCGCGGCGCCGGCCGAACGGGTCGATCCGGTCGAGATGATCACGACCCCCGTGCAGCTCAGCGTGCAGCACTCCGCCTCGATGGAGGAGACGCGCTACCTGCAGGCGCTCGAGCAGGGCAAGCTGGTCGGCCAGCGCTGCCCGGTGTGCGAGAAGGTCTACATTCCGCCGCGCAGCGCCTGCCCGACCGACGGCGTCCCCCCGGGCGAGTACGTCGAGCTGCCGGACCGCGGCGTGGTCACCACGTTCTGCATCGTCAACGTCCCGTTCCTGGGCCAGCGGATCAAGCCGCCGTACGTCGCCGCGTACGTGCTGCTGGACGGCGCGGACATCCCGTTCCTGCACCTGATCCTCGGCTGCGAGGCGTCCGAGGTGCGCATGGGCATGCGCGTCGAAGCCGCGTGGCGGCCGCGCGAGGAATGGGGCCCGACGCTGCAGAACATCGAGTACTTCCGGCCCACCGGCGAGCCGGACGCCGACTACGACAGCTACAAGGAGCACCTGTGATGGCCGACGTCGCAGTCGTCGCGTTCGCGCAGGCACCGCAGGAGCGGCACACCAGCGGCACCACCAACGGCGTCGAGGCGCTCGTGCCGGTGTTCGAGCAGCTCTACGCGGCGACCGGCCTGACCAACAGAGACATCGGCTTCTGGTGTTCCGGGTCGTCGGACTACCTGTCCGGCCGCGCGTTCTCGTTCATCTCGGCGCTCGACGCGATCGGCACGTTCCCGCCGATCACGGAGTCGCACGTCGAGGCGGACGGCGCGTGGGCGCTGTACGAGGCCTGGCTGAAGATCAAGACGGGCGAGGTCGACACCGCGATCGCCTACGGCTTCGGCAAGTCGTCCGCGGGGCTGTTGCGCCGGACGCTGGCACTGCAGCTCGACCCGTACACGGTCGCGCCGCTTTGGCCGGACTCGATCAGCATCGCCGGCCTGCAGGCGCGGCTCGGCCTGGACGCCGGACTGTGGTCCGAGCGCGACATGGCCGACGTCGCCGTCCGCAGCCGCCGCGACGCCGAGACGAACCCGAACGCCCAGCTGCAAGGCAGCAAGGACGCCGACGAGCTGCTCGCCGAGCCCTACTTCGCCGACCCGCTGCGCAAGCACGACTGCGCACCGGTCACCGACGGCGCCGCGGCGATCGTCCTGGCGAGCGCCGAGCGGGCCGCCGAGTTCACCGAGCGGCCGGCGTTGATCACGGGCATCGCGCACCGCATCGAGTCCAGCCATCTCGGCGGCCGCGACCTGACCTCGTCCCCGTCGGCCGCAGCGGCGGGTGCTGCCGCCGGCGTGGACGGATCCCGCTTCGACGTCGCCGAGCTGCACGCCCCGTTCACGCATCAGGAACTGATCCTGCGCAGCGCGCTCGGCCTGGACGGCGACGTCCGCATCAACCCGTCCGGCGGGCCGCTCGCCGGCAACCCGATGTTCGCCGGCGGCCTGACGCGTATCGGCGAGGCGGCCAACCGGATCATGTCCGGCGAGGCGGGCCGCGCGCTGGCCCACGCGACCAGCGGGCCGGCGCTGCAACACAATCTCGTCTGCGTGATGGAGGCGGCTCGATGAGCAAGCAGCGGGCCGCGGTGCTCGGCACCGGCCAGACGCACCACAAGGCGAAGCGTCCCGACGTCTCGATGGCGGGCCTGTGCCGCGAGGCGATCGACCGCGCGATGCTCGACGCGCAGGTCGAGTGGAAGGACATCGACGCCGTCGTGGTCGGCAAGGCGCCGGACCTGTTCGAGGGCGTGATGATGCCCGAGCTGTACCTGGCCGATGCGCTCGGCGCGGTGGGCAAGCCGCTGCTGCGCGTGCACACCGCTGGCTCGGTCGGTGGCGCGACCGCGATCGTGGCGTCCAGTCTGGTCCAGTCCGGCGTGCACGAGCGGGTGCTGGCCGTCGCGTGGGAGAAGCAGTCGGAGTCCAACGCGATGTGGGCACTGTCGATCCCGGTGCCGTTCAACATGCCGGTAGGGGCCGGCGCGGGCGGCTACTTCGCGCCGCACGTGCGTTCCTACATCCGCCGCTCGGGCGCGCCACAGCACATCGGCTCACTGGTCGCCGTGAAGGACCGCCGCAACGGCGCGAAGAACCCGTACGCGCACCTGCACCAGCCGGACATCACGCTCGAACAGGTGCAGGCGTCGCAGATGCTGTGGGACCCGATCCGGTACGACGAGACGTGCCCGTCCTCCGACGGCGCGGCGGCGATCGTGATCGGTAGCGAGAACGCGGCGGCCGCGTGCGCGAACCCGGGCTGGATCCACGCGACCGCGATGCGCAGCGAGCCCACCACGTTCGCCGGGCGCGACCAGGTGAACCCGCAGGCCGGGCGCGATGCGGCCGCCTCGCTGTGGAAGCAGGCCGGGATCACCGACCCGCTCCGGCAGATCGACGCGGCCGAGATCTACGTCCCGTTCTCGTGGTTCGAGCCGATGTGGCTGGAGAACCTCGGCTTCGCCGCCGAGGGCGAGGGCTGGAAGCTGACCGAGGCGGGCGAGACGGAGATCGGCGGCAAGCTGCCGGTGAACGCGTCCGGTGGCGTGCTGAGTTCGAACCCGATCGGCGCGTCCGGGATGCTGCGCTTCCTGGAGGCGGCCCGTCAGGTGATGGGTCGCGCCGAGGAACATCAGGTGGACGGCGCCCGCACCGCGATGGGCCACGCCTACGGCGGCGGCTCCCAGTTCTTCTCCATGTGGGTGGTCGGCGCGGCCAGGCCGGAGTAGGAGCGAGACCATGAGCGACTCGACGGTCGACTGGAAAGCACCGTCCCAGGCGTCGCACCCTGCGCGCGACGCCGCGCTGCGGTCGTACGACGCGGTGTGCCGCAAGGCGAAGGACGAGTGGCTGGACCTGTTCACCGAGGACGGCTGGATCGAGGACCCCGTCGGGCCGTCCGTGTTCGACCCGGAGGGCGCGGGGCATCACGGCCGCGCCGGCCGGTCGGCGTTCTGGGACAAGACGATCGCCAACGTCGACCGCTTCGTCTTCGAGATCACCGACTCGTTCGCGGCCGGCAACGAGTGCGCGAACGTCGGCACGATCCACACCACCATGAATGGCTACGCGATGCGCGCCGAGGGCGTGTTCGTCTACCGGGTGGACGACGCCGGCAAGCTGATCAGCCTGCGCGCCATCTGGGAGTGGGACCGCGCGATCGCGACCGCGCACAAATTGGACTGATCAACACAGCTCGGCACATCCGGCCAACCAAGATCGGCTTCAGCGGGTCAATCCCGCCCCGGAAGCCTTATTCTCGGTGCGCCCACGAGGCCCTGCCCGAACCGACGGTTCCGCCCGTGAGCACCAGGGGGACGTGGTGGGAGCAGAGGTTTCGGCGCTCTGTGCCGCAGCGGAGTCCGCGATGCTGGTCGGCGACGGCCAGCGCGCCGCGGGCCTGCTCGACGACGCGCTGCGGCACGCGGACGGTCCCGCCGAGCGAACCGACGTGTTGTGCCTGCGCGGCCGCGTCGCCGTGCTGACCGGCGAGCAGGCGGCCGTCCTGGCGACGCTGCGCGCCGAGGCCGACGCGATCTGCGACCAGGAGCAGACCCTGGCCGGGCGGCTGCTGCTGGAAGCGGCGATCCTCGCCCTGTACGCGCGCGACCCGGACACGGTGGCGACGGCCGAGCGTGCGCATCAGCTCGCCGGAGACGTCGATCCGTTCCTGCGGGCCCGCGCGGCGACCGTTCTCGGGATCGCGTACTGCTACAACGGCCAGCCCGACCGGGGCCGTCCCTTCCTGCAGCACAGCGTGGACCTCATCCGCCTCGGCGGGTCGCCGCAGGACGTCGTGCACCTGCTGCAGCAGGTCGTCGTCGGACTGGCCGGGCTGGAGAGCTACACCGAGGCGGTCGCGCTGTGCCGCCAGTACGCCGGCGCGGTACGCAAGGTCGGCGCCACCGGCGTGCTTCCGCTCGTGCTCGGTCTGCTGGCGAACGCGGCCTACTTCACCTCCGACTTCGACGTGATGGAGATGGCCGCGACCGAGGCGCTGACGCTCGCGCGCAGCCAGCAGCAGCACCCGCTCGAGCTCTTCGCGCACGCCTGCCTGACGCTCGTGCTGGCCGTCAAGGGCGACACCGAGGCGATGCGCGAGCACGCGGCCGACGCGCTGGAGCTGATCGATTCGACCGGCGTGAACACCTTCGCGCCGATGACGCATCTGGGTCTCGGCCTGGCCGAACTCGCCGCCGGGTCCTGGAGCGGAGCGAGCGCGCAGTTCGGTCAGGTCAGCGCGGCGCTGAAGGGGCTGCCCACCGTGTCGGGCGCGCTGCACTGGCGCGCCGAGGAGATCGAGGCGCTCTGGCGCGCCGGCGAGATCGACGCCGCGCGGCAGCTGCACCGCGCGATGTCCGACGGCCTGCAGAACGAGGGGCCGTGGGAGCACGCCGCGGCCGCGCGGGTCGGTGCGCTGCTCGCCGACCCGGACGATGCCGAGGCGCTGTTCGCCGACGCCCTGCGCTGGCACCAGCAGTCGCCCTCGGCGTTCGAGCGCGCGCGCACCGAGCTGTGCTTCGGCGAATGGCTCGCCGGACAGGGGCGTCGTGAGGCGGCGTCCGCGCGGCTCGCGAGGGCGGGGCGGACGTTCGCCGAGCTCGGTGCCCGTTCCTGGGCCGCCCGCGCGCGGACGCTGCTCGCCGAACTCGCCGTCGACGTCCCGCCCGTCCCGGACGCTCCCGACGAGGACGAACCGGACGGGCTCGACGCGCCGGTGCAGGTGCGCGCCTTCGGCCCGCTGACGCTCGTTCGCGGCGGCGTCGAGATACCGGTCCCGATGGACACCGCCGGGCGCGCGCTGCGCAGCCTCGTCGCGTCCGGAGGCTCGCTGCACGTGGAGCAGTTGATCG
>DASRSS010000116.1:0-4713 GCA_035656335.1 Jatrophihabitantaceae bacterium | reverse complement strand
AAGGCCGCGATACAGGCCGCCCGCGACCGCGGTGAGCGCGAGGGCGCGGCCGTCCGCGAGCGGGTGCGGCCCGGGCGGCTCGGCGTCGAGCGTGCCACCAGGCTGGCGTCCGACCTGCTCGACGAGCATGGCTTCGAACCGGTGCGCACCGAGGGCGAGGACCTGCTGCGGCTGCGCAACTGCCCGTTCCATCCGCTCGTCGAGTCCTCGCCCGAACTCGTCTGCGGGCTGAACCACGCCTACCTGTGCGGGATGCTGCACGGCCTCGGCGCGGACACCGCGCTCGACGCCGTCCTCGCCCCCGCACCGGGCCAGTGCTGCGTCGCGTTCCGGCGCCGGGAAACCGACTGAATTCGCCGCCGTCGCGGGCATAGCATGAGCGCCATGCTCGTCGCCCTCGCCAGCTTCTCCGTCGCCGCGACGCTGATCGTGCTGCTGCCCGGCCCGGACACGCTCGTGGTCGTGCGCAGCATCATGCGCGGCGGACGGCGCAAGGGGATCACCACCGCCCTCGGTAACCTCTGCGGGCTGACGGTCTGGGTGTGCGCGGCCGCGCTCGGGCTCGCCGCGGTGCTGCGCGCCAGCGAGATCGGCTACGACATCCTGCGGATCGCGGGCGCCACGTACCTGGTCTGGCTCGGCGTGCAGGCGTGGCGCAACCGCGGACGGGTGGAGGACACGCCCCGCGGACGCGGCGGCGTCCTCGGCACCGGCTTCTTCGCCGGCCTGCTCACGAACCTGCTGAACCCGAAGGTCGGCGTCTTCTTCGTGACGTTCCTGCCGGGCTTCATCCCGCACGGGGATCCCGTCGGCCCGACCTCACTGCTGTTCGGCGCGATCTTCGTCGCGCTGACCGCGATCTACTGGGTCGTGCTGCTCGGCCTGGCCGGCACGGTGACGGCGTGGATGAGCGCGCCGCGCATCCGCCGGCGGCTGGACACGCTCACCGCAGCGATCCTGGTGGGCTTCGGCGCGAAGCTGGTCAGCGAGTCCTGAACCGGTCATGATCGGGCCATGACCTCCGAGGTGCGTGGCGTCGTCAGTCCCGGCCGCGGCGAGCCGGTTCGGGTCGAGACCGTGCTGGTGCCCGATCCCGCGCCGGGCGAGGCGCTCGTCCGCGTGCAGGCGTGCGGGGTCTGCCACACCGACCTGCACTACCGCGAAGGCGGGATCAGCGACAACTTCCCGTTCCTGCTCGGGCACGAGGCGTCCGGCGTGGTCGAGGCGGTCGGCGACGGCGTGACCGACCTGGCCGCCGGCGACTTCGTGATCCTGAACTGGCGCGCCGTCTGCGGCACCTGCCGGGCCTGCCGCCGCGGCCGCCCGTGGTACTGCTTCAACACGTTCAACGCCACGCAGCCGATGACGCTGTCGGACGGGACGGCGCTGTCGCCCGCGCTGGGCATCGGCGCGTTCGCCGAGAAGACGCTCGTGCACGCCGGGCAGTGCACCAAGGTCGATCCGAGCGTCCGTCCCGAGGTCGCCGGCCTGCTCGGCTGCGGGGTGATGGCCGGGCTCGGCGCGGCGATCAACACGGCCGGCGTCACCCGCGGCGACTCGGTCGCGGTGATCGGGTGCGGCGGCGTCGGCTGCGCGGCGGTCGCGGGCGCGCGGCTGGCCGGCGCGTCGCAGATCGTCGCCGTCGACATCGACGACCGCAAGCTCGCGACCGCCCGCGAGCTCGGCGCGACCGACACCGTCAACTCGCGCGCCGCCGATCCGGTCGAGGCGATCCGGGCGCTCACCGGCGGCCACGGCGCGGACGTCGTCATCGACGCGGTCGGCCGTCCCGAGACGTATCAGCAGGCGTTCCACGCGCGCGACCTCGCCGGCACCGTCGTGCTGGTCGGCGTCCCGACGCCGGACATGCGCCTGGAGATGCCGCTGCTGGACTTCTTCTCGCACGGCGGCGCCCTCAAGTCGTCCTGGTACGGCGACTGCCTGCCGTCCCGCGACTTCCCGATGCTCGTCGACCTGCACCTGGCCGGCCGGCTGCCGCTGGACAAGTTCGTCAGCGAGACGATCGGGCTCGACCAGGTCGAGGACGCGTTCGCCGCGATGCAGCGCGGGGACGTGCTGCGCTCGGTCGTCGTGTTCTGAGGGCAGGAACTGGCGTAACAGGGGCCTCATGCGCCACAATGGACGCGAACCACACCTACGACAGGTGGACCGCTGGGGAAGGCGTCGCCGTCGAGTCGGAGGTGTGTGATGTCGAGTGCCCGCGGGTCCCAGTACGGGGCCGGCCGCGCCATGCCCGCAACGCGGGGCGTGGTCTACATGCATTGCGTGCCGTCGGCCATCGCGCCGCACGTGGAGTGGGCCCTGGCCGGCGTGCTCGGCACCCCGGTGAAGATGGAGTGGACGGCCCAGGCGGCCGCGCCGCAGCATCTGCGTGCCGAGGCGGCGTGGACGGGCGCGATCGGTACCGGAGCGCGGCTGGCCGGCTCGCTGCGCGCCTGGCCGATGCTCGTGTTCGAGGTGACCGAGGACGGCACCTGGGCCAGTGACGGCGAGCGCCTGGCGTACGTGCCCGGTCGCGGCTTCCACCGCCGGACAACCGCGGCGAACGGCGACGTCGTCGTCGGCGAGGAGCGGCTGCGTGGCCTGGTCGAACGCTGCCGCAGCGTGGACGAGTACCGGCACGCGCTGGACGAGCTGCTCGGCACCGCGTGGGACATCGAGCTGGAGCCCTACCGCCTCGGCGGTGACGGCGCCCCCGTGACCCTGCTGCACTCTGCTGTCTAGTTCAACAGCGTCGCCCTCTGGCGGAAGCAAGCTGACCACCACGCGATGAGCGCTTGCGCGAAGAGCCCGCGCGCCGCGCGACGAAGGAGCTTGCGGCTGGCGTTTCTCGACCCGCCCCGTTCTTTGGGGCGGTCGGGAAATGCCAATGGCGCGAGTTAGAGCGGGATGTTGCCGTGCGCGCCGCGTCCGGCCGGTGCGGCGGCGAGCGCCTCGGCGACCAGGGCGCGGGTGCGTGCCGGGTCGATCACCTCGTCCACGACGCCGATCTCCATCGCCTTGCCGACGCCGCCGGCGATCCGCTCGTGCTCGGCGGTCAGCTCGGCGTGCAGCGCCTCGCGCTCGCCGGGCGGGGCCGCGGCGAGCTTGCGCCGGTGCAGGATCCCGACGGCGGCGGAGGCGCCCATGACCGCAACCTCGACGTCCGGCCACGCGAACACCCGGTTCGCGCCCAGCGAGCGCGAGTTCATCGCTATGTACGCGCCGCCGTAGGTCTTGCGGGTGACCAGCGTGACGCGCGGGACGACGGCCTCGCCGAACGCGTGCAGCAGCTTGGCGCCGCGGCGCACGATGCCGTCCCACTCCTGGCCGACACCGGGCAGGTACCCGGGCACGTCCACGACGACGAGCAGCGGGATGCCGAACGCGTCGCACATCCGCACGAACCGCGCCGCCTTCTCGGCGGACGGCGAGTCCAGGCAGCCGCCGAGCCGCAGCGGGTTGTTCGCGATCACGCCGACGGTCCGCCCGGTGAGCCGGCCCAGACCGGTCACGATGTTCGGCGCCCACTTGGCGTGCAGCTCGAGGAACGAGCCCGCGTCCAGCACGCCGTTGACCAGCGGGTGCACGTCGTACGCGCGCTTCGGGTTGTCGGGCAGCAGCGCGGACAGGTCGACGTCCGGCCCGACGAGCGACAGGTCGAACTCGCCCTGCAACGCGAACAGCGTGGTCGCCTGCCGGGCGGCGGCGAGCGCCTGCTCCTCGGTGTCGGTGACGACGTGGACGACGCCGCTGCGCCGGCCATGCGTGTCGGTGCCGCCGAGCGACTCCATGTCGACGTTCTCGCCGGTGACCGAGCGGACCACGTCCGGACCGGTGACGAACACGCGCCCGCTCTGGGACATGATCACCAGGTCGGTGAGCGCAGGCCCGTACGCGGCACCGCCGGCCGCCGGGCCGAGCACGACGGAGATCTGCGGGACGCGTCCGGACGCGCGGATCATCGCCTGGAACACCAGCCCCACCGCGTGCAGCGCGAGCACGCCCTCGGCCAGCCGCGCGCCGCCGCAGTGCCACAGCCCGATCACCGGGACGCGTTCGCGCACCGCGACGTCGATCGCGTCGACGATGTGCCGGCAGCCGTCGACGCCCATCGCGCCGCCCATAACCGTCGCGTCCGTGCAGAACGCGATGGCGGGGGCGCCGTCGATCGTGCCGCGCGCGGCGACGACACCGCTGGTGTCACGCGGACGCAGCAGCGCGACCGAGTCGGCGTCGAAGAGGTTCTCCAGGCGCAGTTCGGGATCGCGCGGATCGCGGTCGTCGACACCCGGCTCGGTGTGGGGGTGAGCCAATGCCGTCATGGCAGAACCTTCCTTCAGGCCTTGCGAAACACCAGGGATGCGTTGTGTCCGCCGAAGCCGAACGAGTCGTTGATCGCGACGGGGACGGGCATCTGCCGCGCCTCGCGGGGAACGTCCACGCGCAGTTCGTCGTCCGGGTCGTCGAGGTTGATCGTCGGCGGGACGACGTCGTGGTGCACGGCCAGCGCGGTGGCGATCGCCTCGATCGCGCCCGCGGCGCCGAGCAGGTGCCCGGTCATGGACTTGGTGCTCGTGACGACGGTGTCCTCGCCGAACAGGTCGGCCAGCGCGGACGCCTCGCCCATGTCGCCGACCGGCGTGGACGTCGCGTGCGCGTTGACGTGCACGACCTCGTCGTACGAGATTCCGGAGCGCTCAACCGCGGCCC
>DASRSS010000115.1:0-4558 GCA_035656335.1 Jatrophihabitantaceae bacterium | reverse complement strand
TCCTCGCAGATCTCCGACGGCGCCTGCGCCGTCGTGGTCATGAGCAAGGCGAAGGCCGAGGAGCTGGGCTTGACCTGGATCGCGGAGATCGGCGCGCACGGCAACGTCGCCGGTCCGGACAACTCGCTGCAGTCGCAGCCGTCCAACGCGATCAAGCACGCGCTGGGCAAGGAGGGCCTGCAGGTCGCCGACCTCGACCTGATCGAGATCAACGAGGCGTTCGCCGCGGTCGGTGTGCAGTCGATGAAGGACCTCGGGGTGAGCGAGGAGATCGTCAACGTCAACGGCGGCGCGATCGCGCTCGGCCACCCGATCGGCATGTCGGGCGCGCGGCTCGCGCTGACGCTCGCGTACGAGCTGCGCCGCCGCGGTGGCGGCACCGGTGCGGCCGCGCTGTGCGGCGGCGGTGGTCAGGGCGACGCCTTGATCCTGCACGTGCCCGCCGCGTCCTGAAGCGGGCGCGGTGACGTCCCGGCGTTCCGTCGACGTCGCTGAACTCGTCGAGCAGGCGCGCGCCGGGGGACCGGCCAGCGCCCGCGCCGTCGCGCGGCTAATCTCGCTGGTCGAGAACTCAGCGCCCGTGCTGCGCGAGGTCGCGGCGGCGCTCGCGCCGCACGGCGGGCACGCCCAGGTCGTCGGGCTCACCGGCTCGCCCGGTGTGGGCAAGTCGACGACCACGTCCGCGCTGGTCAGCGCGCTGCGCGCGGACGGCAAGCGGGTCGGCGTGCTCGCGGTCGACCCGTCGTCGCCGTTCTCCGGTGGCGCGTTGCTCGGGGACCGGGTGCGCATGCAGGACCACGCGACCGACGACGGCGTATTCATCCGCTCGATGGCCTCGCGCGGCCAGCTCGGCGGGCTCTCCGCGGCGGTGCCGCAGGCGCTGCGCGTGCTGGACGCGGCCGGCTGCGATGTCGTGCTCGTGGAGACCGTCGGCGTCGGGCAGGCCGAGGTGGAGATCGCCTCGATGGCCGACACCACCGTGCTCGTGCTCGCGCCGGGTCTCGGCGACGGCATCCAGGCCGCCAAGGCCGGCATCATCGAGATCGCCGACGTGTTCGTCGTCAACAAGGCCGACCGCGACGGCGCCGACCAGGTGGCGCGCGACCTGCGCTACATGCAGTCGCTGGGCGGCCGGCACTCGGAGGCCGGCGCGTGGCGTCCGCCGATCGTCAAGACGTCCGCCGCGAAGGGCAACAGTGCCGACAGCGGGATCGACAAGCTGGCCGCGGCGATCGAGAAGCACCGGGACTGGATGACGCGTCACGACGTGCTGGCCCAGCGCCGCCGCGAGCGCGCGGCCACCGAGATCGAGTCGATCGCGCTGGGCCTGGTGCGGCGCCGGCTGGCGTCCGTGCACGGCTCGGCCGCGCTCGGCTCTCTGGCTGATCGCGTCGTCGTGGGCACGACCGACCCGTACACCGCCGCGGACGAGCTCGTCGACTCGCTCTGACCGCCCTGCGGCGCGGGTCCGCAAAACAGGTGGTCCCGCCGCGGCAATTCGTCACTAGGGTGTTGTCGATCCGCGCCGGATCCGTTCGTCGTATCGGTGGGCGGTCCGATCCGCGGACCGGCGACGAGAGGATCCGTGATGGCGAAGTACCTGATCCTGCTGTACGACAACGAGTCCGAGTGGGTCGGCGTCCAGAACGAGAAGACCGAGCGGATGTTCGCGGGACACCGCGCGTTCGGGGAGAAGTACGGCGAGGCGATCCTGGGCGGCCACGCGCTGCAGCCGGTTGCCACCGCGACGACCGTCCGGCCGGACGGCGCCGGCGGCCTCGACGTGACTGATGGCCCGTTCGCGGAGACCAAGGAGGCGCTCGGCGGCTTCTACCTCGTCGAGGCGCCCGACCTGGACGCGGCGATCGAGATGGCCAAGCAGGTGCCGATCGCCGCAGCGTCGGGCGGCAACGAGGTCCGTCCGATCATGGTGTTCGAGTAAGGCGATGAGCGCCGACGCCGCGGCCGTCAGCGCGGCGGTGGCGGACGCGCACCGTCGCGAATGGGCCTTCACGCTCGCCGCGACGGTGCGCGTCACCCGCGACCTCGACCTGGCCGAGGAATGCGTGCAGGACGCGTACGCGCGGGCGCTGACGGCGTGGCGCGACGGCATCCCGGACCGGCCAGGTGCCTGGCTGACGACGACCGCGCGCCGCCGGGCGCTGGACGTGCTGCGCCGCGACGTGCTGTTCCGGCGGGCGATGCCCGAGCTGGTGGTCGACGAGGCCGAGAGCGCGCCCGATCCGGCCGACGGCTTCCCGGACGACCGGCTGCGCCTGATCTGCACCTGCTGCCACCCCGCGCTGAACCGCGATGCGCAGGTCGCGCTGACCCTGCGGCTCGTGTGCGGCCTGTCGACGGCGGACGTCGCGCGGGCGTTCCTGGTCAGCGAGGCCACGATGGCGGCGCGGATCACGCGGGCGAAGAAGAAGATCGCGACGGCCCGCATTCCGTACCGCGTGCCGTCCACCGACGACCTGGCGCCGCGGGTGGAGGCGGTGCTGGCCGTGGTGTACCTGATCTTCAGCACCGGGCACACCGCGCCGCGCGGGTCCGACCTGGTCCGCGCCGAGCTGGTCGAGCGCGCGCTCGACCTCTGCCGGATGCTGCGGGCGCTGCTGCCGGAGGACCCCGACGCGGCGGGGCTGCTGGCGCTGCTGCTGCTCACCGACGCGCGGCGCGAGACCCGCCTCGACGCGTCGGGCGCGCTCGCGCTGCTGCGGGACCAGGACCGGTCGGCCTGGGACCGGGCGGCGATCGCGGAGGGCATCGCGCTGGTCCGCGAGGCGCTGCGGGCTCGTCCGGCCGGCCGGTACGCGTTGCAGGCGGCGATCGCGGCCGTCCATGCGGCGGCGCCGAGCTGGGACGACACGGATTGGCAGGAGATCGTCGGGCTGTACGACGTGTTGCTGCAGCGCTGGCCGTCGCCGGTGGTCGCGTTGAACCGCGCGGTGGCCGTCGGCTTCGCGTTCGGGCCCGAGCACGGGCTGGCCGCGCTCGACGCGCTCGGTGCCGAGCCGCACCTGGCCGGCTACGGCTACCTCGCGGCAGCGCGCGCCGACTTCCTGCGCCGCCTCGACCGGACGGGCGAGGCCCGACTGGCGTACGAGGAGGCGCTGCTACTGACCGAGAATGAGGTGGAGCGCCGGTTCCTGCAGCAGCGGCTGGTCGAGCTGGCCTGACGCCGGCCGCCGCGGCGCGTGCGCCGTGGTCGTGCTCAGGGCTGGCCGGCGAAACCCGGCGAGGCCCAGGTGCCGCCGTCCGGGAAGACGACGAAGCTGCGGTAGTCGCGCAGCCCGGCGAGCCAGTCCGGCGCCGCCCCGCCCATCGCGAACGCGGCGGTCGCGTACGCGTCGGCGGTGCCGAGGTGGCGGCCGGCCACGGTCACGCTGGCCAGCGCCGTGACCGGCGCATGCGTGTGCGGGTCCAGCACGTGCGCGCCCCGTTCGGCGGTGCCCGACGTCGCGACCGCGAGGTCGTCGCCGGCCACCACCGCGAGAACTCGGCCCGGCTCGGACGGGTCGATCACCCCGATCCGCCAAGGACGTCCGGGCGCCGCGGATCCGGCGCACTGCACGTCGCCGCCGCCGTTGAGGCTGTGGTTCGCGGCGCCCGCCGCACGCAGCCGGTCGCTTGCTCGCTCGATTGCCCAGCCCTTCACCAGCCCGGACGGGTCCAGCCGTCCGTCCGGGTAGGCGCTGAAGTAGCCGTCCGTCTCGCGCTCGAGTTCCTCGCAGCGCCGCAGGATCTCGGCGACCTGGGGCGACGCGTCCGCTACCGCCAGCTCGCCACGGCCGATGCGGCTGATCTCGCTGTCCGCCCGGTAGGTGGAGAACGTCGCTTCGACTCGGTGCAGCCACGCCAGCACGTCGTCGATCGCGGAGTCGTCGACGGCCGGCGCGCGGACGTCCAGCGAGAAGACGGTGCCCATGCACGGTTCGACGCGGCGCAGCACCGTCAGCGAGTCGTCGGCCACCGGCACATCATGCTTGGTCGAGCGCACTCTGCAGCGACTGCTCGTAACCCTGCGTCGTGTACGTCGCGCCGGAGACACCGTCGATCTGCGCGCTCTGCGCGGCCAGCGTCTGCTCGAGCAGGATCGGTCCGGCGTTCGCGTTGATCTGCTGGGAGCGGCTGTCGGTCGCCGACAGCTGCAGGAACGACACGTTGGTGATCGTGCTGCCGGTCATCGTGACCTGCACCTGGACCGTCCCGTACCGCGTGCGCACCGCCTGCCCGGTGTAGGTGTGGCTCACCGGCGGTGGCGGCGGGGGCGGAGCCGCCGTGGTGCTGTGCTGCACGGGCGGCGGAGTGGAGGCGGTCGTATGCGCCGGCCCGCCGGCCGGACTGGTCGGCCCGCTGTGCGGGACGGTGCTCGTCGCACCCCCGCCCGTCGAACCGCCCGCGGACGCCGAGCTGCCGCCAGCACGGGCACCGGCAGAGGCGCCCGAGCGCGAGCCCGCGGGGAGATGCCGGCTTGTTCCCGTGGCGACGTGGCCCGCCGTCGGCGTCCCGGCCACGCGCGTGTTCGCTCGCGAGCGGGTCGAGCCGCTGTGCG
>DASRSS010000114.1:0-51016 GCA_035656335.1 Jatrophihabitantaceae bacterium | reverse complement strand
GATTGCCGCGGTGATGATCGCGATGCGCCGCTCACGCCGGTGCGGATCCCACCGCGTCGAGCGCCCGTCGCGCACCTCTGCGGTCATGACGTGCAGCTTATTGCCCGCGGCGCCCGTCCGGACGGCCCGGCGCCGCGGGTTGGTGTCACTGCTTGTCCTACTCAAAAGTAGGTGGTACAGCTTGTTATAGATAGCAGGAAGGTGGACGCCATGACCGCGGTCGACCCGCAGGCGCAGCGCGAGCGGACGGCCGGGCGGCTGCTCAACTCGTCGTCCCGGAACTCCTACGACCCGCTGCTGGACATCGACTGGACGGCCGAGGTCGCCGACGACATGGCGTACATGCCGCTCGAACGGGTCTCCCTGTACGGCACGAAGCTGTGGGAAGAGATGAGCGACGAGCAGCGCGTCGAGCTGTCCAAGCACGAGCTGGCCAGCATCGCCGGCACCGGGCTGTGGTTCGAGATCATCCTGATCCAGCTGCTCGCGCGGTACGCGTACCACCAGGACCCGCAGGCCGCGCACACCCAGTACGCGCTCACCGAGATCGGGGACGAGACCCGGCACGTGATCATGTTCGCCAAGGCGATCAACCGGATGGGCGTGCCCACGTACCGTCCGCCGCGCCTCGTGCACCACCTGGCGCGGCTGTACAAGGCGACCGCGCGCGGCCCGGCCGTGTTCGCGCCCGTGCTGGTCGCCGAGGAGGTCACCGACCGGCTGCAGCGCGCGACCATGAACGACGAGGCGATCAACCCGCTGATCCGCATGGTCAACCGGATCCACGTCGTCGAGGAGGCGCGGCACGTCCGCTTCGCGCGCGAGGAAGTCACCCGGAAGGTCCGGCAGCTGAACCCGGTCGAGAAGCTGGTCGCGACCACGGTGTCCGCGCTCGTGTCCGCGTTCGTGGTGAGCGTGTTGATCAACCCGGACGTGTACGAGGCCGTCGGGCTGGACCGCAAGCGGGCCGTCCGCGAGGCCCGGGGCAACCCGAACAACCACGCCACCCGGCGCTGGCTGGGCGAGAAGATCATGGGCTTCCTGGACGAGCAGGGGATGCTCACCTGGAACGCCAAGCCGATCTACAAGCTGGTCCACCTGATCTAGCGACGGCTCCGGGAAATGAACAGCCCCCGGACCTGGTCCGCGCGGCACGAAGATCGTGTCGCAGGCGGGTCGGCTGGACAGGCCGACGGTCCGGGGGCCGGGTAGCTGCCTGGTAGTGCTCGCCGCCGCGTTGTCGCAACGCGGACGCCGGCGGGCATTGCCACGCAGGTCCGTTGCATACAGCGGCTAGCTGGCAGCCACCTCACGTGTCCGATAAGTATTCAACTGCGGACCACCTCCTTTCCCGTGTACAGCCAAGGTACGTCCGTCGCGGGGCCGGGGCAACGACATTTATCCCGCTGATCAAGAGCGCGTTCTGGTCGCTGGGACGGCCACAACCTGCTCTTGATCAGGGGCAGGTCAGAACCCGCAAAGCGCGCGGATCTCGGCGGTGCGGGCCTCGTCGCGCCCGCGCGGCTTGCCGTCCAGGCGCACCACGTCGACCGGGCCGCGGACGCTGCCGATCAGCCACAGCGAGTCGGCCGCGTGCAGGTCCGCGACCGTCGCCGGCGCCGTCACCACAGGTCGGCCGGCAGCGGCGGCGCACTCGAACAGCAGCGCCTGCGTGGTGCCGCCGAGGATGCCGGACGGACCCTGCGGCGTCGTGTGCAGCGTCCCGCCCGAGAGCCAGACGACGGAGCTGGTGTGTGCCTCGAGCACCAGGCCCTCGCTGCTGGTGAAGATCACGTCGTCGGCCTCGCGCCGGGCCGCCTCGCGCTGCGCGGCCATGTTCACCGCGTAGGACAGCGTCTTGACGCCGCCGAGCAGCCACGGCGCGTCCGCGAACGCGTCCGCCGCGTAACCCCGCGGCAACGTGATCACGGCGATGCCGTCGCGCCGCTGTGCCGGATAGTTCGCGGGCAGCGGCGAGATCGTGAGCAGGCCGGTCGGGGCTCCGCCGGGCGCGCCGCGGGTCAGCAGCAGCTTCATCGCCCACTCGCCGGGCTCCGTCCACGCCGCAAGCGTCTGCAGCACGAACGCGCGCCACGCGTCGTCGTCGAACGCGATCTCCAGCGCGGCCGCGGACCTGCCCATGCGGGCCAGGTGCGCGTCCAGCTTGTCGACGGCGCTGTGCCCGTCGGCGGATGTGCGCACCCGGCAGCCCTCGAAGCATCCGTCCCCGCGGGTCAGGCCGGGGTCGTCCGCCGCGACGACCGGGGTGGCCGGGTCGACGATTCCGACACCGAACACGGCAAGCAGGCGAACCGACACCGCGCCAGGCTACCTACGATGGACTCGATGCAGCCCACCCATCACCACGACACCGTGCCCGCCGCGGACACGGCCGGCGGCAACGCCCCGGACCTGGCCGCCGAGCTGCGTGCGCGCGGCCTGCGCGTGACGGCTCAGCGCGAGAAGGTGCTGGGCGCGGTCCGGGCGCTGCGGCACGCGACTCCCGAGCAGATCAGCGAATCGGTGGACGGCGTCGACGTCGCGACCGTGTACCGCACGCTGGAGCTGCTCGAGGAGCTCGGGCTGGTCAAGCACGCGCACCTGGGGCACGGCGCGCCGTCCTACCGCCCGGCCGAGGACGATCACATCCACCTGATCTGCCACTCGTGCGGCGCGGTGTCCGACGTCGAGCCCGCCGTGGTCGACCTGCTCGACGGCCGGCTGCGCGCCGAACGCGGCTTCGTCCTGGACCGCGCGCACTTCACCGTCTTCGGCCGCTGCGCGTCGTGCGCGGAACAATCAGGGCCCGTCCAGCGATGAAACTGGTATGACCGAGACGATCCCGGCCGTCCCCGGCCCAGGTGCCGACGCCGCCGTGGCCTGGCACTACGGCGACCCGTTGCGCGAGCAGCGGGTGCTCACCACCGGCGCCGGACTGGTCGATCGCAGCAACCGGGACGTGCTCGTCGTGCCGGGTGAGGACCGGCTGCCCTGGCTGCACTCGATCTGCTCGCAACACGTGAGCGATCTCGCCGACGGGGACAGCACCGAGGCGCTTGTGCTCTCGCCGCACGGCCACGTCGAGCAGCACTGGCAGGTCACCGAGCTGGACGGCCAGGTCTGGCTCGACACCGAGCCCGGCGGCGGCGCGCCGTCGCTGGAGTACCTGCAGAAGATGCGGTTCCTGAAGCGAGTCGAGCCGGCGGACGTCACGTCCGACTGGGCCGTGCTGTCGCTCGTCGGGCCGCGCGTGGCCGACGTGCTCTCGGCTGCCGGGCTGCCCACGCCCGAAGCCGGGCGCGCGGCGCGGCTGGACGGCGAGGGTTCGGGATTCGTGCGCGGCATGGCGTGGCCGGGCGCGTCCGCCGTCGACCTGCTCGTCCCGCGAGCGGACGCCGATCGGATCCGCAAGCGGCTGCTCGACGCCGGTGCCGAGCCGGCCGGGTTGTGGGCATTCGAGGCGCTGCGCGTGGAGGCCCGCCGTCCGCGGCTCGGCTACGAGACCGACCACCGGACTATCCCGCACGAGGTCGGCTGGATCGGTTCGGCCGTTCACTTGAACAAGGGCTGCTACCGCGGCCAGGAGACCGTCGCGCGCGTGCACAACCTCGGCAAGCCGCCGCGCCGCCTCGTGCTGCTGCACCTGTCCGGCGACAGCGAGGAGCTGCCGCCCGCGGGCACGCCGGTCCTTCTCGGCGAGCGCCAGGTCGGCTTCCTCGGCACGGCGCTGCACCACTACGAGCTCGGACCGATCGCGCTGGCCGTGATCAAGCGCTCGTTGCCGGACGATGCCGCGCTGACCGTCGCCGGTTCCGCCGTCGCCATCGACGCCTGAGCCCGTAGCAGTCAGACGATTGGTTCGTCCTCGGGCGCGGGCTGGTCAGCGAGGACCTCGGGCGGCTCTACGCTCACCCGCGGCGTGATCCGGTCCAGCCAGCGCGGGAACCACCAGTTGGACCGTCCGAGCGCATGCATGAGTGCCGGGACGAGCACGGTGCGCAGCACGAACGCGTCGATGAAGATCGCGGCGCCGAGGCCGAGGCCGATCATCTTGATCACGCGGGCGTTGCCCAGCAGGAAGCCGCCGAAGACCGCGATCATGATGATCGCCGCCGCGGTGATGATCCCGCCGGTCTCGGCCTGGCCGACGCTGATCGAGTGCCGGTTGTCGTGCGTGTGCACCCACTCCTCGTGCATCCGGCTGACCAGGAACACCTGGTAGTCCATCGACAACCCGAACAGGATCGCGAAGAACATCACCGGCAGGAACGCGTCGATCGGCCCGCCCGCGCCGATGCCGAGCGCCTCGCTGAACCAGCCCCACTGGAACACCGCGACCAGGATGCCGAACGACGCGCCCGCCGCGAACAGGTTCATCGCCGCCGCGGTGAGCGGGACGACCAGGCTGCGGAACGCGAGCAGCAGCAACAGGAACGACAGACCGATCACGGCGACGAAGAACAGCGGCATCTTCTGCGCCAGGACGTGTGCGAAGTCGACGAGCACGGCCGTCTGCCCGAACACGTAGATCTGGTTGGTCGTGCCGCGTTCGAGTCGCGGCGCGAAGTCGCTGCGCAGCCGCTTCACCAGCGCGTTCGTCTGCTCGTCCTGCGGCGCGGACACCGACTTGAACGTCATCAGCGCGAGGTCCTTGGCCAGTGGCTGCGCGCCGATCGTCACCGGGTCGACGTCGGGCGTCTTCGCCAGCGACTGCGCGACGGTCCGCAGGTATCCCGCGTTCGTCGCGGTGGGCCCGTCCAGCACCAGCTCCAGCACGGACGTGTAGCCCTTGCCGAAGCCGGGCGCGTTCGCGATCAGGTCGAAGCCGACGCGCGTCGTGGTGCCCTTCGGGTCGCTGCCCTGGTCGGCCTGGCCCAGCCGCATCGAGAAGAACGGGATGGCGAGCACCACGATCACGCCGGCCGCGACGGCCGCGAGCACCGTCTTGCGCCGCGCCACGAGTTCGGACCACCAGGCCCACCGGGTGCGGTGCTCGTCGTGCACGTAGGACCCATCCCGGACGGCCTTGCGGACCCGGCGCGGCAGCACCCGGTAACCGAGCAGCGACAGCACGGACGGCAGCAGCGTGAGCGACGCGATCATGGTGAGCGCGACCGCGATGGACGTGCCGACGGCCACGCCGTAGAGGAAGCTGACGCCGAGCGCGCACAGCCCCAGGATCGCCACGCAGACGGTGGCTCCGGCGAACAGCACGGCCCGGCCCGACGTGTTGATCGCGACCGCGATCGACTGGTCCATCGGCATCCCGCGCAGCAGGTTGCGGCGGTGCCGCGTGACGATAAACAGCGCGTAGTCGATGCCGACGCCGATCACCATCAGCGATGCCAGCTGCGTCGCGAATGTGGCGACGTTCATGACGTGGCTGAGCAGCGAGACGAGTCCGAGTCCGACGCCCAGCGCGGCCGCCGCGCTGAGCAGGGGCAGCAGCGTCGCGCCGAGCGAGCGGAACACGATCGCCAGGATGATCAGCGCGGCGGCGAAGCCGAATACTTCCGGCGGGATGCCCTGCTGCTGCGCAGCCAGGTTCGCGAACGCGCCGCCGGTGAACTCCAGCTCGAGGTTCTTCGTCCCGAGCGGCGCGAGGGCGTCGTGCACGCCGCTGAAGTTGCCGATCGCGTTCTGATTGCCCTGCCAGCCAATCGAGATCAGCCCTACGGTGTCGTCGGTGCTGAGCAGCGGGTTGTGCTGAACCGCGGCGTGCCGCGGGACGGTCGCCGCGACCGCGCCCGTCGGCCCGCACTGGTACGCCGCCCACGGTGACGTGATCAGCGCGACGTGCAGGTGTTCGGTGCACAGCTTTCGCAACGCCGGCAGCAGGCCGGAGGGTGGCTGTGCCGCGTCCAGGGTCCCGGTCCGCGGGTGCACGACGACGGTGCCGACCTGGCCGGTCTGGCCGGCCTCCCCGTTGCCGCGCAGCAGGTCGAGCACCTGCTGTGTCTCGGTGCCCGGCAGGGTGAAGACGTCCTTGTATCTGGAGCCGCCCGCCGCCGACGCGAGCGCCTGGGAACCGAGGATGCAGGCCAGCCAGACCGCCACGACCCACCACCGGTGCTTCGTGGCGAAACGTGCGACGGTCTTCATGCGGACTCCGGGCAAAGGCGAGGGCACGGCACGTACGGCTTAACCCTGCCGCACCTGCCGTGCCCTCTTCGTCCCGGGTCGCCCCGGCACGATCAGACCGGCGGTCTGTTACACCGGACTGAGTTCGCGGTCCGGCTCGTCGCCGGGCTCGGGAGTCCAACCGTCGTCGGCCGGCTCGACGGACACCCGCGGGGTGACCTTCTCCAGCCACTTCGGGAAGAACCAGTTCGACTTGCCGATCGTGTGCATCAGCGACGGAACGAGAATCGTCCGCAGGATGAACGCGTCCAGGAAGACGGCGCTCGCCAGACCGATGCCCAGTAGCTTCACGACCCGGTTCGGGTCGAGCACGAAGCCCATGAACACCATGATCATGATGAGCGCGGCGGCGGTGATGATGCCGCCCGTCTCGGCCTGGCCCACGCGGATGGCGCGCCGGTTGTCGCGGGTGTGCACCCACTCCTCGTGCATCCGGCTGACCAGGAACACCTGGTAGTCCATCGACAGGCCGAAGATGATCGCGAAGAACAGCACCGGAGCCCAGGCCTCGATCGGCCCGCCCTTGCCGATGCCCAACGCGTCGGACAGCCAGCCCCACTGGAAGATCGCCACCACGACACCGAACGAGGCGCCGGCCGCGAGCAGGTTCATCACCGCGGCCGTGAGCGGCACGACCACGCTGCGGAACGCGATCAGCAGCAGGATGAACGACAGCAGCACCACCGAGCCGATGAACAGCGGCATCTTCGCCGACAGCACGTGCGCGAAGTCGACCTGGATGGCGGTCTGCCCGTACACGTAGATGTGGTCGCCGGTGCCGTTGTAGATCTTCGGCAGGACGGTGCCACGCAGCTGGTGCACCAGGTCGGTCGTCTTCGCGTCCTGCGGCGTGGTCAGCGACTTGAACGAGACCAGGCTCAGGTCCGGCGTCAGCCCCTTGGCCGGCACGAAGATGCTGGCCGGGTCGACGTTGTCCACCTTGGCGAGTGCCGTTCCGGCCTGCTCGGCCACGGCGTGCGCGTTCTTGCCGTCGACCACCAGCGTGAGCGTCGAGTTGAAGCCCTTGCCGAAGCCCTGCGCGATCAGGTCGTAACCCTTGCGCGTGGTCGTGTTCGCCGGGTCGTTGCCCTGGTCGGCGTGACCCAGTCGCATCGACAGGAACGGGATCGCCAGCACGATCATCACGACCGCGCCGAGCGCGCCGAAGGCGATGTTGCGCCGGCTGATTAGCTTGGACCAGCGCGCCCAGAACCCGACGTTGTGCGGGTCATGGTAGATGCCGGCGCGGACCTCGCGGCGCTGCTTGCGGGTCAGCACCTTCAGGCCGAGGAAGCGCAGCAGCGCAGGCAGCAGGGTGAGCGACGCGGCCATCGTCATCAGCACCGCCACGGCGACGCCGATCGCCATGCCGTAGAAGAAGCTGACGCCAAGTGCGATCAGGCCGAGCATCGCGATGCAGACCGTGGTGCCGGCGAAGACGACGGCACGGCCGGACGTGTCGATGGCCGACAGGATCGACTCCTCGACGCTCATGCCACGGCGCAGGTTGCGGCGGTGCCGCGTCACGATGAACAGCGCGTAGTCGACACCGACGCCGATCACCATCAGCTCGGTCAGCTGCGGCGTCACGTTCGAGACGCTCATCGCGTGGGTGAGCATGCCGATCAGGCCGAGGCCGCTCGTCAGCGCGGCGACGGCGCTGGCCAGCGGCAGAGCCGTCGCGCCCACCGTCCGGAACACGAAGCCGAGCACGACGAGCGCGGCGAGGAAACCGATCAGGAACGGCGGGATGCCGCCCTCGGACTGGCCCTGTCCCTGGAACGCGTCACCGGTGAACTCGACCTGCAGCTGCGAGCTGTTCAGCGGCTTCAGGTGGTTGTAGACACCGTCGAACAGCGACTGGTCGTACTGCTTGGACTTCCAGGTGACGTCGACGATCGCGATCGTCTTGTCCTTCGACAACAGGCTGGGCTGGCCGGCGTCCGGCTGGGCGGTGCCGTTGACGCAGTTGATGCCGGCCCACGGCGACGTCACGTTGACGACATCGAGCTTGTCGGCGCACAGCCCGGCGAACGCCTTCGCGGCGTCGGCGGGGGCCGAGTCGAGGGTGCCCGACTTGGCGTGCAGCACGACCTGACCGGACACGCCGTTCTGGTCGGACTGCCCGGATGCGTCGAGCAGGTGCATGACCTTGTCGGTCTCGGTGTGGGGGAGGCTGAACGTGTCCTTGTAATCCGCGCCGCCGAGACCGCTGCTCAGGCCCTGCACCAGGGCGATGAACGCGATCCAGCCGACGATGACCAACCAGCGCTTCTCAATGGCGAAGCGGGCGATCGTCCTCATCAGATCTACTCTCCGTGCTGTCGATGGTTTCGTGTCTCGTGAGCAGTGCGGGCTCGTCGCGCCCGACTGCACAACGGCCGTGCAGCACAGGCAGTTCCCAGTCGTGATGCGACGTCCGGCGGCGAGTGCGGGATGAATTGTTCCGGACGGGCACGTTCGGCGGCACCGGGTTTTCCCCCGCATCTGCCCTGACATTTGTCCCGGGAAGACCCCGTGCCGCCCCGTCGGGGTCGCCCGCGGCGCAGGTGCGTGCAACACCGTGTCGAGCGTGACCAGCGTCGCTAGCTGCGCGCTTGCAATTGCTAGCACTTCTCGCGCACACTGGTCGGGTGATCACGGAACGACCGAAGGAACAGGCCAAGCGCGGGGGCGCCGCGATCGGAGAGTTCATCCGGGAGCAACGCGAACAGGCTCAGGTGTCGCTGCGACAGCTGGCCCGCTTGGCCGGGGTGTCCAACCCGTACCTGTCGCAGATCGAACGCGGTCTGCGCAAGCCCAGCGCGGACATCCTGCAGCAGATCGCGAAGGGCCTGCGGATCTCCGCAGAGCAGCTCTACATCCGCGCCGGGATCCTCGAGACCCGGACGGGCAACCCGGAGCTGGTCGCGGCGATCGTCGCCGACGAGTCCCTCGGCGAGCGGCAGAAGCAGGTGCTGCTGGACATCTACGAGTCCTTCTGTCGCGAGAACGCACAACTCGAAACCGACACCGCAGTCACCAACTGACATAACCAGGCAGGGGAGTTTCATCATGTCGATCACCCGCGAGCTCCGCGGCTACGCCGACACCGCCATCGAGCAGGGCCGCCAGGTCCTCGGGCAGGCGCAGAGCCAGCTGGGCGGCGTCACCGTCACCGCCAACGAATTCGTCTCCGACCTGCGCGCGCAGGCCGAGAAGGCGCTGAACGTCGACGCCATCAAGACGGCCGTCGAGCCGTACCTGGCGCAGGCCAAGGGCTACCGCCACTCGGTCACCGACCGGGCCGAGGCGCTGATCAACACCGCCAAGAAGGACCCGCGCGTCGCCAAGGCGTTCGTGACCGCCGAGCAGCTGACCGGCGTCGTCGTCGAGACCGTCCAGCAGCGGCTCGTGCAGCCGGTGTGGATGCTCGCCGCGCGCGACAGCAAGCCCGCCGCGAAGCCGGCCGCCAAGCCCGCGACGAAGGCCGCGGCGAAGCCGGCCGCGAAGTCGGCGACCAAGCCGGCCGCGACGCGTCCCGCGAGCAAGACCACCACGGCGGCGCGCAAGCCAGCCGCCCGCAAGGCGAGCACCACGAAGGCCACCAAGGCCGACAACGCCTGATTCCATCCGCGTCACTGCCCCGTCCCGGATCCGTCCGGGGCGGGGCAGTGTGCGTCTGCGGCCGAGTGTGCCGCGCGGTCGGTACGCTCGGCGCGTGTACCTCGTCGATCAGCTCTTCCGCTGGACCAACCAGGTGTTGGCCATCGGCGAGTTCGCGCTGTGGCTGTGGGCCTTCGTCGACTGCGCCACCCGCAAGAGCGCGGCGTTCCCGGCCGCGGACAAGCTGACCAAGCCGGCCTGGCTCGCCATCCTGGCCCTCGCCACCCTGTTCGGCTACCTGACCGCGCGGCCGTTCGACGTGTTCGCCTCGCCGGCAAACGGCGTCGTCCCGCTCGTCGCGTCCATCGCGGCCGGGGTGTACCTGGCGGACGTGCGCCCGGCCGTCCGCGAGATCAGCGGCGGCCGCTAGCGCGCGACGGGTTCGGTGTCGTCGGCGCGGACGAGTCCGGGAACGAGTTCGCCCACACCGTCGCGAGACCGGCCAGCAGCTGGTCGCCGTCCGGCGCACCGTCGGGGTCGAGCAGCCACTGGACGGACAGCCCGTCACACACCGCGATGACGAACGCCGCGATCGCCGCGCAGCGCGGGTCGTCGGCGGGGGTGCCGTCGCGCAGGGACAGCGCCACCAGTTCGGCGACCCGGGCACGGGCCCGCCGGTAGTGCTCGGCCAGCTGCGCGCGCAGCGCCGGCTCGCGCTGCGCCTGCGCGAGCGCCTCGACGTAGGACTGCAGCATCGGGCGCCGTTCGGGCAGCGAATTGCGCACGCTGACCCAGGTGGCCATGCCGCGCTGGATCGCGGTCGCCTCCGGGTCGGCCATCACCATCGAGGCCAGCTGCTCGGCCCAGTGCTCGAACGAGGCCTCGATCGCCGCGTTGAGCAGCGCCGCCTTGGAGCCGAAGTGGTAGCCGATGCTGGCTAGGTTCGTGTCGGACGCGGCGACGAGATCGCGCGCGGTGATGTGGGCGTAGCCGCGCTCCTCGAGCAGGCGCTGGGCGGCTTCGAGCAGTTGTTCGCGGTGGCCCACCCGCGCAGCTTAGCGCCGCGCCCCTAGACGCTCGTCCTATACGGATGTATAAATCGGGGGACGGCCAGTCGCGCGGAAGGAGCCGGACCCGTGAGCGTGATGTCGCAAACCCGCACGCCGCCGGCGGACCTGTCCACCTTGCCGCCCGGGCCGGCGCTGCCCACCGCGCTGCAGTCGCTGCTGTTCATCATCGCGCCGTACCAGACGATGCCCCGGTGGCACCGGCGGTTCGGTGACGTCTTCTCGGTGAGCCTGGCGCCGGCCGGTCACGCCGTCGTGCTCGCCAACCCCGAACACATCCGCGAGGTGTTCGCCGGTCCGTCCACCGTGTTCCACGCCGGTGAGGGCAACGCGATCCTGAAGCAGATCATGGGCGACAACTCGGTGCTGCTGCTGGACGAGGAGGCGCACCTCGCCGCCCGCAAGCGGGTCATGGCCGCCTTCCACGGCGAGACGATGCGCGGCTGGGGCGAGCGGATCGAGCAGATCACCGCCGAGCAGATGCGGCGCTGGCCGGTCGGCCGGCCGTTCGCCGTCCACGGCAGCATGAACGACATCAGCCTCGAAGTGATCATGCGGATCGTGTTCGGCATGACGGACGAGGTCCGCTTCGAGCGACTGCGTCCGCTGCTCACCCGCCTGGTCAAGGTGGGCCCGACCGTCTTTCTCGGCTGGATGTATCCGCAGCTGCAGAAGATCGGCCCGTGGCGCCGATTCATGGCGCTCAAGGCCCAGGTGGACGAGCTGCTGTACGCCGAGATCGCGCAGCGGCGTCTCGAGCCCGACCTGGCCGGACGAGTCGACGTGCTGTCCAAGCTGCTCGTCGCCGCCCCCGAGCAGAGCGACGAGGAGCTGCGTGATCACCTGATCACGCTGCTGCTCGCCGGGCACGAGACGACCGCGTCGACGCTGGCCTGGACGTTCCACGAGCTCGCGCGCAGCCCGCGGGTGCTTGCCCGCGCCCAGCAGGCCGCCGACGAGGGCGACGATGCGTACCTGGACGCGACGGTCAAGGAGTCGATGCGGCTGCACCCGGTGATCCGCAACGTGGCGCGGTACCTGACGGAGCCGGTGCGTGTCGCCGGTTACGACCTGCCCGCCGGCGTCACCGTGTTCCCGTCGATCATGCTCGTGCAGCACACCGCGCGGCTGTGGCCGTCGCCGCAGGAGTTCCGTCCCGAGCGCTTCCTGGACGGCAACCCGCCGTCGACCACGTGGTTCCCGTTCGGCGGCGGCATCCGGCGCTGTCTCGGTGCCGGTCTGGCTGGTGTGGAGTCGCAGGCGGTGCTCAAGACCGTGCTGCGCGGTTACGACATCGCGCCGGACGGTTCCCGCGAGCAGCCGAAGACCCGCAACATCACGACCGTCCCGTCGCGGGGCGCACGAGTGGTGCTGACCCCCCGCTGACCGACTGTTCCCGCTGCCGGCGGCGCAGCTCGAGCAGCAGGCCGAGCGCGATCACCAGCAGCGCGATCAGGCTGACCTCGTGCGCGACGCCCTCGCGCATACCGACCGGGACCAGCACGCACGCCGCGCAGCTCAGCGCCAGCACCCAGTCGCGGCGCACCCCCTCGGCCGACGGCGCGAGCGCGCAGATCCCGGCGACCAGCGACCACGGGTAGAGCACCGGGCTGCACGCGCCGACCGTCAACAGCACGTAGCCGACGGTGCGGTTCAGCGGGCGGCGGCGCACGCTGACCAGCAGGTAGAGCACGATCCCGATCGCGGCCAGGATCACCGCGATCCGTCCGCCGATCGCGAGATCGTCCTCGGACGCCGCCGACACGATCGGACGGACCACGTTGCTGACGATGCTGGCTGGCGCGAACGGCGTGTGGTCGAGCGTGACCGTGCTGACGTTGTGCCGCCAGCCGAGGCCGTCCGGCACGACCAGCGTGAACACTGCCAGGCTCACCACGGCCGCCGCGACGTCTCGCGCGGCGATCCGCCACATGCTGCGCCGCCGCAAGCCCGCGCAGTGCGCGAACACGACGACAGGCAGCACGGGCAGCACCGCGGGCTTGATCGCACCGGCGGCCGCCGCGAGGACGACCGCGAGCACGCGTCGCCGCTGGGCGGTCGCGACGAGCGTGCCGAGGATCAGTGCGGCGACCAGTCCGTCCAGGTGGAACGACGACAGGACGAACAGGGTCAGTGCCGGGTTCAGCGCGGTGAGCGCGATCGCCGGGACGCGGTACGGCCCGGCGAGTTCGGCGGCGAGCATCGCGATCACGACCACGCACGCGATGCCGAGCACGCGCAGCACGAGCAGCGCTGCGAACGCGTGTCCGCCGCTGATCGAGACGGCGAGGTGCTCGACCAGCGTGCCGAGCGGACCGGACGTGCTGGCTGTGCCCCGCCGGGCCGGGTCGATCGCGGCGACGATCGCGTTGTCGCCGAGGTGCGCGGGGCCGACGGCGTAGGGGTCGGCGCCGGAGCGCGCGAGCAGGCCCTGGCCCACGTACGTGTACAAGTCGCCGGACAGCACCGGCGGGCCGACCGCGAACGGCACCGACCAGATCCCGGCGAGCGTCCACGCCTGGCGCTCTGAGCACGCGCCCTGCCGCAGCCGGGCGACGGCCACCAGCCACAGCACGAGCAGCGTGACGATCGCCGCGAACATGATCGCGCCGGCCGCACGGTCGTCGCCCGTGCCGTTGTCGGGGAGCAGGCCGAGCCAGTGCGTGAGCGGGGTGGTGGCCGGGTTGGTGCCGACACGGCCGCCGGACACGACGACCACGGCCGACAGCAGGAACCCGCCGACCGCGAGCGACGTGAGCGGGTGCTTGACGATCTGCTTGCGGGCCTCGTCCAGCCCGTGCAGCGCCTGCTCGGCCAGATCGTTCATGGTGCGGCCAGTATGCCGCCTGCTGGTATCGCCTTTCCGGGCAGTTCGTCAGCGGTCGCGCGGCGGCGTGCGCAGCCAGCGAGCCAGCCCGCCGTTGACCGCCGGACGCTGCGGACGCCAGCCGTGGCCGACCGGCAGCCGCCATCCCCGCCAGCGTGCGACCAGGCACAGCACCGCGCCGACGACCGTGGCCGCGATCAGCCCCGCCGTTGCGTGGCCCGCGCGGTACAGGCCGATCATCGTGCCGCTCGCGGCCAACGCGCACGTCGCGTACAGCGTGTTGCCGCCGAAGATCCCCGGCACGCGGTGCAGCACGACGTCCCGCACGAAGCCGCCGCCGACCGCGGTGATCGTGCCGAGCAGCAGCGCCGGCAGCCAGCCGAGCCCGAAGGCCAGCGTCTTCTGCGAGCCGGCGGCGGACCAACAACCGAGCGCGACCGCGTCCACCACCGGGAAGAGCGCGTTCCAGGTGCGTCCCTCGATTCGCAGCAGGAACGCGATGGCGGCGCCGGCCAGCGCGACCAGCGGGTACGCGTAGTCGGTCAGCGCGACCGGTGTGCCGCGCTGCAGCAGGGTGTCGCGGATCAGGCCGCCGCCGAGCCCGGACAGCGTGGCCAGCGTGGCGAACCCGATCGGGTCGAAGCGTTCGGCGCGCGCGATGACGCCGCCGAGAATGGCGTTGGCGAGGACCCCGACGAGGTCCAGGGTGCGGAACAGGTCGGTGAGCTGTGCCTCGGCGGCCATGCGGCCTATCGTGCTACAGCGAACTCGCGGGACGTGCCGGTGAAGGGGCGCAACGCGCCGTCGCGTTTGCGGGCGTCGCCGAAGTAGCGCACGCGAAACGTGCCGTGCGCGTCGGCCGGGACGTCCCAGGTGATCGTGATCTGCGAGCCGGCCCGTCCGCGCCGCCGGTAGTGCAGCTTCGTGCACCAGT
This sequence comes from Jatrophihabitantaceae bacterium, assembly GCA_035656335.1. Taxonomy (GTDB): domain Bacteria; phylum Actinomycetota; class Actinomycetes; order Mycobacteriales; family Jatrophihabitantaceae; genus DASRSS01. The sequence continues at coordinate 36,462 of DASRSS010000114.1, read as the reverse complement.
CGCCGTCGTCGGCGACCGTGCGCCAGCCGGACCCGTCGCGCTGCTGCACCTCGAGATAGGTGCCGCAGCGGTGCAGGTCGTTGTTCGGGTAGGCGCCGACGAAGCTGATCTCGACCCGCTCGCCGGGACGGACCTGCGCGGGCGGCTGGACGAGCACGGTCCCGAACGCGCCGCCGACCGGTTCGTCAGCGGGCCGCCGCCGCTGCCAGGAGAGCCGGCGCTGCGACAGGTCCGACGGGCGCGGGCCGGTATCGACGGCGCGGCCGTCGCGCATCGCCTCCGCGAGGCCGGCAACCGTCTGCGTGAGCGCCGGCAGCTCCCACCGCCCGAACAGCGTCGACCCGCCCTCGTACCGCTGGTTGTCGTACTCCTCCGGCGTGGTCACGTAGTGGATGTAGGCGTTCGCGTAGCCGGCGACGAGCACGTCGCGCAGCTCGGCGCCGGCGATCGCGGCAACCGCGCGCCGCAGCCGCAGCCCGGCCACGATCGTCACCTCACCCGGGATCCCGATCAGGTACAGCCGGCCGAGCCGCACGAGCTGCACCGGGACGATCCGCTGCACCATCGGGTACAGCCGCTCGGGCAGCGCGGCGGGCAGCACGATGCCCTTGGGCGACTGGGAATCGCCGAGCGCGGGGGAGCGGCGGTAGACGAGGCGGGACGAAATCGCGTCGACGATCCGGTTGCGGCCCTGCTTGAAGCCGGGGAACCCCTTGCCCTCGTCCGTACCGGCGAGCGCGGCCGCGGCCGTCTGCGCCGGGCTGGTGCGGTGCTCGCGTCCGTCCCCGGTGAACTCGGGCCCGACGAGCACGTCGCCCAGGTCCACGTAGGTGAACCGGACGTCGACGCCGTCACCGAGCGGTGCACCTGGTTCGGCGGCGAGCGCGGCGGCGGCCTCGTACTGCCGGGTGCCGATGATGCGGGTGTTCTCGAACTCGTCCTCGGTAGGGCCACTGCCCGGTGCATCGCCGAGGTTCGGGGACATGTCGCCGGCGTTGGTCTGTGCGAACGCGCCGACGAAGTCCTCGGCCGTGCGCTCCAGATAGCTCACGCCCCCGCCGAGGCGCTCCCAGCGGTAGCCGGCGTAGCCCTTGTTGTCGCTGCTGATCAGGCAGTTGTGGTTCGTCATGCTGGTGCCGTGGGTGGCGAACCAGTTGATCGCGCCGACCGTCCGGCCGTCGCGATCGATGCGCAGCAGGCTGGTCTGCGGGTCGATAGCGTCGGGGAAGAACTCCTTGTCCGACAAGGGGTTTCGCGCGAACGACGTCGGTGACCGGTTGATGCTCGCGTTGTGCAGCTCGCCGTGCGCGAGGGTTAGCTCCGCAGGTGCGACGTCAGCGTGCGCGCGCTCGATCGCCTCGAGGATCCCGTCCACGATCGCGTCGAACGTCTTGGCGTGGAAGCCGTTCGTCGTGAGGTTGTAGAGCAGGTGGTGTCCGTAGCCGCCGGGGCCGCTGTGCGTGTGCGTGGCGGTGAGCATCACGTTGTCCTCGCGGTATAGGTCGCCGTACCGCAGCCGCAACTCGCGCAGCACCGCCTGGGTGACGCCCTCGAGCATCAGTGGCAGCTCGTTGACCACCAGCAGCACCCGGTTGCGTGGCGCGTCGGAGTCGGCGATCACGAACGCGCGGGAGCGCTGCCGCAGGTGCAGGCCCTTCGTCCGCTGCGTCGACTTGCCGTAGCCGAGCATGCCGCAGTCCGCCGGCTCACCGGTGATGTCGGAGAGCCCGCGTCCGACGAGATGTCCCACGCTGCGCACCGTATCCTGCTCGTGACAGATGGAACGAGCCGCAAATTCCTGCCGAGTGGCGACTTAGGGCGCCGAGTGGCGAGTTTTATCTCGCCACTCAGGGGTTTAACTCGCCACTCGCGAGCTTTGAGGGGCGGGTCCGATGGGTGAGAACGCTGACGTGATCGTGGTGGGCGCGGGCCTTGCCGGTCTGGTCGCCACCTACGAGTTGACCCGGGCGGGCCGGCGCGTCCTCGTCGTGGACCAGGAGAACGAGGCGAACCTGGGTGGCCAGGCGTTCTGGTCGCTCGGCGGGCTGTTCCTCGTCGACACCCCCGAGCAGCGCCGGATGGGCATCAAGGACTCGCGCGAGCTCGCCCTCGCCGACTGGCTCGGCTCGGCGCAGTTCGACCGCGAGCGCGAGGATCACTGGCCGCGGCAGTGGGCCGAGGCGTACGTGGACTTCGCCGCGGGTGTGAAGCGCCAGTACCTGTACGACCTGGGCCTGCGCGTCATGCCGACGGTGGGCTGGGCCGAGCGCGGCGACGGCACCGCGACCGGCCACGGCAACTCGGTCCCGCGCTTCCACCTCACCTGGGGCACGGGCCCGGAGGTCGTGCGCGTGTTCCTCGAGCCGGTGCTGGACGCGGCCCGGCGCGGCCTGGTCGAGTTCCGGCACCGGCACCAGGTGGACGCGCTGATCGTCGAGGACGGCGCCGCGGTCGGCGTGCGCGGCACCGTGCTGGAGCCGTCCGCAGAGCCGCGCGGTGTCGCGTCCTCGCGCGTCGGGGTCGGCGAGTTCGAGCTGCGCGCGCAGGCCGTCGTGGTCACGTCCGGTGGCATCGGCGGCAACGCCGAACTCGTGCGCAAGAACTGGCCGGTCGACCGCCTCGGCCCCGCGCCGGCGTCGATGATCACCGGCGTGCCGGCGCACGTGGACGGCCGGATGCTGGAGATCACCGAGGGTGCCGGTGGCAACATCGTCAACCGCGACCGCATGTGGCACTACACCGAGGGCGTGATCAACTGGGACCCGATCTGGCCCGATCACGCGATCCGGATCATCCCGGGGCCGTCGTCGCTCTGGCTGGATGCGACCGGCCGGCGGCTGCCCGCGCCGTACTTCCCCGGCTTCGACACGCTCGGCACGCTGCGGCACATCGTCTCGACCGGCTACGACTACACCTGGTTCGTGCTCGACCGCGCGATCGTGGAGAAGGAGTTCGCGCTGTCGGGCTCGGAGCAGAACCCCGACATCACCGGCAAGGACCTCAAGCTCGTGCTGTCGCGGGTGAAGAAGGGCGCGCCCGGTCCCGTCCAGGCCTTCCTCGACCACGGCGAGGACTTCGTGGTGCGCCCGACCCTGCGCGAGCTGGTCGACGCGATGAACGCCATCGCGCCGGGGCCGCAGCTGTCGTACGAGCGGGTTGCGCGCGAGGTCGAGGCGCGCGACCGCGAGGTGGCCAACGGCTACAGCAAGGACCTGCAGCTGATGGCGATCCGCAACGCCCGCGCCTACCGGCCGGACCGGATCATGCGCGTGGCCAAGCCGCACCGCCTGACCGACCCCGCGTACGGCCCGCTGATCGCGGTGCGGCTGCACCTGCTCACCCGCAAGACGCTCGGTGGGCTGGAGACCAACCTGGACTCGCAGGTGATCCGTCCGGACGGTTCGGCCTTCCCGGGCCTGTACGCCGCCGGCGAGGTCGCGGGCTTCGGCGGCGGTGGCGTGCACGGCTACAACGCGCTCGAGGGGACGTTCCTGGGCGGCTGCATCTTCTCCGGACGCGCAGCGGGCATGGCGCTCGCGCGGTCGCTGTCATGAGAACCGCGCTCGTCACCGGGGCGTCGTCCGGCATCGGGGCCGCGACCGCGAAGTCCTTACTGGACAAGGGGTTCCGCGTCTACGGCACGACTCGGCAACCGGAGTCGCTGGCCGCGCCGGTGCCCGGTGTCGAGTACCTCGCGCTCGACCTGACGGACCAGGCGAGCATCGCAGCCTGCGCGTCCGCCGCGGGAGACGTGGACGTGCTGGTGAACAACGCCGGCGAGAGCCAGAGCGGCCCGCTCGAGGAGCTACCGATGGACGCGGTGGAGCGGCTGTTCGCCACCAACGTGCTCGGCGCGGTGCGGCTGACCCAGCTGCTGCTACCCGGGATGCGCGAGCGTGGCTACGGACGGGTCGTCATGGTGGGTTCGATGCTGGCCAGTTTCCCGCTCGCCTACCGCGGCTCGTACGTAGCGAGCAAGGCAGCGATCAAGGGCTTCGCCAACGCGCTGCGCCGCGAGGTTTCTCCTTATGGCATAGGCGTTTGCACGGTCGAACCCGGATCGATCGCGACCGGGATCGGCGAGCGCCGCACGCACTATCTACGCGACGGCTCGCCCTACACGGCCGAGTACCGGACCATGATCGCGCGCCTGGACGCGAACGAGCGCGCCGGCATTTCGGCCGGCCGTGTGGCGCAGACGATCCTCGCCGCGATCGAGGCGGACCGTCCGAAGCCGCTGTACGCCGTCGGCTCGAACGCGCCGGCGGTGTTTGCGCTGCGGCGGGTGCTGCCGCGGACGGTCGTCGAGCGCATGGTCGCTCGCAGGCACGGCCTGTAGGTTTCTCGCTCGTGGTCGTCATCCATCACGAAGCCAGCTGCGCCGCTCCCGTCGACGTCACGTTCGCCTACCTCGACGACTACCGGAACGCCACCAAGTGGATGTTCGGCCTGAGCCGGTTCGAGCCGACCACCGACGTCGTGCGCGGGGTCGGCGCGGTGTTCGAGGGGACGTTCGCGGTCAAGCCGATCTCGCTCAGCTCGACCATCGCGGGCACCGGCTGGGAGGAGAACGCGCTGATCGCGTTCGAGTCCGTGAATGGCTTCAAGAACGCGTCCACCTGGCGCTTCGCCGCGGACGGGCCGCAGCGCACGCTGGTGACGGTCGACTTCCACTACGAGCTGCCCGGTGGCCTGGCCGGCAAGCTGCTCGGGCGCGGGCTGGAGCCGGTGATCGCGATGACGATCCGGCACAGCGAGGCCGCGCTGCGCAAGCAGGTCGAGGAGCACTACGCCGCGACCCGCTGAGCCCAACACACCGACTTTGACCCCACAGTGGCTGTAAATCGGCCTGATCTACAGCCATCCTGGGGTCAAAGTTGTGGTGTCGATCAGGCGCGCACGATGCAGCGGAAGCCGATGTGCGACATGGACGATTCCACCTGCTGTGCCTGGCGCGCGGCCGGACGGTACCGCTGGCAGTAGTTCTCCGCGCACAGGTGTGAGCCGCCCTTGATCACCCGGCGCGGGATGTGCGCGCCACCGGGCTCGTCCGCGTCGTACGAACCCTCGGGCGACTCCACGCGCGGGTTCGCCGGCGCGCAGCACGCGTGCGCGGCCGTTTCGTGCTGCGCCCGGTAGAAGTCGCTCGTCCACTCCCACACGTTGCCGGCCATGTCGAACAGCCCGTACCCGTTCGGCGCGAACGAGCCGACCGGCACGGTGCGTTGCCGGCCGGCTGGCTTGAGGTTCTGCCACGGGAACTCGCCGATCCAGTGGTTGGCCATCGGCCGGCCCTTCGGCATGAACTCGTCGCCCCAGGTGTAGAGCGCGCCCTCGAGACCGCCGCGGGCGGCGAACTCCCACTCGGCCTCGGTCGGCAGCTGCTTGCCGGCCCAGGCCGCGTACGCGCTCACGTCCTCCCACGTCACGTGCGTGACCGGGTGCTTCTCGCATCCGCCGGTGTTCGAGTCCGGTCCCTCCGGGTGCGCCCAGTCCGCGCCGGGTACGTAGCGCCACCAGTTCTGCCACACGGTCAGATCGACCGGTCCGCGGGTGGGGGTGAAGACCAGCGACCCGGGCTGCAGCAGCGCCGGGTCCAGGTTCGGGTAGTCGGACGGGTCCAGCGGGCGCTCGGCGACGGTGACGTAGCCGGTGTCCTTGACGAAGCGGCGGAACGCGGCCACGGTCACCTGCGTCTCGTCCATCCAGAAACCGTCGACGCTGGCGTGGTGCGGCGGGCCCTCTTCGGGGTAGTCGGCCAGGTCCGAACCCATCAGGAACGTGCCGCCGGGGATCCAGACCATGCCTTTGGCGGGAGCTCGTCCTGGAGCGGATGCGGTCACGTCCATCTAGGTTAGCCGGTGGACAATGGGCGGGTGACGATCGTGATGGGCATCGAGACCTCCTGCGACGAAACCGGTGTCGGGTTCGTGCAGGACGGCGTGCTGCTCGGTGACGCGCTGGCTTCGAGCATGGACGAGCACGCCCGCTTCGGCGGCGTCGTCCCGGAGATCGCGGCGCGCGCGCACGTCCAGGCGATGGTGCCGACGGTCGAGGCGGCCGTGGCTAATGCGGGCATCGCGCTGTCGGACGTCGGTGCCGTCGCGGTCACGGCCGGGCCCGGCCTGGCGACCGCGCTGCACGTGGGCGTGGCGGCGGCCAAGGCATACGCGCTGACCCTCGGCGTGCCGCTGTACGGCGTGCACCACCTGGCCGGGCACGCGGCCGCGGACACGCTCGCGCACGGCCCGCTGCCGGACAAGTCGATCGCGCTGATCGTGTCCGGCGGGCACACCTCGCTGCTGTTCGTGCGCGACCTGGTGCGCACGCCGATCGTGCACCTGTCCGACACGCTGGACGACGCGGCGGGCGAGGCGTTCGACAAGGTCGCCCGGTTGATCGGGCTGCCGTACCCCGGCGGGCCGTCCATCGACAAGGCGGCGCGCGACGGCGACCCGGCCGCGGTGGTGTTCCCGCGGCCGCTCACCGGCGCGAACGATCCCGCGCTCGGCTTCTCGTTCTCCGGCCTGAAGACCGCCGTGGCGCGCTACGTCGAGGCGCGGCGTGATCCGGGCGTGAGCACCGAGGACATCGCCGCGTCGTTCCAGGAGGCGGTCGCGGACACCCTTACCCGCAAGGCCATTCTCGCGTGCCGGCAGCAGGACGTGGACACGCTGGTGATCGTCGGTGGTGTGGCCGCGAACAGTCGCGTGCGGTCGCTGGCGCAGGAGCGGTGCGACGCGGCCGGCATCGAGTTGCGGGTGCCGCCGATGCGGCTGTGCACCGACAACGGCGCGATGATCGCGGCGATCGGTGACCTGCTGGTGCGCGACGGTGCCAAGCCCTCACCGCGCGAGTTCGCCGCGACCCCGTACGTCCCCCTGGAGCTGGCCCAGATCGCCGCCTAGTTCTCGCGATCTTGATGCCCTGAGGCAGCTCCAGCTGCGCGGGATCATCAAGATCGCAGTTTCGCGGGGCGCGCATCGGGGCAGACCTGATCGCGCAGGTCCTGTCGCAACCAGCCGCAAGGAGTTACGCGCGTGGTCGATGCCGTGGTGATCGGCGCGGGCCAGAACGGGTTGGTCGCGGCGAACGTCCTGGCCGATGCCGGCTGGGACGTGCTGGTGCTGGAGGAGCAGCCCGAGCCGGGCGGAGCCGTGCGCAGCGCCGACGGTCCTGCACCGGGCTTCGTCACCGACCTGTGCAGCGCGTTCTACCCGCTCACCGCGGCCTCGCGCGCGTTCCAGGCATTGCGGCTGGAGGACGACGGGTTGCGCTGGGTGCATGCGCCGGCCGTCCTCGCGCACCCGCTGCCGGACGGACGGGCGGCGGTGCTGTCGCGCGACCTCGACGCCACGGCCGCCGGGCTGGACGAACTCGGCGCGGGTGACGGCGCGGCGTGGCGGCGGCTGTACGGCACGTGGGAACGGCTGAATCCGGCGCTGCTGGACGCATTGTTCGTCCCGTTCCCGCCGGTGCGTTCGGGCGTTCGCCTGGCCAGATCCCTCGGCCTGGCCGAGCTGCTGAAGTTCGCGCGCTTCGCGCTGCTGCCGGCGCGGCGGGTCGCGGAGGAGGAGTTCACCGGGCCGGGTGCGCTGCTGCTCGCGGGCTGCGCGATGCACGCCGACCTGATGCCGGAGGCGACCGGCAGCGGCATCTTCGGCTGGCTGCTGTCGATGCTGGGCCAGCAGTACGGCTTCCCGGTGCCGGAAGGCGGCGCCGGCCAGATCACTGCGGCGCTCGTCCGTCGGCTGCAGCGCAAGGGCGGCGCGGTGCGCTGCGAGGCTCCGGTGCGCGAGGTGATCGTGCGCGGCGGGCGCGCGGTCGGCGTCCGCACTGCGAACGGCGACGAGATCGCCGCGAGCCGCGCCGTGCTGGCGGACGTGCCGGCGCCCGTGCTGTACGGCGGGTTGGTCGACTGGACGCATCTGCCGGCGCGACTGCGTGACGACATCCGGCGCTTCCAATGGGACTTCGCCACGTTCAAGGTCGACTACGCGCTGCGCGGGCCGGTGCCGTGGACGTCGCCGGGTACCGCGGGTGCGGGCACCGTCCACATCTCGGCGAGCATGGACGAGATCACCGAGTACACCGCTCAGCTCGCGATGGGACGCGTCCCGGCGCATCCGTTCCTGCTGGTCGGCCAGATGACCACGTCCGACCCGTCACGCTCGCCGGCCGGCACCGAATCGCTGTGGGCGTACACGCACGTGCCGCGCGAGGTGCGCGGCGACGCCGGCGGCGACGACATCTCCGGTGCGTGGGACGAGCGCGATCGGGAGCTGTTCGCCGCGCGGATCGAAGACCGGCTGGAACAGTTCGCGCCCGGCTTCCGCGACCTGATCGTCGCGCGGACGGTGAGCAGCCCGCTCGGCCTGCAGGAGCACAACGCGAGCCTGGTCGGCGGCGCGATCAACGGCGGCACGGCCGCGGTGCACCAGGAGCTGATGTTCCGTCCGACGCCGGGCCTCGGCCGTCCGGAGACGCCGGTCGCCGGCCTGTACCTCGCGTCGGCGTCGGCGCATCCGGGCGGTGCGGTGCACGGAGCGTGCGGGTCGAACGCGGCACGCGCGGCGCTGCGTGGCCATCGCGCGCGCTACCAGCGGATCGCGGCTGCCGCTGCCCGCAAGGCCATCGGGCGCTAGCTGCGTCTCTCGACGGCCCGCGCGAGCGCGCGAACCATCTTGCGGTTGCGCACGTGCAGCAGCAGGTCAACGGCTGCGTTGTGCAGGCGCGCCCCCGGCCCGGTCAGCGGATGCTCGTCGATGATCACGAGGGTGTTGTCACCCCAGGGACGCAGGTCGAAGCTGATCCGGGCGGTGCCCATCCAGCGAGCCTGCGCCTCGAGCTCCAGCGACCGTTCCGGCTCGACATGCCGGACGACGGTGCGGTCGTTGATCTCGACGGGGCCGACGCCGGCGGTGAACTGGATCGTCGAACCGACCGCCGGCCAGTGCTCGTCAACCTCGTGGATCTCCTTGGTGCCCACGACCCACTCGGCGTACGAGTGGCCGTCCGCGAGGACGGCCCAGACAGCGGCTGGTGGACGTTCGATCAACACGTTCATCACCGACATGCGCCGAGTGTGCCCGCGGTCCGCGCGCCCGAAACGCATCCAGCGGGGCCACTTCGCCGTCCGGCACGCGGACCTGAAGGCAGGGCTCCCGCATCGTCCCGACGCGGTGCGGGAAGGCGATGCGCATGACCGCTGCCGCCGTCGCTGCCGCCAGCACAATGGCTGCTCCGACCAGGAGTGGCAGGCCGTAGCCGTTCTTCAGCAGCGGCGTGACGATGACGGGGCCGGCGATCTGCCCGACGCTGTAGCCCGTGGTCAGCATCGCGACCGCGCGCGGGAATTGCAGGTGCGCGCCGAGCGCGAGGGCCAGCGAGCCGATGCCCAGGAAGGTGGCTCCGAACAAGAGAGCTGATACCAGCGCGGGCGCGACTCCGCCGATCACGGCCGGCAGCGCGATGCCGACCGCCTGCACGACTAGGGCCACGAACAGCAGCGTGGGCCGGCTCCGGTATCGGGAGAGCACGGCCCACAACGCGGATGCGGGCACCGCGGCTAGACCGACCAGGATCCACGCGCTGCTCCCTACCCAGCCGGGCGAGTTCTGGTTGACAGCGGCGACCAGGAACGTGCCGGCGATGATGTAGCCGACGCCCTCCAGCGAGTAGCTGACGAACAACGCGGTGAACCAGCGCGAGGTGTGCGGTGCTTCGGCGCCGTGCGGCAGCGCCGAGACAGTGCGCGGCTCCGTTCGTAGCGACCAGCTGGCGATCGTCAGCACTGCGGCGAGTGCTGCCGATGCCCACCACGCGGCACGCCACGTCGAGGTCGCCCGAATCACGAGGACGACGACACCGGACAGCGCTATGCCCGCCCCCACACCGCCGAAGCCCCAGCCGACCAGGTGCTCTTGCCGGTAACGTAATCGGGCCAGCATCGCGCTCACCGCGGCGATGAAGACAAGCGCGCTCGCCACGCCCGACACGAAGCGCAGCAGGAGCCACGTCTGCACCCCATCGGCCGTCCCCATCAACGCGACCGAGACGACCAGCGTGATCAGCCCGCTGCGCAGGACAAGCCGTGAACGGATCAGCGGCGGAACGACGATGCCCGCAATGGCACCGAGCAGATATCCCGTGTAGTTGGCGGTGGCGAGAGTTGAACCGGCTTGCGCGGACAGCCCGGCTTGCGCGTGCATGAGCGGCAGGATCGGGGTGTACACGAACCGCCCGATGCCCATGCTCACAGCCAGCGCGGCGGCTGCCTCCAGAACGACGCGCCGCGCCGACGTGCTCTGTCGTGGAGACTTGTCGGAGGCGCTGGGAAAGACCCGGGTCATCAGTTCATCGGCCTCTCTCGGTGTTGTCGCGATCGACGCTAAGTACGCCGCCGGGCAAGCTCCAATGCCTGCTGCAGACGGCCTATGCTTCGCAAACATGGACGTCGAACTGCGCCATCTGCGAGCGTTCGCGGCGGTCGCAAGGTCGAGGTCGTTCACCCGAGCTGCCGAGCAGTTACGGATCACCCAGCCAGCGCTCACGCGCACCGTCCAGCAATTGGAAGCGGCCGTGCAGGTGACCCTGCTGGACCGCACCTCGCGGCACGTCGAACTGACCGACGCGGGACGCGAATTCTACGAACGCGCCGAGCGTCTGCTCGCGGATCTCGACCTCGCGTTGGCGTCTGTCCGCTCGCAGGTGATCGTCCGCCTCGGATTCAGCTGGCTGCTGCCTGACCCGTGGGCACAGCGGACGGTCACCCGGTTCGAAGAGGCGACAGGTCACCACGTGGCGCTCCTTCGCGTCGACAGTTCCCTCGGCGCGCTCGATCAGGGCGCGGTCGACGTTGCGCTGGTTCGAGGCGCGTTGCCCGCGCGAACAGCGCTGCGGCAGGTCCATCTCTTCGACGAGGCGCGTGTCGTGATCTGCTCGGAACGTTCCGAACTGGCCGCCCGGGACACCGTGGACTGGAGCGAGGTCGCGAAGTGGCCGCTCGTGGTCAACGTCGTGAGCGGGACGACCGGGCCGTGGTCCTGGCCCGCACGTGACGGCCCCGAACAGATCATCGAGACCGGCAACTTCGACGAGTGGCTGGAGTCCGTCGCCGCTGACCGCGGTATCGGCGTTGTGCCCGATGTCGCGGTACGCCGCAACATCCACCCGGCTGTTCGCTATGTAGCGCTCACCAACGCGCCACCCGTTCCGGTCTCCCTGGTCTTCCGGTCCCACGTCCGCGAGTCGCTGATGCGCCGGTTCGTCGAGGCCGCTGTGGATGCCGCCGCCCCGATCGAGGTCAGCTAGACGCGCGCGTCAGACCCGGATCATTGGGATGGGTGGTCAGTGGCGTGGTTTCGATCGTCATCCAGGGATACAGCGGGAGCGATCGCAGGATCCGCGCCAGTTCGGTGCGCCCGGAGGCGCTCCAGAGGCCGAGTGCTCGCCGCTGGCCGGGATCGCTCGGCAGCGTCCACAACCGAAGCAGGTGACCTTGCTGCGCGAGTTCGTCAGCGTGGGCGGCCTCCGCGACCTCGGTGTCCGCGACGGTTCTGGCCGGCGTGCCTTCGGGAACGTTGATGGTCAGAATGGTGAGGAATTCCATGCCCGCGTCGGGCGCGATGAGCAAGCGGCGCGTCCGTCCTGGGTCGTTCGGGTGTTCGGCAAGCGGCATGGGCTCATCCGTCCGCCAGACGCGCAACGGCATGGAGGCGAGCACCTTCTCCAGCTGCAGCTCGTCCGCAGCGGAGAACAGGCCGAGGGTTCGCCATTCCCCGGGCTGCAGCGGTGGCCGCCACAACCGCAGCAGATCGCCGTGCACCGCTAGCTCGCGAGATCGAATTGCCTCCCGGGCGCGGGTGTCGTCGACGGTGTGGGCAGCGACCCCGTCGGGCACATGCGTGGTCATCGTGACCAGGTATTCCATGATGGCCTCCTGCACCGGTCAGCTCAGCTGGGACAACCGTAGGAGCGTTCGGTGCGCAAGAGAAATGCCTGTCCGTACGCGTCGATACCGGGCAGGCATAAATCGAGCTGCGGCTGGACGGGCACATAGGATGAACGCGCTGCGCTAACGTGTTGCGTCCCGCCCGCCACGACGGAGCCCTGATGTCCCTGCCGCCGAACCGTGCCTCCAGCGCGGCCGCTTTCCGCGCGGGCCTGAACGGCGTGGTGGAGAGCCTTGACGGGTCCGGCGCCTACGGCTGGGTCGAGTTGGTGTCGGCGGCCGAGCCGGCTGCCGTCGAATTGCTCGTCGACGACGAGGTCGTCGCGCGCAGCTGGGCGTCCGAGCCTGCCGACCGCCGTTCGACGCGCGAGGTCCGGAGGTTCGGGTTCGCCCTCGACGATCTCTGGGACTACGTCGGGCCGGGCAACCGGCTGTCCGTCAAGTACGCGGGCGCGGCGCTGCCGATCGTCGGCCACGGGATGCACTACGCGCCGGAACGCAGCGGGACGTCCAGCCTGGCCGAGCTGACGCGCCGGCTGGCCGCCGGTGAGCAGTTCGACCGGGCCGGCAAGCTGAAGCTGCCCAAATCGCTGGACGTGCAGTGGCAGGCGGACGCGCTGCGGCTCTACGCGGCGGTGCGCGACGAGCTGGCGGCGCACGAGCTGCAGGCGGCGCTGGTGTACGGGACGCTGCTCGGGGCGGTGCGCGAGCGCGGCTTCATCGGCCTCGACCTCGACTTCGACTGCGCCTTCGTGTCGCCGCACCACACCGGACCGGCCGCCGCGCAGCAGCTGCGGGACCTGGCCTTCGCCTTGATAGACAAGGATTTTCGCGTACGGGCCGATCGCGCGTACCTGATCGTCAGCCGCGCCGAGGCGCCCGCGGTCCGGCTCAAGCTCTTCCACCTGTACGCCGACGACAGCGGCCGGCTGCGGTTCCCGTTCGGGACGGCCGGGGACATCGCCGTCACCGCCGAGAGCTGGCTGCCGTTGCGCGAGACGTCGCTCGCGGACGCCACCGTGCTGGCGCCGCACGACGCCGAGCGCGTCCTCGAGGCGATCTACGGCGCGGGCTGGCGCACGCCCGACCCGGGATTCCGGTGGCAGCGGGAGCGCAGCGCGGCGACCGAAGGCCAGCTCGCGGACGCGACCGTCGAGGAGATCTACTGGGCCGACTTCTACGCGCACACGACGTTCGGGCACGGGTCGACGTTCTTCGATGCCGTGAGCGCGCGCGAGGATCTGCCCGGGTGCGTGGTGGACATCGGCTGCGGCGACGGACGCGACTCGTTCGCGTTCGCCCGTGCGGGGCGGGCGAAGGTCACCGGCCTGGACCGTTCGCACGTCGCGGTGCGGGAGGCGACGCGCAAGGCGGCCGAACTCGGTCTCGCCGACCGGCTCGCCTTCGTCGCCTGCGACGTCTCCCACGCCGAGCGGCTGCGCGACGTCCTCACCGCGGCACGTCTCGGCGAGGACCCGATGGTGTTCTACGCACGCTTCTTCCTGCACTCGATTCCCGAGGACGTCCAGCGGACGCTGCTCGGCGTGGTCGCGGCCTGCGCCCGTCCGGGCGACTTCTTCGTCGCCGAGTTCCGCACCGACCGCGACGAGGTGCTGCACAAGACGTACGGCGACCACTTCCGCCGCTTCCAGAACGGACCAGCGTTCGGACGCGCGCTGCGTGACCGCTACGGGTTCGTCCCGCTCGTCGAACAGGAGGGCAACGGCTTTTCCCCTTATCGGGGCGAGGATCCGCAGCTCTACCGCGTCATCGCGCGCCGACCGTGAGAAGCAGAGTGCGCCGGCTGGGCGGACGCATCGCCCGCAGGCTCGGGCTCCGTCCGCCGGTCCCGCCGGTTCGTACCGGGGTGGTCGAGGAGTTCACCCGCTCGCTCGTCAGCGGCTGGATCGCCGTGGCGCCCGGCACGAAGAGCCTCACCGTGACGCTCACCGTCAACGGCGTCGAGGTCACCCGCACCCGGGCAACCGTGACGTCAGAGCGGCGTCACGCGAGCGGCACCGTGTTGCAGTTCCGCTTCGTCCTCAAAGATCTCTGGCACTACGTCGGACCCAAGGACCGCATCGCGGTGCGGGCCGGCGGGCAGCAGCTGCCGATCGTCGGGCACGGCACCCACTTCGTGCCCGCGAAGCGCGGTGGGAAGCCACTGGCCGAGCTGCGTGCGGCGCTCGAGGCGGGTTCGGTCTTCTCGCGGATGGGCCGGCTGCAGCAGGACCTGCGCCTCAACACCGCCTGGCTCGCGCGCGCGACCGCGCTGGCCGACGAGGTCCGTGCCCTCGTCGCCGAGCAGTTCGGCTACGAGGTCTTCTACGCGTACGGCTCGCTGCTCGGGGCCGTCCGCGAGCACGGGCCGATCGGCCACGACGACGATCTCGACCTCGGCTACCTGTCCAGGCGCCGCACCGGTCCGGAGGTGGGCGCCGAGCTGCACGACATCGCGCTCGCGCTGATCGAGGCGGGCTACCAGGTCGAGCCGTACCCGCCGCTGCTGCACATCTACGCCGACCTGCCCGACGGAACTCGGCAGCGCGTCGACCTGTTCCCGCACCACTTCGACGAGGCCGGGCTGCTGCAGGTGTCGTGGGGCATGGCCGGTGACACGCACGTCCGGCTGGACGAGTGGCAGGGCGTGCACGAGGTGCCGTTCGGCACGCAGCGGGCGCCGGTGCCGGTCGCCGCCGAGCAGGTGCTGGCGCAGCTGTACGGCGCGAGCTGGCGAGAGCCGCAGCCGGGGTTCTCGTGGTACCGCGACCGCGCCGAACGGCCCGCCGATATGGACATGTCCTGGGCCGACTGCGACGAGGTCTACTGGGCCGACTTCTACCGCCGGTCCGAGGCCGCGGAGCCGTCGCCGTTCTGCCTCGATGTGATCGCCAGGCCGGACTGCCCCGAGCTCGTGTTCGACCTCGGCTGCGGCGACGGACGCGACAGCGTTGGCTTCGCCGCTGCCGGCCGGCGGGTCGTCGGCGTCGACCGGTCGGCCGCGGCTGTGCGCCGGGCGCGAGAACTCGCCGGCGATCGCGCCGTCACCTTCGTCCAGTGCGACTTGCTCGACACGGCCGCGCTGGCCGCCGAGTGCGAGCGCGCGCGGGCCGGCGACGAACCGGCGCTGATCTACCTGCGGTTCGTGCTGCACGGCTATCTCGGCGGACGGCTCGACGAGGTGTTCGAGTCGTTGCGAGCGATCGGCCGTCGCGGTGACCTGCACGCTCTTGAGTTCCGCGACCTCGCCGATGCCGAGTTGCCGAAGGTGCACGCGTCCGCGCATCGCGAGTTCGTCGACGGCGCCGAGCTGGCGGGCCGACTGGAGAACGAGTTCGGCTGGACCGTCCTGGAGCACGACTGCAAGACCGGACGATCGCCTTATCGCAGCGAGGATCCCGCCCTGTACCGCATCCTGGCCCGGCGCGCGCCGTCCGCGCGGTAAGCGCCGCGGTTTCACCCGCGCAAGGGTCGGACTTCACCCTCGCGGGTGAGTACTTCGTGGTTTCCGGTCGGCATGGTGGTGACTGATTCACCTGCCGAGAGGAGTGCTGTCCCGTGACCACCTTGTTCTCCCTGGCGCGGCTGCGCGCCGCGTGGGCCGCGGCGCACACCCCGGTGCCCGGCGTGCCGCGCTGGGCACGCGCTGCAGCGATGGTGGTGCCGTTGACGGTGCTCCCGTCGAGCGCGTGGCGGATCGGGGTCTGCACATTGCACATCCCGATGGGCCCGAGGTCGGTGGACGTGGCCGACACGTCGTCCGGGCTTCCCGGAGTGCCGCTCGCTCTGTACGTGGTGCTGCTGTCGCTCGTGTCGGAGCTCCTTGCGTTCACCGCAGTCGGCCTGGTCGCACGCTGGGGCGAGATCTTTCCGCGGTGGGTTCCGTTCCTGTCCGGGCGGAGGGTGCCGCCGTTGGTTGCCGTCGTCCCGGCCGCACTGGGGGCGACGGTGCTGACGCTGTTGTGGACCTGGACCGCGGTGAGCTGCGGTCTCGGTCGGCGCATCGACGGCAGCCGGGCCACGGGGGTGAAGGTCCTGGAGTTCTACGACTGGCAGGGCTGGCTGGCCGTCGTCGCCTACTCGCCGTTGCTGCTGTGGGGACCGCTGCTCGCGGCGCTGACGGTCGCGTATGGGCGGCGCCGCCGTTCGCCGCTCGACGGGGTCCGTCCTGGCGCATTGGTCACCTCACCCAGCACCATGGCGGCGTGACACTCACGCGGACGCTGCAATTCGGCCGGCGGGCGCTGTTCGTCGTGATCGGTGCCGCGATCGCGCTGGCGTTGGGGGTCACCGACTTCACCGTGCTCGCGCGGGCCGTCGGCGCGGGTGTGCCGGTGTGGATCGTCGTGCTCATCGGGCTGGTGATCGTCCTCGGGCCGATCAGCGTGGGCTTGCTGCCCGCGGTGCGGCAGGTCGAGGGAGCCGCGGCCGCCGTGTTTCTCGGCGCGCGGTTCGGGGACGGACTGCCCGGCCCGGCGGTCGGCTGGCCGCAGCGGCGCCGGACATTTGGCCTGGTGCTCGCGCACGTCGGCGCGGGCCTGGTGGTGGTTGCCGCGATCGTCGGCGACGGCGTGCTCGGCGCTCGGTGGTGGACGCTCGCCGCCGGCCTCGCAACGCTGATCCTCGTGGACGTGCTCGGGCGCGGTCTCGCTGCGCTGGCGCCGGTGCTGCTCGGGCCGTCCTACGCGGAGCGGCTGGCCGTGGTCGCGGCCCGGGCGACGGAACGCAACCGGATCGCGCGCGAACTGCATGACAGCATCGGGCATGCGCTGTCGCTGGTGACGGTGCAGGCCTCCGCCGCTCGGAAGGTGATCGGCAGCGACCGGGACTTCGCGGAGCAGGCGTTGGAGGCGATCGAGACGACCTCGCGGCGGGCGGCCGCCGACCTGGATCACGTGCTCGGGTTGCTGCGCGACGAGCCGCGCCGCTCGACCACGACACCGGCGCCGAACCTGGACAGCGTCGACCGGCTGGTCGAGGCGGCCGGTGCGTCCGGCCTGACCGTCCAGCTGTCGCGGTCCGGACCGTTGGCCGCGGTGCCGGTGCTGGTCAGTCAGGAGGCATACCGGATCGTCCAGGAGGGACTGACGAACGCGCTGAAGTACTCCACCGACACCGCGGCTCGCGTCGCGCTCGCCGCCGACGAGAAGGTTCTCCGCATCGAGGTGGCGAACGCGAGCGCGGATCACCGTGCGCGCCGGCCCGGCCGTGGCTTGCGCGGCATCGCCGAGCGCGCGGAAACCCTCGGCGGCACCGCGCGTTCCGGCTCGCACGACGGCCGGTGGACGCTGGCAGTGACCCTTCCGATCGGGCAGGAGCAACGGTGACGGCGATTCGAGTGCTCGTCGTCGACGACGAGCCTCTCGTGCGCAGCGGTCTGCGCGCGATCCTGCAGGCCGAGCCCGATCTCGAGGTCGTCGGCGAGGCGGACGACGGAGCGAGTGCGGTGTCCGAGGCCCGCCGCACCCGTCCGGACATCGTGTTGATGGACGTGCGGATGCCACACGTCGACGGCATCGCCGCCACGCGGTTGCTGGGCGGGTTCGACGGCGGTGGGCCGTCGGTGATCGTCGTGACGACGTTCGAGAACGACGACTACGTCTATGACGCGTTGCGCGCCGGCGCCCGCGGGTTTCTGCTCAAGCGCAGCACAGCGGACGAGTTCGTCCACGCCATTCGCACGGTGCACAGCGGCGAGTCGTTGCTGTTCCCCGCCGCGATCCGCGAGCTGATCGCGGCGCGCAGTTCGCGCGGCGGCGACCGGCTGGCGGGGGCCAAGCTCACCGAGCGCGAGCAGCAGGTGTTGCGCCTGGTCAGCCAGGGGTTGTCCAACTCGGAGATCGCCGGCGAACTGTTCCTCGGCGTCGAGACCGTCCGGACGCATCTGCGCAATCTGCTGGGCAAGCTCGGCGCGCGCGACCGGGTCCAGGCCGTGATCCTCGCCTACGAGAGCGGCTTCATCGGCATCTGAGTTGTTGATTCGACCGCGTCCTGCAACAGCTGAGCCGGCTGCGCTGTCATCAAGGTGTGGGAATGGGCCGCCTCTCGTTCCTCGCGCTTGCCGTCGTGGCAGGCACGCTATTGAGCGGCTGCGCATCGGGACTGCGCCCAGCGGCCCCGCCGTCTCATGTCTCTCGTGAGGCGTCTGGCTCGGCACCTACGGGTGCCGCAAGCCCGGCACTGCTTCAGTGCCGCGTTGCGACGCCGCCCGTGGAGCCGCAAGCAGGCGACAAGAGCGCACCGCTCGCGGCCGACCCCATCGGAGCTCTGGCTTGTCTGACGAATGAGCCAGCGAGCAAGCGCGCTGCGATCGGTCCCGGGACACGTCTGCCCGCGTCGGCTGCGGTCGTGCTCGCTCGCCTGATCGATCAGGCCGTTCCGGCCGATGAAGCGACAGCGAACCGTTGCGCTCCACACAGCCCCGTGCTGCTGACTCGTTTCGGCTATCCGTCCGACGCCGTCGATGTGATCATCTCGATTGCCTGTTCGGCGGGCAGCGTCGCCTACATCCACGACCGTGCTTACCTGCTCCCAGCGCTGCTCGCCAGCTACCTGGAGGAGGCAACCGGTCGCGTCGGCACTGCGCTCGCCCCGAACCTTCTAGGTCAGACCCTGACGCACGCCGCGGACACGGCACGACGAGCCGGTGATCAGCTCAAGCTCGGCGGGGAACTTGTCGACAGTGCCCCAGCGGGGACCGTGCTCTTGCAAGATCCGACTCTGGATCACCAGATCGAGATCATCGCAGCCGTGCACCACTCGCCACCCTGCCGAGCCGGGCATCTGGCAATTCAGTACCTGCCCGGCGGCGCCGGTACTGGGAACGACTTCGGCACGATCCTGCTGCGCAACACCTCCACGTCCTGGTGCGAACTGGACGCGCCGGCGGCAGTTACCGGCCTCACTGGCGGCCACCGGGTAACGAACACCCTGAGGCTCGCGACCGCTGGCGATCTTGAACTCTCGCCCCTCGCGACCGCCGCCGTGCCCGGCCAGGCTCTGCCCGCGGACCAGCTCGCCGCCTCGCTGTCGTTGTCGGCGGAGTACCGCGACGACGCGGACGGCACCCCGTGCATCCCTCATTGGGTTGTTCCCACGACCTGGCACGTCGTTCTCGGCGCGGCCACGCTCACCGTGGCCAACAATCGCGCGACGGCACACGCGGGACCGCCCGGCGCCGGAGGGTTGATCACCTGCCGAGGGCAGATCGGCGGAGCTCCGATCGGCATTGCTACCTCGTAGCTCGACCACCGAGAGCTCCCTCATTCGAGGGCGTGTCAAGGATCAGCCGAAATAGCTGTCAACGATCTGCCGAAGCAATACACGTGGAGGGTGGGCCCCGTGGGGCTCGAACCCACAACCTACGGATTAAAAGTCCGCAGCTCTGCCAATTGAGCTAGAGGCCCGGCGGATGGGAGGCGCGTTCGGACGAACCGAGCGGGCGACCCGCTGCCGCCACCAGCGTAGTGGGCGGGGCCGGACAGCGCGGGATCAGTTCCGGGCGACCCCGGCGTGCGCGCGCCGCGCGTCGGCATCGGCGCGGGACGGACGCGGGCCGCAGCCGGTGCGCTCGGCGCGAGCAGCGAGGATCTCGGCGGTGGCCCGATCCGCGGGGAGGAACGCCTCCAGGTGCAGCTCGTCCAGGGAAACGTCGGTAGCGGTGGCGAACGAGCTCAGCGTGGTGATCAGGTTCAGCTCGCCGTCCTCGGTGCGCAGCCGGAGCGGGACGGCGAAGCCGACGTACCCGGGACCGGGCTCGGCGGCCGGCAGGTAAGCCTCGAGCTCGGCGATGAGCAGCTCCAGCTCCGGATCGGGACTGATCCGGGTCTGGTTGCGCATGGCCTCGGTGACGTGGCGGCCCCACTCGGGCAGGTTGACCACCCTTCGGGCCACGCCGTCGGGGTGCAGGGCGAGCCGTCGCACGTTCACCGGCGGACGGAGCAGCTCCGGCGCGCAGCCCCCGGTGAACAGGTCGAACGCGGCGTTCGCGTCCAGCAGGTGGCCGTGCCGGTCGGCGATCATGGCCGGATACGGCAGGTGTCCGTCGAGGACGGTCCGCAGCGCCGTACGCACCGGTTCCAGCTGGGGATCATCCAGTCCAAGCTCCTCGTACGCCGGCGCGTATCCGGCCGCCATGAGCAGGCCGTTGCGTTCGCGCAGCGACAGCTCCAGCGACTCGGCTAGGCGCACGACCATCGCCCGGCCGGGCTGCGAGCGGCCCTGCTCGAGAAAGCTCAGATGCCGCTGCGTCGTGTCGGCGCGGATCGCGAGGTCCAGCTGGCTCCAGCGGCGCAGGTCCCGCCAGCGGCGCAGCTCCCTCGCGAACGTCCCGGGCGCCGCCACCGTGGTCATGGCCCCAATGATCGCGACTGCGCTGCCACCGCGCCATTCCCTGCAGGGAATCGCGCGGCCGCGCGACGCGGCGCATCCTCGGCGCCATGAGCTATCAACCCACCGACATCGAACTGAAGCAGCTGATCGACAGCTGGATCGCGCAATGGAACGAGCCGGACGCGCAGCAGCGGCGGCGATTGATCCGCGAGGTCTGGGACGAGGACGGGTACCAGCTGATGGTCAACCCGCCACAGGAGATCCGGGACACCGCCGCGACCTACGGCGTGCCGTTCCCCGCGGTCGAGATTCGCGGCCACGACGCGATGTTCGCCCGGGTCACGCGCGCCTACGAGATGTTCATTGCTGCCGGTCAGTACGTGTTCGAGCAGCACGGTGAACTGGTCCGGCACGCGGGAGCCGCCGTCGCGCTGACCTGGGTGATGCGCTCGCGGGCCGACGGGTCGATCGCCGGCTCCGGCCTCGACGTGCTGACCTTCAGCCCGGACGTCCGCGTCCACTCGGCCCATCAGTTCGTCGCGTGAGACGCAACCCCGCGATGATCATGGCCGGAACCCCGGAATCCGGGGGTTATGGCCATGATCATCGCGGGGATTGGTAGTTGCTCACCTCGATCAGGTTCCGGTCCGGGTCACGGAAGTAGACGGACGTGATCGGGCCGACCGCACCGGTGTGGGCGACCGGCCCGTCCTCGACCGGGACGCCACACGCGGCCAGATGGGCGACGACGTCCGCCAGCGGCGTGCTGGTGACCAGGCACAGGTCGGCCGAGCCGGGCGTGGGTACCGCCGCCTTCGGCTCGAACTCCTGGCCCGCGAGGTGCAGGTTGATCTTCTGCCGGCCGAACCCCAGAGCGCGGCGCCCGGCACCGAACGTGACCGCGCGCATGCCGAGCACGCGCGCGTAGAACTCGACGGTGCGCTCGATGTCGGCGACGGTCAGCACCAGGTGGTCGAGCCGCTCGATCCGGACGGCAGGCGGGCCGCCCACCCCAACGCCTCGCGCGGTCATGGCGGCGGCGACGGCATGGTCGGCTGGACGCGGCGACCCGGACAGCGCGTCGACCACGGCGGCTTGATCCGCAGCGGGACGGTTCTGGCTCAGCTTTGCCTTGCCCTCGACGCGTGTGATCCGCAGCTCGACGCCGACGATCGCGCGCAGCTGCCCGGCGACGTAATCGCCCGGCGCGTCGGTCACGTGCCACGGGTGTTCCTGCGCCGCCTCGTGCGCATCGGTGAGCGCGGTGACGTGCGCCCGCAACCAGTCGACGTCGTCGTGCGCGACGAGCTGTCCGTGCACGTGCACGACCTCGTAGTTCCAGGTCGGCACCGCGCGCCCGTGCTCGGCCTTGCTCGGGTACCAGTTCGGTGACACGTACGCCTGCGCGCCGGGGAAGATCGCCAGCGAGTCGCCGGTCGCCGGGACGGACCACTGCGGGTTGTTGCGCGCCATGTGCCCGACGAGCGCCCCGCGCGACTCGTCGAACAGCAGCGGCAGCGGTGTCGAGACCAGGCCGGACGCGGTGGGCGTGACCAGCTGGGCGAGCCCTCCCGTCCGGAGCACCGCGGTGATCTCGGCGTCGGTGATGGCGAAGTGCGACGGGATGTACACGGCGGTCAGTATCCCGCGGCGCACCGCCCGAATTGCGCGGCCCGAATTGACAGCGCGCGGCGCCGGGCTTAGCTGGCAGGTATGAGCCTCAGCGGCCACCGTCCGGCAATCCGTAATCGGACACGCGCGGTGCTGGCACTGCTCGGCGTGCTCGCGCTGTGCTGCGTCGACCCACCGGCGTTCGCGAGCATGCTCGTGCCACCGTCGCAGGACGCGTTCTACACCTACTCGGGCAGCACGCCGCTCGCGGACATCGCGCCGGGGACGGTGCTCGCCAAGCGCGCGATCACGGTGACGACGACCGTCCCGGACACCGGACTGACGCTGCGCTACGCGGCCGACCAGTTGCTCTACCGGACGGTCGGCGAGCAGCAGCAGCCGACCGCCACGGTGACCACGGTGATCAAGCCGAAGGTGCACGCCGGCCACAACATCGTGTCGGTGCAGACCGCGTACGACGCGCTCGGCTCGCAGTGCGACCCGTCGTACACGCTGCGCGGCGGCAACCCGGGCAACGCGACCGCGACGGATGAGGCGGCGATCATGAACGCCTACCTGCTCCTTGGCGACTACGTCGTCGTCCCGGACTACGAGGGGACGGACCTGGAGTGGGCGGCCGGCCAGGAGTCCGGTTGGGACACGCTGGACGGCGTCCGCGCCGCCGAGCAGGACCTGGGGCTGCCCGCGTCGGCGAAGGTCGCGCTGACCGGGTACTCGGGTGGATCGATCGCGACCGAATGGGCCAGCGAGCTCGCGCCCGACTACGCGCCTGAGCTGCACATCGTGGGTGCTGCCGAGGGTGGCATCCCGGTCGACTTCGCACACAACCTGAACTACATCAACGGCTCGCCCGACTGGTCCGGCGTGATCCCCGCGGTGCTCGTCTCGCTGTCGCGCGCGTTCGGCATCGACCTGGACGAATACCTGTCGCCGTACGGCAAGCAGGTCACCGACCAGGTACAGGACGGCTGCATCAACGACTTCGTCGGCAACTATCCGGGCCTGACGATCCAGCAGCTGCTCAAGCCGGGGTACCAGGACTTCCTGAGCGTCCCGGTGTTCGCCCAGGTGGTCGACCACCTGATCATGGGCAGCACGCCGGGCCGTCCGCGCGTCCCGCTGCTGATGGTCGTCGGCAACTCCGACGGCACGGGCGACGGCGTGATGGTCAGCAAGGACGTCGAGGCGCTCGCGCACGAGTACTGCAGGCAGGGCGTGCCGGTCGACTTCCTCGAGGAGCGCGGCGCCGACCACACCACGGCGGCGATCCCGTTCGAGGCCGTGCTCGGGCCGGCCCAGATCCAGGCCTGGTTCGCGGGCCTGCCGCCGGTGAACGACTGCATGCTCGTCGGCCGCGGCAACTCGCTCGCGCCGCTGCCGCAGGGCTGACGCCGCAGGACCGATTCAACCCGGCGCGACGGCAGGCCAGGGGACGGTCAGCTCACCGAAGCGCGCCCGCTCCGGGGTGAGCACCGGCCACTGCCCGACGACGGACGCGCACGCCGCGATCCACCGCTGCCGCGGCCCGAACGCCGCGAGCGGCGCCGCGCTGTCCCACGCCCGGTCGAGGTCGCGCAGCAGCGCGTGGATCGGTTCGCCCGGCACGTTGCGATGGATCAGCGCCTTGGGCAACCGCTCGGCCAGATCGCCAGGCCGGGCAAGGGATTCGACGCGGCAGGCGAGTGTCAGCGACACCGGGCCGGACGCGTCCAGCAGCACCCACCCGGCGAGCCGGCCGATCTCGTCGCACGTCCCCTCGACGATCAACCCATCCGGCGCGAGCCCGCCACGCAACGTGTCCCAGGCGCGCAGCGCGGCCGGCTCGTCGTACTGCCGCAGCACGTTCGCGGCGCGCACGAGGGCGGGACGGAAGCCGGCCAGCTCGAAACCGCCGCGCGCGAACTCCAGCCGCGGCGGATCGGCCGCGAACCGCGCCGCATCGACGCGGGCCGGGTCGAGCTCCAGGCCCAGCACCCGCACGTCCGGACGCACTCGGCGCAGTCGCGCGGCCAGCTCGATCGCGGTGATCGGTGTCGCGCCGTAGCCCAGGTCCACGGCAAGGGGATCTGCAGCGCTGCGCAGCGCCGGGCCGAGGACGGCCGTGATCCAGTTGTCCATGCGTCGCAACCGGTTCGGGTTGGTCGTGCCGCGCGTCGGCAGGCCGAGTGCCCGCGCGCGTCCCGCCGCGAGGCGCGGGCTGCGCTTGCGCGGTGCGGACGTCACGAGCCCTCAGGGTAGCGTCGCGGATCGTGCCCACCCTGCTCGCCGACCTGACCACGCTGCGGCTCGGCGGACCCGCCGCACGCAGCGTGACGGCGACGTCCCGCGACGAGCTGGTCGACGCCGTCCGCGCCGCCGACGCCGCCGGCGAGCCGGTGCTGATCCTCGGCGGTGGCAGCAACCTGGTGGTCGGCGACGACGGCTGGCCCGGCGTCGTCGTGCAGGTGCGCATGCGCGGCAGCGAGCGCACCGTGGACGGCGACCGGGTCGCGATCACCGCGCAGGCCGGCGAGCCGTGGGACGAGCTCGTCGCGGCGACGGTGGCCGAGGGGCTCACCGGGCTGGAGGCGATGTCCGGCATCCCCGGCTTCGTCGGCGCGACACCGATCCAGAACGTCGGCGCCTACGGCAGCGAGGTGTCCGACGTGATCACCGGGCTGACCGTGCTCGACCGGTCCGGCGGAACCGTCGAGCACTGGGACCCCGAGCGGTGCGGGTTCGGGTTCCGCACCAGCGCGTTCAAGCACACCGACCGGTACGTCGTGCTGGACGTGACCATGGAGCTCGAACGCGCTGAGCTGAGCCGTCCGGTCCGTTACCTCGAGCTGGCGCGCCGGCTGGGCGTCGAGCCCGGCGAGCGCGCGCCGCTGCGCGAGGTGCGCGAGGTCGTACTGGACCTGCGGCGCAGCAAGGGGATGCTGCTCGACGCGGCCGACCACGACACGTGGAGCGTCGGGTCGTTCTTCGTGAACCCGTTCGTCGCGCCCGAACTCGTCCCGGACGGCTGCCCGAACTGGACGGTGGACGGGCAGATCAAGCTGTCGGCCGCGTGGCTGATCGAGAACGCCGGGTTCGCCAAGGGGTACAGCGGCGGACGTTCCCGGGTGGCCGTGTCGGGAAAGCACACGCTCGCGCTGACCAACCGCGGCGGCGCGACGACCGCCGAGCTGCTCGACCTCGCCGCCGAGATCCGGGCCGGTGTCCAGGACCGGTTCGGGATCCGGCTGCGCCCCGAGGCGCACCTGGCGGGAGTGGAGTTCTGATGGGCCGGCCGCCCGAGCCGCCGTACGGCGCGCAGCCGTACTGGGAACAGCCCCAGGGCGATCCGCAGTACGTCCCGCAGCCGCCGCCGTACCCGCAGCAGTACCCGGGCCAGCCGTATCCGCAGGGCTACCAGGGTTATCCGCCCGCGCCCGGTTATCCGCAGCCCGGCTATCCGCAGCCCGGTTACCCGCAGCCCGGCTACCCGCAGCCCGGCTACCCGTACCCGGGTTTCGGCTATCCCGCGCCGGACGGCCGCCGCGTCAGCGATCCGGTGCTCGGCTGGCTCACCGTCGGCGCGGCCCTGCTCGCCGTGCTGGGCGGCGTCCTGCCGTGGGCGACCGTGTTCGGCGTGAGCGTCTACAGCTCCGGCGGCGACGGCGCCCTCGTGATCGGCTGCGCCGTGATCGCCGGTGCGTGCGGCATCGCGATCGGGCTGGCCCGCGGCCGGCTCTGGGCGTCGATCACCGTGACCGTCTTCGGCCTGCTGATCGGGCTCATCGGCCTGGTCGACACCGTGAACGTCAACGCCATCGCGTCCAACGCGGACGTCCCGCCCGGCATCGCGTCCGTGGGTGCCGGGCTGTGGCTGACGATCGTGGCCGGCCTGCTGATCACCGGGCTGGGCGCGGTCGCGATCGTCCGCCGCCGTCCCGTCGGCGCCGCCCGCTGACGCCTCGCGCCGGCGCGTGATCACTCGCCGCGGCGGACCACCTTGTGCGGCGCGGCCTGCGCCAGCGGCTTGACCACCAACAGGTCGATGTTGACGTGCGCCGGCCGGGTGACGGCGAACGCGATGCAGTCCGCGACGTCCTCCGCGGTCAGCGGATCCGGAACGCCGGCGTAGACCCGGTCGGCGGCCTCCTGGTCACCGCGGTAGCGGACCAGCGAGAACTCCTCGGTGTGCACCATGCCGGGTGCGATCTCGGTGACCCGCACCGGACGCCCGTTCAGCTCCAGGCGCAGCGTCTCGACCAGCGCGGTCGCAGCGTGCTTGGCGGCCGTGTACCCGGCGCCGCCCTCGTACACCAGATGGCCGGCGATCGAACCGGTGACGACGACGTACCCTCCCGCGCCGTGTTCCAGCGCGGGCAGCAGCGCCTGCGTCACGCGCAGCACGCCCAGCACGTTCGTCTCGTACATCGCCTGCCAGTCGGCCGGATCGGCGCGCTCGATCGGCTCCGTCCCGATCGCGCCGCCGGCGTTGTTCACCAGCACGGCGACCTCGTCACCGACGGACGCGGCCAGCGCGGCGATCGAGTCGGGGTCGGTGACGTCCAGCGTCACCGGGACGATTCCCGGGGTGGACTCGGCCAGCTCGTCCAGCCGATCCCGGCGCCGCGCGGCCGCGATCACGCGGTACCCCTCGGCGGCCAACCGGCGCGCGGTCGCCGCGCCGATCCCACTGCTCGCGCCGGTCACCACTGCCGTTCCTCGCTGTGCGTCCATGGCCGCAATTCTGCCGGTGGCGGGTTTCGGGCATGATCTGGTGTAGGGGCGTGTTACGTCGTGGGCGAACGAAAGGGGTAACCGGTGCAGCGCACGCCGCGGTTCGGCACCAACGGTTCGCCCCACCCCACGTCGCTCGGCTACCTCCGTCGCGTCGCCATGCTCAGCGTGCACACCTCGCCGCTGGACCCGCCCGGTGGCGGCGACGCCGGCGGCATGAACGTCTACATCGTCGAGACCGCACGCCGGCTGGCCGCGTCCGGCGTCGAGGTCGAGGTGTTCACGCGCGCCACGTCAAGCGACCAGCCGCCGACCGTGGAGCTGGCGCCGGGCGTGCTCGTCCGGCACGTGACGGCCGGCCCGTTCGAGGGGCTGGCGAAGGGCGACCTGCCGGCGCAGCTGTGCGCGTTCACCGCCGGCGTGCTGCGCACCGAGGCGTTCCACGAGCCCGGCTGGTACGACGTGATCCACTCGCACTACTGGCTGTCCGGGCAGGTCGGCTGGCTGGCGCGCGAGCGCTGGGGCATCCCGCTGGTGCATTCGGCGCACACGCTCGGCAAGGTGAAGAACGCGCTGCTCGCGGACGGCGACGTGCCCGAGCCCGCCGCGCGGCTGATCGGCGAGGACCAGGTCGTGGCCGAGGCCGACCGGTTGATCGCGTCGACGGCCGAGGAGGCCCAGCAGCTGATCGAGCTGTACGACGCGGACCCCGCGCAGGTGCGCACGATCGCTCCCGGCGTCGATCTGGACACGTTCACGCCCGGCGACGCGGACGCCGCCCGCGCCCGGCTGGGGCTGCGGCCGGACGTCCCGACCCTGCTGTTCGTGGGACGGATCCAGCCGCTGAAGGCGCCGGACGTGCTGCTGCGCGCCGCCGCCGTGCTGCGCCACGAACTGGCCGGCCTGCAGGTGGTCGTCCTCGGCGCGCCGAGCGGCTCCGGGCTGGACGAGCCGCACTGGCTGTCCGGGCTCGCCGCCGAGCTGGGTCTGGCCGATCTCGTCCGCTTCGTGCCGCCGGCGCCGCGCGAGGTCGTCGCCGACTACTACCGCGCCGCGGACCTGACCGTGGTGCCGAGCTACAACGAGTCCTTCGGGCTGGTCGCGCTGGAGTCGCAGGCGTGCGCGACACCGGTCGTGGCCGCGTCCGTCGGCGGGCTGACGACCGCGGTGGCCGACGGCGTGTCCGGCGTGCTGGTCGACGGCCACGACCCGCAGCTGTGGGCCAAGCTGCTCGGCGACCTGCTGCGCACGCCCGGTGAGCGCGAGCAGTTGGCGGCGGGCGCGCGTCCCCACGCCGAGCGGTTCTCCTGGTCGCGCACCACCGACGGGCTGCTCGCCGCGTACGCCGAGGCGATCGCGGAGCTGCGTCCGCAGGTGATCGCGCGATGAGCGCGGCCGAGATCATCGCGAACTACCTGGCCGATCAGGAGCTGGAGCACGAGCGGTTCGACGAGTCCTCGTTCGCGGTCGCGCTACCGGGCGAGAAGCGGCTCAAGACGGCGTGCCTGCTGACGGTCGGCGCGCACGCGCTGGAGATCGAGGCGTTCGTGCTGCGCGCGCCGGAGGAGAACCGCGAGCAGGTGTACGGCTACCTGCTGCAGCGCAACGCCCGCATGTACGCGGTGGCCTGGGCGATCGACGCGACCGGCGACGTCTACCTGAGCGGACGGGTGCCGCTGGCGTCCGTCAGCCCCGAGGAGCTCGACCGTATCCTGGGCTGCGTGCTGGAGTACGCGGACGGGACGTTCAACACGCTGCTGGAGATGGGGTTCGGCTCGTCCATCCGCCGCGAGTGGGCCTGGCGGGTCAAGCGCGGCGAGTCGCTGGCCAACCTGCAGGCGTTCAAGGGCTTCGCCGAGCGCACGTCCGAGTGATCGATACCCCCTCAGCCACAGCGGGGTGTGGTGAACGGGGTATTCACGGCTGGCAGGATTGAGGGCGTGCCGACGCTGATCCTGCTCCGCCACGGCGAGAGCGACTGGAACTCCAAGAACCTGTTCACCGGCTGGGTGGACGTCGACCTGACCGCGGCCGGTGAGGCCGAGGGCCGCCGCGGCGGCGAGCTGCTGCGCGAGCACGGCCTGCTGCCGGACGTGGTGCACACGTCCGTGCTGCGCCGCGCGATCCGCACCGCGAACATCGCGCTGAACGCGGCCGATCGACACTGGGTGCCGGTGCGCCGCTCGTGGCGGCTCAACGAGCGCCACTACGGCGCGCTGCAGGGCAAGGACAAGGCCGCGGTGCGCGCCGAGTTCGGCGACGAACAGTTCATGCTGTGGCGCCGCTCGTACGACGTCCCGCCGCCGCCGCTCGCGGACGACGACACGTACAGCCAGGTCGGCGACCCGCGCTACGCGAACCTGCTGGAGACCGTGCCGCGCACCGAATGCCTCAAGGACGTCGTCGGCCGGATGCTGCCGTACTGGTACGACGCGATCGTCCCCGACCTGCGCAACGGCACCGTGCTGGTGGCCGCGCACGGCAACTCGCTGCGCGCGCTGATCAAGCACCTGGACGGCATGTCGGACGAGGCCGTCGTCGCGCTGAACGTGCCGACCGGGATCCCGCGGCGCTACGAGCTGGACCCGGTCACGATGATGCCGACCGGCCCGGGGGCGTACCTGGATCCGGATGCCGCCGCGGCCGCGATCGAGGCCGTCGCCAACCAGGGCAAGAAGTAGTTCCGTGCTCGGGCTGGCGCTCGCCCTCATCGTCATCGCCGTGCTGCTGTCCATCGCGGCGGCCCGCGTGCTGTTCACCGCACGGCGCGCGCAGGAGGCGCCGGGTCCGGACGCCGAGGCGCCCCGGCGGCCGCCGCACCTGCCCGCGCTCGCCTCGCTGGTGGTCGAGGCGCTCGACATCGGCGTCGTGGTCGTCGACGCCGAGGAGCGCGTAGTCCTCGTCAACCCGGCGGCCCGCGCGATGGACGTGGTGGACGTCGACCGGCTGGCCTTCGAGCCGCTGCGCGCGATCGCGTCCGACGCGCGGCGTGACGACGCTTCGCTGTGCCGCGCGATCGACCTGCCGCTGAGCCGGCTCGGCCGCGAGCCGATCGCGGTCGCGGCCACGGCGGTGCCGGTCACCGACGCGGACCGCGCCGACGGTGTGGCCCTGCTGCTCGCCGACATCAGCGAGCAGCGCCGGCTCGACGAGGTGCGCCGTGACTTCGTCGCGAACGTGTCGCACGAGCTGAAGACGCCGGTCGGCGCGCTGAGCCTGCTCGCCGAGGCGGTGCGGGACGCGGCCGGCGATCCCGAGGCCGTCGAGAGGTTCGCCGGCCGCATGCAGCACGAGAGCGCGCGGCTGGGACGGCTGGTGTCCGAGCTGATGGAGCTGTCCAAGGTGCAGGGCGTCGACCCGATGCCGGGCGCGGCGGAGGTGGACGTCGAGCGGCTCGTCGCCGACGCCGTCGACCGCGAGCGGCTCGCCGCCGAGCAGGCCGGCATCGAGATCGACGTGCGCTGCGAGCCGGGCCTGCGGGTGCGCGGCAACGACGCCCAGCTCGCCGCCGCCGTGTCCAACCTGGTCGACAACGCGATCGCCTACAGCCAATCCGGTTCGCGCGTGGTGGTCGTGGCGAAGGGTGCGAGCGATCACCAGGCCCGTCCCACCGTCGACATCGCGGTCACCGACCAGGGCATCGGCGTCAGCGCCGCCGACCAGGAGCGGATCTTCGAACGCTTCTACCGGGTCGACCCGGCGCGCTCCCGCGCCACCGGCGGCACCGGCCTCGGCCTCGCGATCGTGAAGAACGTGGTCACCAACCACCGCGGCACGGTCACCGTTCGCAGCACGCCCGGCGAGGGTTCGACGTTCACCGTCCGGTTACCTCGCGTTCACTCGGACGGGGGATCCTCGACGCCGTGACGCGCGTACTGCTGGTCGAGGACGAGGAGTCCTTCTCCGACGCGCTCAGCTTCCAGCTCGAGCGCGACGGGTTCGAGGTCGAGGTGGCCGCGACGGGCACGGACGCGCTGGCCGCCTACGACCGGTCCGGGGCCGATGTGGTGCTGTTGGACCTGATGCTGCCCGGCCTGTCCGGCACCGAGGTGTGCCGCGCGCTCCGGTCCCGCTCGAACGTCCCGATCATCATGGTCACCGCGCGCGACGCCGAGATCGACAAGATCGTCGGCCTCGAGCTCGGCGCGGACGATTACGTGACCAAGCCGTACTCGTCCCGCGAGCTGATCGCGCGGATCCGTGCCGTGCTGCGCCGCGGCGGTGACCACCCCGACGAGCTGATCTCGCCGGTGATCGAGGCCGGCCCGGTGCGGATGGACGTCGAGCGGCACGTGGTGACCGTCGACGGCCGTCCGGTCTCGCTGCCGCTCAAGGAGTTCGATCTCCTCGAGCTGCTGCTGCGCAACTGCGGACGGGTCCTCACCCGCGGCCAGCTGATCGACCGGGTCTGGGGTCCCGACTACGTCGGTGACACCAAGACCCTGGACGTCCACGTGAAGCGGCTGCGGGCGAAGATCGAACCCGATCCGTCCGACCCCAAATACCTCGTGACGGTAAGGGGATTGGGCTACAAGCTGGAGGCCTGAACCGTCACCACTGGTCGGAGCTGACGAGGTCCGTCATCTGCTGGACGGTCAGCGGCAGCTGCGAGGCGATGGCCGGACCGCCGCCCTTCGGGTCGCGCTCCGTGCTCAGGTGCAGCGAGATCACCCCGCCGTCCGCGCGGTCCAGCTCGACCTGCTCGGTCAGCCCGCCGGTCGCGTCGTGCCAGGTGCTGGCCCACAGCACGGAGCCGTCGGAGCCGACGTGATGTGTGCACGAGCTCGGGACGTCGCAGGCGGTGCCCGTGCCGTGCGCCTTCTCGGTATAGACGTCCAGCTGGAAGCCGCCGGTGCGTCCGGCCGCGGTAAGGGTGCCGGTGATCATCGCGCCGTTGGCGTCGCCGCCGTTCGGCACTGCGGCACTGGCCGCGCCCTTCATCCCGGACGGCAGGGTCATCTGCACGTTGGGGCCGCTGTCGGTGACGGTGATCGTCGCGATGCCCGCCAGGATCGCGCGGGCCCTGGCCGCCAGCTCGTCGGCGCTGGCCGGCGGCTGGAAGCCCGCGGGCGCCGTCGTCATCTGCGCGACCGGCTGCGACTGGAGCACCTGCGGCTGGGACCCCCCACCTGCCCCGGCCTGCGTCGTGCCCGAGTTCGAGCCGGAGCCGTCGTGCCAGACGGTCACGCCGGCGACGGTCAGCGCGACCGCCGCGACGGCGGCCACGGACGCGGTCGGGGCGATCAGCCGGCGGGCCGAACGGCCCGGGCGGATCGCCGGCTCCGGGGCGGCGTGGATGGCGTCGGCGCGCAGTTCGAGCTCGTGGAACGCTTCGTGCAGATCGCGCAGAGTGTTCATCGGATCTCCAAGACGGTCGGGGCCGGGTACGCCCCGGCCGTGTCGTTGATGTCGATGCGCAGGGCAGCGAGGGCCCGCGAGATCTGGCTGCGGACGGTGCTCGCCCGGCAGCCCAGTTCGGCCGCGACCTCCTCGTCGGACAGCCCGGCGTAGTAACGCAGCACGACGGCGGCACGCTGGCGGCGTGGCAGTCGGTCGAGCAGGTGGATCATGGCGGCGCGTTCGGCCCGCTCGGCGGCTCCGTCCGGCACCGGGGCGCCGGGTTCGTCATCGAGCGGGGCATGCCGCTTGGCGCGGCGCTGCCAGGAGAGGTATTCGTTGACGACCATCCGCCGGACGTATGCGTGTGGCTGGTCAGTCTCGCCGATGCGGTCCCACCGCTCGAACGCGCGACCGAGCACGTCGCTGACCACGTCCTCGGCCAGCCAGGTCCGCCCGGTCAGCACCGTCGCGAACCGCATGAGCGCCGGCCGCTGCATGCGCACGTACTCGTCGAACTGCATCAATACCCTCTCGCCGGACGGCTTTCGGGTCTTCAACGCACGAGCGGCCCGCGCTGCTGCATCCGGCGGCGGACTATGTCTGCTGCGCGCCCTGGTGCGGGCTTTGCTGCGCCGCGGCGGTCGCGGGGTGCACGGCGACCAGCCCGAGCCTGAGCCGGTCGGCGCAGATGCGCGAAAGCTCGGCGTACGCCTGCTCGCCGATCAGCGCGACCAGTTCCGGCCCGTACGAGACGTACATCGGCTCGCCGCCGACGTGCGCCTCCGGCGAGGACGTGCAGTACCAGTCCAGGTCGTGGCCGCCCTCGCCCCAGCCGCGCCGGTCGAACTCGGCGATCGTCGAGACGAGGATGCGGGTGTCGTCCGGGCGGTCCACCCACTCCTGCTCGCGGCGCACCGGCAGCTGCCAGCACACCTCCGGCTTGGTCTCCAGCGGGTTGCGTCCCTGCTGCAGCGCGAGGGCGTGCAGCGCGCAGCCGATGCCGCCGGCGAAGCCCTCGCGGTTGGCGAAGATGCACGCCCCGTCGACCACCCGGGTCTTCCAGCGCTGCTCGTCATCCAGGGTGTCCTTGACGAACACGTTGAGCTTCTTCTTGCCGGGCTGGACGGCCGCGTCGTGCAGCTGCCACAGGTCCGGCGTCAGCTGCTTGACGAAGCCGCGCACCCGCTCCTCGTCCTCGCGGTCGGAGAAGTAGGCGCCGTGGTTGCAGCAGCCGGTGCTCGCCTGGCCGGCCACGGTGCCGTGGCAGCCGCGTCCGAAGATGCAGGTCCAGCGCGAGCACAGCCAGGTGAGGTCGGCGCGGATCCAGTGCTCGGCGTCGGCCGGATCGACGAACTCGATCCACTCCCGCGGGAAGTCGAGCCCTACTTCGGGGACGGGCGCTGCCGCCGCGGCGGGAGTGTTCTCTGGCACGGCGCCAAGGGTAATCGTCGCGGTGATCGCGGCCGGACGGCTACCCTCCCGCCATGGGAGCGGTGCGGGTCGGGCTCTCCACGGCGTCGGTGTACCCGGAAGGGACCGCCGCCGCGTTCGAGCTTGCCGCGCGCCTCGGCTACGACGGCGTCGAGGTCATGGTCTGGACGGACCCGACCAGCCAGGACCCGTACGCCCTGCTGCGGCTCTCGCAGCACTACCAAGTGCCGATCCTGGCCGTCCACGCGCCGTGCCTGCTGATCACGCAACGGGTCTGGACGACCGACCCGTGGCAGAAGCTGGAACGCGCCCGGTTCGCCGCCGAGCTGCTCGGCGCGCAGACCGTCGTCGTGCACCCGCCGTTCCGCTGGCAGCGCGACTACGCGCGCTCGTTCCGCCGCGGCATCGCGCGGATGGCCGGCGAGACCGACGTGCGGTTCGCCGTGGAGAACATGTTCCCGCTGCGGGTGCGGGGCCGCGAGGTGTCCGCGTACCAGCCCGGTTGGGACGTCACGCTCACGCCCGACGACGAGCCGTACCGCGACTACACGCTGGACCTGTCGCACGCCGCCGTGTCGCAGTCGGACGCGATGGCGATGCTGGCCGCGATGGGGGACCGGCTGCGGCACGTCCACCTGGCCGACGGCACCGGCGTCACCAAGGACGAGCACCTGATCCCTGGACGCGGCACGCAGCCGTGCGCGGACGTGCTCGCGACCGTCGCATGCAACGGCTTCGCCGGGCACGTGATCGTCGAGGTGAACACGCGCCGGGCGTTGGACCGCGCCGAGCGGCAGGCCGAGCTGGCCGAGGCGCTGGCGTTCTGCCGCACGCACCTGGGCCAGCTTCCCGCGCGCACGTCCTGACACGGCGCCGGTGCGTAGGCCGTTAGCCTGTGCGGGTGCCCGCCCTGCTCCGCTCCGCCGTGTTGGCCGCGTCCCGCAGTGCCCGGGTCGAACGGCTCGTCTCGCGCGCGCCCGTCAGCCGTGACGTCGTCCGCCGCTTCGTCGGCGGCCCCGACCGGACGAGCGCCGTCGCCGCCGCGCGCGAGCTGATCCGCTCCGGCCTGACCGTCAGCCTCGATCACCTCGGCGAGGACTGCACCGACCGCGAGCGCGCCCGCGCCGTCGTCACCGAGTACACCGAACTGCTCCGGGCACTCGCCGACGCAGGAATCGCCGAACGCCTCGGTCCGCTGACCGCGCGGGCCGAGGTCAGCGTGAAGCTCAGCGCCATCGGCCAGGCCCTGCCGGTGGACGGCGAGAAGCTCGCGCTCGAGCACGCCCGGGCGATCTGCCAGGCGGCGGCCGACGCCGGGGCCACGGTCACCCTGGACATGGAGGACCACACCACCACCGACTCGACCCTCGACATCCTGCGCGAGCTGCGCGCCGACTTCCCGGACGTCGGCGCGGTGCTGCAGGCGTACCTGCGGCGCACCGAGGGCGACTGCCGCGACCTGGCCACCGCGGGCAGCCGGGTGCGGCTGTGCAAGGGCGCCTACCGCGAGCCCGAGTCGGTGGCGTACACGAAGCGGCTGGACGTCGACCTGTCCTACGTGCGCTGCCTGAACATCCTGATGAGCGGGGCCGGCTACCCGATGGTCGCCACTCACGACCCGCGGCTGATCGAGATCGCGGCCGAACGCGCCAAGTTTCACGGCAAGTCCGGCGGCGAGTTCGAGTTCCAGCTGCTCTACGGCATCCGTCCGGACGAGCAACGTCGCCTCGCCGAAAACCAGCACACCGTGCGCGTCTACGTCCCGTACGGTGCCCAGTGGTACGGCTACCTCATGCGGCGGCTGGCCGAGCGCCCGGCGAACCTCGCGTTCTTCGCCCGCGCGGTGGCCACCCGCGGCTGACAGCGAAGGGCGAACGATCATGGACGCACTGGCGATCCTCGGCGGCGGCAAGATCGGCGAGGCGCTGCTGTCCGGGCTGCTGCGCGGCGAGTACAGCCCGGCGGACGTCGTCGTCGTCGAGAAGCACGCCGAGCGGGCCGCCCAGCTCGTCGCGACCCACGGCGTGAAGGCGGTCGACGTCGCGGAGGCGGCCGGTTTCGCCGGCACGATCGTGCTGGCGGTGAAGCCGCAGGACCTCGACACGCTGCTCGCTGAGCTCGCGTCGAGCGTGACCGACCGGCACCTGATCGTGTCGGTGGCGGCGGGCATTACGACCGCGCACATCGAGGCCCGGCTGCCCGGGGGCGTCGCGGTCGTGCGCTGCATGCCGAACACGCCAGCCCTCGTCGAGCAGGCGATGACCGCCGTATCCGCGGGCGCGCACGCCGGCGAGGCGCACCTGGCCACCGCCGAGGCGCTGCTGTCCGCCGTCGGACGCGTCGTGCGGGTGCCCGAATCGCAGCTGGACGCGGTCACCGCGCTGTCCGGGTCCGGGCCGGCCTACTTCTTCTACCTGGTCGAGGCGATGATCGACGCCGGCATCCTGCTCGGGCTGCCCCGGACGCTCGCGACCGAGCTGATCGTCCAGTCCGCGATCGGCTCCGCGGTCATGCTGCGCGATTCCGGCGAGCACCCGGTGCAGCTGCGCGAGGCCGTCACGAGCCCGGGCGGCACCACGATCGCGGCAATCCGCGAGCTCGAGGTGCACGGCGTCCGCGCGGCCCTGCTCGCCGCGATCGAGGCCGCCTGCAACCGCAGCCGCGAACTGGGCAGCGAGTGATCGGATCCGTGTCAGGCAAGAAAGTGGGGGACTGGGTATCGCATCTGCCCCACTGGTACCGCTAGTCTCAGCAGGAGCACGTGCGTGTCCCGTTCGTCGGTGGGGAAGCCGACGCACTGACACGTGCCGAAGGTGTCGGTGAGACATGAGCACGTCTGCACAGCGCGGACCTGGCAAGCCCACGGAATCCTCCGGGGTGCACCCGGTCGACCCCGCCCTGGCCGAGGTCAAGTTCCTGACCGTGGCCGAGGTGGCCTCGGTCATGCGCGTTTCGAAGATGACGGTGTACCGCATGGTGCACGGCGGTGACCTCCCCGCCGTCCGGGTAGGCCGCTCGTTCCGGGTTCCGGAGAAGGCCGTCCACGACTACCTGCGGTCGGCATT
>DASRSS010000113.1:0-13284 GCA_035656335.1 Jatrophihabitantaceae bacterium | reverse complement strand
CGCGAGCGCGGGGCCGGAGACAGGCGCCGTCTCGTGGTCCCACGGCGGCAGCGCGAACCGGGCGAGGACCCGTTCCAAGGCTTCGTAGTCGGACGGCTCGGACGGCTCGTCGAACTCGTCCGCCGGAGGAGGCGCGATTTCGACAGCCTCGGGCGCGGGCTCCAGGACTGTGTGCTGGGCGCGCCGACGGAACACGCCGTGCAATCGGCAGCGCCGGTCGCTACCTGAGCGGTGCGTGCAGGATCGGCCGGTGGACGTCCGCGCCCGGGCCGTCGAAGTGCCACCACTCGCCGCTGTAGACGGACAGCCCGCCGGCCGCCATCGCGTGACGCAGCAGCCGCCGGTCCCCCTCGGCGCGCGGCGACACACCGGCGGTGGCGTACGCGTACGCGCGCGGCGTGAAGTTGTCGAAACCGGTGCCCATCGGCAGCAGGCAGTGGCCGTGGACCCGATGAGACGCGCAGCCGCCGACCGCGGCGTGTGCCAGCGTCACGTCCACCGAGCGGCCCGCCTCGTGGCTGTATGCATACGGCCCGGGCTTGGCGACCCAGGCCGGGTTCGGGACGATCTTGTACATGCGCACCTGAACCGAGTGCGGCCGGTAGCAGTCCCAGAACACCAGCCGCAATCCCTTGCGCCGCAGCCGATTCGCCGCGATGCGCAGCCCGTGCGTCATCGTGCGGTGCACCAGGCATCGGGCGTCGGTCGGGTAGAGCCGGACGCCGGTGAAGTTGTGCGCCGTCGCGTACCGCAGGTCGATGATCGCGTCCGGCACGGCGGTCCGGACGTCGACCAGGCCCGCCGCATGGGCGCGCGCCGAGACCGGCGGCACCACCGCGGCGGCGGTCGGTGCGGACGGGGCCGAGGC
Source organism: Jatrophihabitantaceae bacterium (assembly GCA_035656335.1). GTDB lineage: Bacteria > Actinomycetota > Actinomycetes > Mycobacteriales > Jatrophihabitantaceae > DASRSS01. Next base: position 12,416 of record DASRSS010000113.1, on the reverse strand, counting down.
CGGTGCGAGCTGTGAGCTGATCAGCGCCAACACGGCCAGGGCCAGCCGCACCACGAACATTCCTCCATCTTGCCGTGACCGGATCTGGGTAGCATCCGGCCATGGAGCCCGGGCGGATCGACTTCATCGACGAGGACGGCTCGTCCGTGCCGCTCGATCGCCGCGACGACGAGTTGGACGTCCGGCCGAGCGGCACGCACCACGACCGCTGGCAGGTGCTCGCGCTGGCTGCCGTGATCCTCGCGGTGTGCGGGGGCGTGTTGTGGCAACAGCACAGCGGCACCAAGCCGGCGGCGGCGCCGGTGAAGCCCACCGCCCCGTCCACCGTCGTCGTCGATCCGCAGACCGGTGATGCGCGCTATGGCGGCGTGCGGCCGACCGGTGAGCTGCTCGCCGAGGCGGAGACGGCCCAGCGGCGGCTGCAGTGCATGCGCCAGGCCCAGCTTGCGTTGGCGGCCATGAGCACCGCGTACCGGTCCGCGCTCGCTGCGGGCGGCTCACTCCGGGAGGCGGAGCGGGCCGCCCGCGCCGCGCTTGCCGACGGCCCGACGGGAGGCGGTTCGGGCCCGTCCTACGATGCGATGTTCCGCATCTGGCTGGTCAATCAGACGGCGCTGTCCCGGCTGAGCGGGGAGCGGTTGAGCTTCGATATGACCGGTTTGTGCCCCGGCTGAGGTGTTCGGTCAGTCCTTGTTGGCGGGGTAGATCGTGCTCGTCTGGCCCTCGGGCACGAACTTCATCGCGGCCGCGTTGGCCTCGTCCCACAGCAGCGGGTCCAGGTGCCAGAGGTCGATCTCGACGATGTCCCCGATCGTGGCGCGGATCTCGCAGGAGTCCTGCTTGCGCGTGCGGTCGATCGTCAGGAACGTGACGCCGTAACGCTGGTAGGCCAGATCGGCGGCGTCACCGAGCAGGCGCATCAGCCGCATCTCGCGGATGATCCGCTGGGCAGCCGCCTCCAGGGCGAAGTCCTGGTCGCTGCGGTCGAGCGCTCGCGTCATCGTTCTGCCTTCCGTGGATCTTGTTCTTCCCCTGCTGCTACCAACGAGGCATACCCGAAAAGGTCACGCGGAATTCATCCGGCGCCGGTCGGTGTGCCGGTAACCCGCGCCACGGCGGAACCCGGTCCGTGCGCCGCTGCGTCTAGTACAGCGAGGAGGGACACCGGATGGCGAGTGGAACGGTTCGACTGGGCGTAGCGGCCATGGCTCTGGCGGCGACGATCGCCGGGTGCGCCGCGCAGGGGAGCGCGGACGTGCCGCGAACCGACGCTCCGACGAGCTCGGCGGCTGGCTGCCAGCGGTTCGAGGTGTCCGTCGCCGGGACGGTGCAGGGTGCCCCGACGCCGGAGCGGGCAGCGGCACGCTTCCTCACCGGCGGCTCGGCCTGGACATCGTGGGTGCCGTCCGGGCCGTGGCACCGGACGCCGGACGGTCCCGGCGGGCTCGACGGCGTCAGGCTTCGGTCCGGGCAGGTCACGCTGCACGCCATCGAGGTGCCGGTCGGCGGCTGGGCGATCGACGGCGGCTCGCGTTGCGACTGACCGTCCGCCCCCGCCACGGCTAGCAACAGCACCGAACAGATCCCGAGGTTCCTGGCCGGAGTCTGCAGGCGGTAGCGGCAGCTCCGGCTAAAGAGTGATCAGCACGATGGACGCGGCGGCGAGGCCGAGACCGGCGCGCTGCACCTTGCTGGTGTGCTCGTGCAGCAGCCCGACGGCGAGGATGACCGTCACCGCGGGGTAGAGCGAGGTCAGCACGCTGGCGAGCGACAGCAGGCCGTGCCGCGACGCGAGCAGGAAGAACATGTTCGCGAGCGCGTCGCACGCGCCGGCGAGGACGGTGATCGCCAGCATCCGACCGCGGATTGCCATGATCGCGTTCCGGCGCTGGGCGAGCGGGACGATCAGCAGCGCGGACGCGATGCGCGAGATCACCAGGGGCCACAGCCCGGAGTCGTTGCCCGCGCGCGCCAGGAAGATGAAGTAGAAGCCGAAGCCGAGCCCGGCGACGAACGCGAGCGCGAGCACCCGCATCGCGATCTTGCCGTGCGGGTGGTCCTCGGTGGTGCGGCTGACGAGCAGCACGGCGGCGATGCCGATCGCGATGCCGAACCACGCGATCAGGTGCGGACGCTCGCCCACCAGCACGCCGAAGATCACCGGGACGATCGCGGCGAGCACCGCGGTGACCGGGGAGATCACGTTCATCGGCGCGATGACCATCAGTCCGTACATGATCACGACACCGACGAGTCCGGCGACGCCGCCGGCGATCCCGAAGCCGACCACCCGTCCGTCCACCGAGCCGGGGAACGCGGGGAGCATGAGCAGCATCAGCACCGCGCCGACCGGGTAGCTGTGCAGCAGCACGGTGACCGCGCTGTGCCGGCGCGAAGCGAAGGCCCCGACGAAGTCGCCGAGGCCGTACGCGATAGCTGCAGCCAGGCCTAGTACAACGGTCATTCGGGGTTCCCGCGGAAGCGCGGAGCGCAGGTGGGGGTCCCCCCGTCAATGAACGCGTAGCCGACGGGGGAGGAGCGGTTCCGTGGGGTGATCACGCCTCACCCTATGGGGAGGCGGTATCGGATTAGGCGGTGGCCTTCACCATGGTGAACTGCGCGACGTCCAGGTAGCCGGAGCGGAACCCGGCCTCGGAGTAGGCGAGGTACAGCGACCACATCCGCCGGAACGTCTCGTCGAAGCCGAGCGAGGCGATCTGCGACGCGCGCGACTCGAACCGCGACCGCCAGCGGCGCAGCGTCTCGGCGTAGTGCTGCCCGAAGTGGAATCGGTCGGTGATGCGCAGCGCGGTGCCGGCGCCGATCGTCCGCTCGATCGCCTCGGGCGAGGCGATCTGCCCGCCCGGGAAGATGTACTTGCGGATCCACGTGTACGTGTCGCGGGTGGCGCGGACGGTCTCGTCGTCCTGCAAGATCGCCTGCAGCCCGAGCCGCCCGCCGGGCACGAGCAGGCGGTCGATCGCGCCGAAGTACTCCTCCCAGTGGTTGGCGCCGACCGCTTCGATCATCTCGACGCTGACGACCGCGTCGTACCGGCCGCGGGCCGCGCGGTAGTCCTCGAGCAGCACGTCCGCGCGCCCGGGTAGCTCGGCCGCGGCGATGCGCTCGCGCGCGAGCTGCGCCTGCTCGGTCGAGATCGTCAGCGACGTGACGTCGGCGCCGCGACCGGCCGCGCGCAGGGCCAGCTCACCCCAGCCGGTGCCGATCTCGAGCACGCGGCTGCCCGCCGTGACGCCGGCGCAGTCGAGCAGCCGGTCGATCTTGCGCCGCTGCGCGACGGCGAGCGGCTCGTCGCTGGTCTGCGGGTCGCCGTTGAATACGGCGGACGAGTACGTCAGGGACTCGTCCAGGAAGTTCTTGAACAGCTCGTTGGACAGGTCGTAGTGGTGGTGGATGTTCGCGCGGGCACCCTCGACCGTGTTGTCCTGGCTCTCCGGCATGCGGCTGAGCACCGCGTGCCGCAGCCGCTGCAGGGTGGCGGGCACCAGTTCGCGGACGTGCGCGGCGAACGCGGTCAGGACGCCGGCCAGATCGTCGCTGCTCCAGTCGCCGGCCATATATGCCTCACCGAAGCCGATGGTGCCCGTGGCGCCGATGCGCTGGAAGAACGACTGCGGACGGTGCAGCACCAGCTGCGGGTCGAGCGAGGACCCGCCGCCGTAGCTGCGTCCGTCCGGCTCCTGGACGCGGAGCGGGAGGCGCTGCGCGGCGCGGCGGAAGATCTGCCTGGCCACGGCGGCGCGGACCGGGGAATCGGGAACGGTCGCGACGTCCGGCCAGCGCCGGGCGTCGACTCCGGGGACGGCGATCACGTCCGCTTCGGCATCGTGCAGGTCGGCCATGGTCAACTCCTCGCGACGGAACGGACACCTCAATCACACGACGATGCGCTCGTGTCCGGCAAGTGCCTTCTCGACAAGCTTCGCAGATTGTTTTCGAACGGTTCCCACAGCCGGCGCGTCGAACAGCGCGCCGAGCACGTAGCCGGCGGTCAGCTCGTGCCAGAGCCGGGGCTTGTGCAGCATCGCGTGGTTCTCGCCGCTGATGCCCACCCAGCTGACCGATGCGGCGACCGCGGCGGCCTGTTCGGCGTAGCGGCGCGACGCCCGCGGGTCGGTGATCCGGTCGGCCTCGCCGTGCACGACGAGCAGCCGGCGCCCGGCCATCGAGTCGACCGGATCGGACGGCGTGATCCACGGAGCGAGCGCGGCGACCACGCGGACCGCGGGATCGCCGGCGACGTGCACGGCGGTGCGCCCGCCCATCGAGTGCCCGACCAGCGCGACCGGTACGTCGGGGTAGCGCTGTGTGAGTTCGGCGAGGGCGGCGCGGGTGTCGCTGACGGGGGAGCGCAGCTCGCCGTTCCAGCCGCGCTGGGCGAACCGCAGCCGCGCCACCACCAGCCCGTGCGGCCGTCCGGCGGACGCGAGCCGTCTCGCGAACGGGACCATGCGCAGCACGGCGAGCTGGTGCGCGCGCACCGGATCGGTGCTGGTCTCGCGTCCACCGTGCAGCACGAGCGCGATGCCCCGCACGTGCGTCCGCGGAGCCGTGACGTGAAGGGCCGTCACCGCGGGCAGGTGGTGTTCGCCGGCGGCAGCGTGCCGTGGATCAGGTAGGCGTTGACGTAGTTGTCGACGCAGCTGCTGCCCTGCAGGTAGGACGTGTGCCCCTCGCCGTTCCAGCTGAGCAGCTCGGCGTTGCCCATGGTCTTGGTCAGGTCGATCGCGCCCTGGTACGGCGTCGCGGGGTCGTGCAGGTTGCCGATCACGAGCACCTTGTGGGCGGTCGGCGCGACCGGCTTCGGCACCGGCGTGCGGTGCGGCTGCCACTGCTGGCAGCCGAACAGCGAGATGGCGGCCCACTTGCCGAACATCGGGTACTGGGTCGCCCACTTCGTCGCGGTGGACCGGATCTTCGTGTCGGACGGGCCGGGTGCCTCGTCGTTGCAGCTGATCGTCAGGTTCGCGTCCATGATGTTTGTGTAGTGGCCGTTGAAACGCTCGTTGTAGTCGTCGGCGAGCGACAACAGGCCGGTGCCGTCGCCGTTCTCGGCCTGGAGGAGCGCGGTGCCCAGCTGCTTCCAGGACGACTTGGAGTACAGCGCCTCCAGCACGCCGGTGAGCACCAGCGAGCTGGTGACGCGCCGCGTCTCACCGGGATCGCTCGTGCCGAGCGGGTGCGCGTTCGCGGCGGCCACCACGCGGTACACGCTCTGCCGCGGGTTCCCGAGCGAGGAGCACGGCGACTGTGTGCGGCACCAGTCGGCGAACTGGTCGAAGGCGCCCTCGAAGCCGCCGAGCTGATCGGCGAACTGCTTGATCCCGGACGTGAGCGGGTCGACGGCGCCGTCCAGCACGGCGACGCGGATCTTGCCGGGGAACAGGTGCGCGTACGTCGAACCCAGCTGCGTGCCGTACGAGAAGCCGAGGTAGTCCATCTGCTTGTCGCCGACCGCCTGGCGGATCCGGTCCATGTCGCGCGCGGTGTTGACGGTGTCGAACTGGGCGAGCGCCGGACCGTACTTGGTGCTGCAGCCGTCGGCGACCTGGGCGGCGAGGTGCTTGGCCTGAGCGAATCCGGCCGGCGTGAGCACGTCCGGTGACTCGGCGTTGAGCCGGTCCTTCTGCGCGTCGCTGATGCAGTGCAGCGGGCTGGACAGCTCGACACCGCGCGGGTCGAAGCCGAGCAGGTCGAAGTGCTGCAGGATGCTCGGCGACATCTCGCTGAGCAAGCCGAGCGCGAGCTCGACACCGGAGCCGCCCGGCCCGCCCGGGTTGACCAGCAGCGAGCCGAGGCTGTGCGCGTTGTCGGCGTCGTGGATCTTCACCAGCTGCAGCGAGATCTGCGTGCCGGTCGGGTCGGCGTAGTTCAGCGGCACCTGCAGCTTCGCGCAGCCGTAGCTGAGCTTGCCGCGCAGCTCGTGCTGCACCGGGATGGAGGCGCCGTTGAACAGCGAGGTGCAGTCGCTGAACGAGATCGGCTGCTGTGCCGGGGCGGCGGTTCCGGACGGGGACGGCGAGCCGGCCGACGCGGTGTCGTGCCCGCTGACGGCGCCGCGTCCGGTGATCGTCTGCGTGCATCCGGCCAGCGTGGCGGCGGCGAGCACGGCCGCGGCGGTCACGCGCCCGGCCCGGGCGGTCCAGCGGGTCACGTCCTGCACGCTACCGGTGCCGGCTGTGTGCGGCGGCAGGACTCAGCGCGACGCGAGGTGCTCCAGGACGAGCGCCTGGATCTCGCCCATGACGAAGCCGAGCACGGCACCGACCGTGATCAGGATCCACTCGTCCTGCTCGAACGCGGGCCTGATCAGCGCCTCGAACTGCTGCTCGTCCAGCTGCTGCATCTTCTGCACGAGCAGGTTCTGGACGTCCATCGTCTCGCGCGCATAGTCCTCGACGTAGCGCATCGTCTCGGGCAGCCGCTCGATCACCTTGGCGCTGATCGTCTTCTTCAGCTGCTGGTACCGGGCCGTGCCGATGGTGACCGCGACGAGCGGACGTGCCGGCCCGGCGCTGCGGTCGAGCGCCGCCTGCACCTGGCGGGCGACGAGCGCGAACATGCGGTCCGAGAGCGGGCCGTTGATGATCGCCTCGATCACCTTGTGCGCGGTGATGACCTCCTCGGCGATCAGCTTGCCGTAGTCGGCGGCGACCTCGCGTCGGCGCTTGAGGAACAGTCCCTGGATCGTGAAGCCGAGGACGCGCACCGGCCGCTTCGGCCGGAAGATCATCTTGAGGGCGAGCCAGTCCGTCGACCAGCCGACGACGAGGCCGAACGCGGGCATGATCAGCGGCTCGTGGAAGAGCAGCCACAGGCCGAGCTGGAGCACGCCCAGGATGCCGCCGAACCACAGCCCGGACCGGGCGATGAAGCGGAACTCCTTGCGGCCGGCCTCCTGGAAGATCCGGTTCAGCAGGTCCTTGTCGGCGAGCAGGTTGGTGATCACCATGCCCTTGAGGTCGAACACCGCGTCGACGTCCCGCTGGATGTCCGCGAGCACCGAACGGACGATGGCGGGCAACTCGGCCTGCACTCGCGCGACGGTGAGCCGCCGGACCGGTTCGGGCAGTGCGTCCCACAGTCCGGGCTGGAACTCGCCGAGGACGTCGCGCGTGATCTCCGCGGTCGATCGGCGCATCGGCTCGTCCAGCTCGGACGCGACCCGGTCCGGGTCGAGACGGGAGATCACCTCGCCGGCGGAGATCAGGTCGCGCGTCATCGTGTCGACGGCGATGCTCGCCATGCGCGCGGCACGGCGCGGCACGATGCCCTGCCAGCCGAGATAGGGACGGATGCCGACGAACTCCAGCGGACGGAACATCATCCGGATCGCGACGAGCTTGGTGACGTAGCCGATGATCGCCGCGACGACCGGGATCGAAATGATCACCAGGTCGTGCAGGACCCCCATCGTCAGGTGGACGGCAGTGCGCGGGTGCGCGCCTGCGACGGGTCGGTCGCCGCCCAGAACTCGCGGCCGAGGGGGGACAGCGACACCGTCCCGCGCTGCAGCCGCACCGAGCCCTGCCGGCGTGCCTCGGCCGTAGCGCGGGCGGTGCGGACGCCGGTGTCGGTCGCGATGATCTCGTAGTCGGTGCGGAGCGACTCGTCCTCGGGGCCAGGCTGGAGCAGGCCGAAACCGACCAGCCGCGACAGGTACGTCGGCGTGTTCTCCGGGCTGGACAGTCCGGCCGCGCGTCCGAGCGTCGACGCGTACGCGAGCTCGGTGCGGGTCCGTCCGCGCGCGCCGACGCGGATCACCACGTCCATGGTCGCTGCGGACCGTCCGTCGGAGAGCGCGGCCAGGATGCGGGCCTCGTCCGGGACGAGCTGGCTGATGATCGTGCCGAACAGGTACTCGCGGCTGGCGCGGCGATCGGTCTCGACGGACCGCTCCAGCAGCTCGCTCATCGCGGTGCGCAGCGGTGCTTCGTCCTGCGACGCGTTCTGCACCAGCAGCACCGCGCGCCGCTCCTCGGCGGTGGCCGTGCCGGTGTGTTCGTGCGGCAGGTCGAGGCGCTTGCGGACCTCGCTCACGGCCGCGCGCTGCAGGCGTTGCGCCTCGCGTTCGAGCGTCTGCGCGCCCGGCAGTTGGCGCGCGATCCGCCAGCCGGACCGGCCCAGGATCCGTCCGACCCGCGCCGCGGTGACGATCGCGGTGCCCGCCGCGGCGGCGACCTGCGTGGGTGCCGGTGGCTGCCGCGCCTGCAGGCGGGGGACCGGGATGTTGCGGGAGCGGGGGAACGTGCTGGTCGCGGTGTTCCCGCTGGTGGGCGCGGCTGCGCCCGACGGGATCGTCGTGCCTGCCGGGACGGTCGTGCCAGCCGGCAGCGTGGGGCTCGTCGCGACGGTGCCGGCCGACGGGCTGGTGCCGTTCTGCGTGATCGGGGCGCGTTGCGGGGCCGGGCCGGGCCCGGGCAGGGGACGGCGGCGACGGGACGGCGCTGCGTCGGCCATCTGCTCACCCCACCTTGGCTAGCTCGCGCGGACGCGGACCCGTAGAGGATAGGCGGCGGCCGGACGAACCGGGCAGACGGGCGGCGAGCGTCACGCCGTCCCTCCCCGATGATCATGGGCGAAACCCCCGGATCCCGGGGTTCTACCCATGATCATCAGCGGGGGCCGAGGCCGGGGACGATGTCGCCGAGCTGGAACGTCACCGGCTGCTCCAGCTGCGCGTACGTGCACGACTCCGGAGTGCGGTCCGGGCGCCAGCGGTTGAACTGCGCGGTGTGCCGGAACCGGTTGCCCTCCATGTGGTCGTAGCGGACCTCGACGACCCGCTCCGGGCGTAGCGGCACGAACGACAGGTCCTTGCCCGCGTTCCACCGCGACCCCTCACCGCTGCGCGGCGTCCGCGAGCCGGCAACCGCCTCGAGATCACCCGCCCAGTTCCACGGGTGCTCCTCGAACGAGGTCACCAGCGGCTGCAGCTCGGCGAACAGCTCGCGCCGGCGCGCCATCGGGAACGCGCCGATCACGCCGACCGAGTTGAGCACGCCGTCGTCGGTGTAGAGGCCGAGCAGCAGCGAACCGATCGTGTCCGGGCCGGACTTGTGCACGCGATACCCGGCGACCACGCAGTCGGCGGTGCGCTCGTGCTTGAGCTTGAACATCACCCGCTTGTCCGGCTGGTACGTGCCGTCCAGCGGCTTGGCGACGACACCGTCCAGGCCGGCGCCCTCGAACTCGGTGAACCACCGCTCGGCGACGGCGCGGTCGTCCGTCGCCGGCGTGACGTGGACGGGAGCACCGGAGCCGGCCAGCGCGTCGACCAGCCGCTCACGGCGCTCGCGGAACGGCCGCCCGGTGAGGTTCTCGTCGCCCAGCGCGAGGACGTCGAACGCCACGAACGACGCCGGCGTCTGCTCGGACAGCAGCTTGACGCGCGACGCCGCCGGATGGATGCGCTGCTGCAGCGCCTCGAAGTCCAGTCCGTCGCCAGTGGCGATCACGATCTCGCCGTCCAGCACGCAACGGTTGGGAAGCTCGGCCTTCACCGCCTCGACCAACTCCGGGAAGTAGCGCGTCATCGGCTTCTCGTTGCGGCTGCCGAACTCCACGTCGTCGCCGTCGCGGAACACGATCGAGCGGAAGCCGTCCCACTTCGGCTCGTACAGGACGGCGTCCGTCGGCAGCGCGTCGAAGCCCTTCACCGGCTTGGCCAGCATCGGCAGGACGGTCGGCATCACGGGCAGGTCCATGGCCGCCATTCTGGATCACCCGGGCCGGGGTGTCACAGAACAAGGACGGCCGGTGTCCTGTGTTCCGAGAACCGACGCACGAAGGAGCGCAGATGACCACACGCATCCAACCGGCCGAGATCAGCGGACCGTTCGGGGCAATCGTCAAGCGATACAGCAAGAAGGTGCTCGGACGCGTCCCCGAGCCACTGGGCGTCTACTGGCACAACCCGCCTGTGCTGCGCGCGACGATGGGCGTCGGCGGCAAGGCACAGAAGTGGAAGCAGTGCGACCCGGCGCTGAAGTCGTTCGCGCACATGGCCGTCGCCGCCCGCGTCGGCTGCGGCTGGTGCCTGGACTTCGGCTACTTCCAGGCGTTCAACGAGCATCTCGACCTCGACAAGGCCCGCGAGGTGCCGCGGTGGCGCGAGTCGGACGCGTTCACGCCGCTGGAGCGCGACGTGCTCGAGTACGCCGAGGCGATGACCGACACGCCGCCGACCGTCGACGACGTGCTGGTGGCGACGCTGCTCGATTCGCTCGGCGAGGCCGCGCTGATCGAGCTGACCGCGGTGATCGCGCTGGAGAACATGAGCGCGCGGAGCAACGTCGCGCTCGGCATCGAGTCCGAGGGGTACGCCGACTCGTGCGAGCTCAAGCCGATGGCCAAGGCACCTCTACGCTCCGTTTCATGAGCCCGGACGACGCGTTCGTCGCCCACCGCAACCTGCTGTTCACGGTCGCGTACGAGCTGCTCGGCTCGGCCGCGGACGCCGAGGACGTGGTGCAGGAGACCTGGCTGCGCTGGGACGGCATCGGCGCCGGGGCGCGGGAGCAGGTGCGCGAGCCGCGCGCGTACCTGGTCCGCATCGTCACTCGGCAGGCGCTCAACCGGCTGCGGACGCTCGCCCGGCGCCGCGAGCAGTACGTGGGCGAGTGGCTGCCGGAACCGCTGCTGACCGCGCCCGACGTAGCGGAGGACGTCGAGTTCGCGGAGTCCGTCTCGCTGGCCATGCTGACCGTCCTGGAGACGCTCACGCCGACGGAGCGAGCGGTGTTCGTGCTGCGCGAGGTGTTCGAGCTGCCGTTCGAGGAGATCGCCGAAGCCACCGGCCGGACGGCAGCGGCGGTCCGGCAGATCGCGCACCGCGCGCGCTCGCACGTGCGCGCGCGGCGGCCACGCACGAACGTCGACCGCGCCGAACAGCAGCGGGTGATCGACCGGTTCGCGGCCGCGCTGTCGACCGGCGATCTGCAGGGCCTCATGGACGTGCTCGCTCCCGACGCGGTCCTGCTCGCGGACGGCGGCGGCTTCGTCCAGGCGGTGCGGCACCCGGTGGTCGGCGCAATCCGGATCCGCAACCTGGCGCGCAACTTCCCGCGGCTCGCCGGCACCGGCGTGTTCGAGCCGATGCTGGTCAACGGCGCGCCGGGCCTGCGCCTGCTCGTCGACGGCAAGGTCGATTCGGTGGTGGGCTTCGCGTTCGAGGGCGGCCTGATCAGCCGGATCTTCACCGTCCGCAACCCGCACAAGCTCAGCCACGCCGTCGCCGAAACGGCCCTGAGCCGCTAGCGGATGTCGTCGCGCCGCACCCGGTAGCGGCAGAACAGCGCGCCGTGCTCCTCCAGCAGGCCGGTCAGCGCCAGCCGCAGCGGCTCGCCCGGCCACAGCTGACCGGCCACGATGCGGCGCGCGCCGGGGCCGGTGAGCAGCGGCGTCACCGATAGGCACAGCTCGTCGACGACGCCGGCGCGGGCCATCTCCGCGAACAGCGTCGGGCCGCCCTCGCTGAGGATCCGCGTCAGCCCGCGCTCGACCAGTGCCGCGCGTGCGGCGGGGAAGTCGACGTCTGAATCGCCGCAGACCACGACGTCGGCGACGCGCTCGAGCGCGGCGCGGACGCCCCGATCGCCAGACGCGCACGTGAGCACGATCGTGCGCGCGTCCGGCGGGGCGTCGGTGAACAGCGGCGAGTCCGGGTCCAGGCGCAGCGAGCGGCTCACCACCGCGGTCGGCAGCCGCTCGGCCAGGCCGCGGTCGCGGCGGATCGCGGTGCGGCGGGCGCTGAGGCCGATGGCGTGGTAGCCCTCGGTGCGGACGGTGCCCGCGCCCGCCAGCACGACGTCGGCCAGATCTCGCAGCGCCGCGAACACGCGGTTGTCGCCGGGCGTCTGCAGCCCGCGCGACACGCCGTCCTCGGTCGCCGCGCCGTCCACGCTGGCCACGAAGTTCATCCTGATCCCGCCACCGTCGAGCCAGTCGCGGGCGTAGCACTCATGCACGTCGACGTCGTCGGCCGGTTCGGGCAGCAGGGCGCGCATGCGCTCCATCAGAGCACGCCGCGGCTGGCTAGGCTCGGATCCCGTGCCGTCCCGCCCGCCGATCCGCCTGGTCGACCGCGCGCCGCGCGTGACGGCCGAGGAGCTGATCGCCGGGCTGGTCCCGCCGCCGCTGTTCGACGAGGTCCGCTTCGACACGTACCGTCCCGATCCCGCCGAGCCGACCCAGGCCGCGGCGCTGCAGGCGCTCGAGGAGTTCGGCGCGCGCGTCGGCAGCCCGCCGCAGAAGGGCGGCTTCCTGCGCCGCCGCGAGCGCACGCCCGGTTCGCGCGGGGTCTACCTCGACGGCGGGTTCGGCGTCGGCAAGACGCACCTGCTCGCGTCGCTGTGGCACGCGGTGCCGGGACCGAAGGCGTACGCCACGTTCGT
>DASRSS010000112.1:0-3162 GCA_035656335.1 Jatrophihabitantaceae bacterium | reverse complement strand
GCGCGCGCCCAGCAGCCCGTAGCCGAACGCGGCGCGCTGCTCGGCAGCCAGCGCCGCCTGCCACGCGTCCCGCAGTGTGCTCTCCCCGGGGTTCATGCCAGCAGCTCCGCGTGGCTGGCCTCGCAGGCCGCGATCGACGCGAGCAGGGCGGCGTCGCGCCCGGACAGCGCTCCGGCGTGTTCGGCCGCGCGCCGCGACGCGTCCGACTCGGCCTGCCGGAGCTCGGCGACGGACCGCGGGGCGGGCGCGGGCGAAGCGGTCGGGGACGCAGACGCCTTCGCGCGGACCGGGGCACCGCCCGCCTCGTCCACCGCCGCAGCCAGGGCGCGGGCATGCGCGACGTGGTCGGCACGCAACTGCCGCAACGCAGGAGCGGCGGCACCCGCGGCGGGCAGGGACGCGTCCAGCGCGGCGAGAAGCTCGTGCTCGGCGTCCAGCGCGGCGCGCAACGCGGCCGGCGCGTGCTGTTGGGGCGCGGCGGGTTTGGGGCGGTCACGCCAGAACTCGACGCCCACGCCCGCTCCTGCGCCGACCACGACGGCCAGCCCGCCGCCGAGCAGGAACGCCCGCCGCGACGGACGCGCCGGTGCGTCCGCCGGCGCTGCAGCGGGCGGTTCTGCCGGCTGGGGGACCTGTGCGTTTGCCTCGCTCTTCCCGCCGGTCACCCACCGAGTCTGGCAGAGCCGTTACGCTCGACGTTCGACAACTGAACCCGGGGAACAGCCAGGAGGCAACGCAATGCCGCCCGCCAGTGCAGGACGGTCCGCATCGGACGCTCGCGAACGCCTGCTGGAGACTCTCCGCCCGGTCGTTCGATCGACCGGCTACGAGCTCGAGGACGTCAGCGTGACGTCGGCCGGACGCCGCAGCCTGGTCCGGGTCAGCGTCGACACCGACGGTCCCGGCGCCGGAATCGATCTGGACGGTGTCGCCGTCGTGTCCCGTGCCGTGTCCGACGCGCTGGACGCCGACGACGCGCCCTTCGCCGGGCCCTATGTCCTGGAGGTCAGCTCGCCGGGTGTCGACCGTCCGCTCACCGAGCCGCGTCACTGGCGCCGCGCCACCGGCCGCCTCGTGCAGGTCCCGGTCGGCGAGCGCTCGATCACCGGACGCGTCCACGAGGTGACCGACACCGGCGTGATCCTGGACGTCGACGGCACCGAGCACGAGTACGGCTGGGCCGAACTCGGCCGCGGCAAGGTGCAGGTGGAGTTCAACCGCCCGGACGGCGACAATGCAGCCAGCGACGATGCAGGCAGCGCCGAGGCGGAAGAGAGGCAGTTGTGATCACCGTCGACATCACCGCCCTGCGCAGCATCGAGCGCGAGAAGGAGATCTCGTTCGACACGCTGATCGCGGCGCTGGAGACCGCGCTGCTCACGGCGTACAAGCACACCCCGCACTCCATGCCGCACGCCCGCGTGTCCGTCGACCGCAAGACCGGCGAGGTCGTCGTGTGGGCCCAGGAGGTCGGGCCGGACGGCGAGGTCGAAGAGGAGTACGACGACACGCCGACCGACTTCGGCCGCGTCGCCGCGATGACCGCGCGCCAGGTGATCCTGCAGCGGCTGCGCGACGCCGAGCACGACCAGACGTTCGGCGAGTACTCCGGACGCGAGGGCGACATCGTCACCGGCGTCATCCAGGCCGACGCGCAGGCCGCCCAGCGCGGCCTGGTGCTCGTCGACATCGGCAAGGTGGAGGCGATCCTGCCGCAGTCCGAACAGGTCCCCGGCGAGGAGTACACGCACGGCAGCCGGATCCGCTGCTACGTCGTCGGCGTCACGCGCGGCATGCGCGGCCCGCAGGTGACGGTCAGCCGCACCCACCCGAACCTGGTCAAGAAGCTCTTCGCGCTGGAGGTCCCCGAGATCGCCGACGGCAGCGTCGAGATCGTGGACGTCGCCCGCGAGGCCGGCCACCGCAGCAAGATCGCGGTGCGCACCAAGGTGCCGGGCCTGAACGCGAAGGGCGCCTGCATCGGCCCGATGGGCCAGCGGGTGCGCAACGTGGTGGCCGAGCTGCACGGCGAGAAGATCGACATCATCGACTGGGCCGAGGACCCGGCCACGTACGTGGGCAACGCGCTGTCCCCGGCGCACGCACTGTCCGCGCAGGTGGTGGATCCGGTCACCCAGTCGGTGCGCATCGTCGTCCCGGACTTCCAGCTGTCGCTGGCGATCGGCCGGGAGGGACAGAACGCCCGCCTCGCCGCGCGCCTGACCGGCTGGCGCATCGACATCCACAGCGACGCGGAAAACCAAACGCCGCAGGGCCCGCAGGCGGCCGGTGCGGCGCGCGACACCGCAACGGCCGAGGAGTAGACTCGACAGTGGCCGTCGGATCATCGACGGCATCCGGGAAGCGCGAGCGCGGGCCAACAAGCCCGGTGCGGACGTGCATCGGGTGCCGGAAGCGAGCCTCGGCCGCCGAGTTGCTCCGCGTCGTCGTGACGTCCGGTGCGCACGGTCAGGAAGTGGACGGGCCCGCGGGAGAATCCGCCCGAGGGCCCGAAATTCTGTCCGTGGTACCTGACCCGCGTTCGTGCGCACCCGGCCGAGGTGCCTGGCTGCACCCCGATCCCGGATGCGTCGGACTCGCAGAGCGGCGCCGGGCCTTCGCCCGGGCGCTACGCGCGCCCGGACCCGTCGACCCGACACCGGTCCGTGAGTACGTCGCCGCAGCCACCCGGTAATCCGACCAGCGGAACCCCGCAGGAGTGAAACAGCTATGGGCACTCGATGAAGCGCCAGCAATGAGAGCCACACCCGTCTAACCGGGGTCGCGCGGAACGCCGCACGGCCCCCTCGAAGGAGTCACGTGCCAGGCAAGGTCCGCGTTTCTGCGCTCGCCAAAGAGCTCGGAATCACCAGCAAGGAAGCCCTCGCCAAACTCGGCGAGATGGGCGAGTACGTCAAGACCGCCTCCTCCACCGTCGAGCCGCCGGTAGCTCGCCGGCTGCGTGAGGCCTACCCGAACGCCGGTGGCGAAGCCGCGGCCGACGGCGCCGCCGCCAAGAAGGCGCCGGCGAAGAAGGCCCCGGCCAAGAAGAAGGCCGCCGCAGCCGAGGAGCCCGAGGTCGCGGCCGCTCCGGCTCCGGCCGAGCCCGAGGTCGCGCCCGCACCGCCCGCCCCGGCCCCCGCGCCGGCAGCGCAGCGCCCG
>DASRSS010000111.1:0-1871 GCA_035656335.1 Jatrophihabitantaceae bacterium | reverse complement strand
CGACTCGACGTCGAGAGCGTCGATCTCCGGGGCGAGCCATGGGGCGATCACGACGACGGACGCCCCGGCATCGACGAGCGCGCGCACGCGGCGGGTCGCGACCGTGCCACCGCCGACGACGACGATGCGCCGGCCGGTCACGTCCAACAGCAGCGGGTATCCGGTCACCGCACCATCCTTGCGGGTACCGGCTGGTGTGCGTCGATAGGGTCGCCCCGTGCATGCGAACTGTGTCGCCGTCGACGCCGTCCTCGCGGCTGCCGGAGTGGACGGCCGGGTGCGGATCCTTGCCGAGCCGGCACCGACCGCGCAGGCGGCCGCGGACCTGCTCGGCGTGCAGGTCGGCGCCATCGCCAACTCGTTGATCTTCGCGACGGCCGAGGACGAGCCGCTGCTCGTGCTCACCAGCGGAGCGCATCGGGTGGACACGGCGAAGGTCGCCGCGCTCGTCGGCACCGCCGCGCTGCATCGGGCGAAGCCGGAGTTCGTCCTCGCCGCGACGGGTCAGCCGATCGGCGGCGTCGCACCGGTCGGTCATCCGGCGCCGATCCGCACGCTGGTCGACACTGCGCTCGCGGACTACCCGCAGGTGTGGGCGGCCGGTGGCATCCCGCACGCGGTTTTCCCGACGAGCTATGACGAATTGGTGCGTCTGACCGGCGGCACGCCGGCCGATGTCGGGGCGGATGTTCGCGGTTCGTGACCGGATGCGGCACGATCGAATGGTGCGGTCAACTCCTGCGGCGGTGAGCGATTCCGCGGCCAGCGTGCAGACCTGGTCTGCCTCGCAGTTCGCTGCTCGCGCGGACGAGGCGATGCGGATCTATGCGCGCGCGATGAACTATCCGCGGAGCGCGGCGGATCAGCGCGCGGTCACGGCTCGTCGGCACACGCACAACGAGGGTTTCGCCTGTCGTGCGGCGCTGCTAGGCGACGGGACGTTGATCGGTTTCGGCTACGGCTACACGACGGCTCCGGGCCAGTGGTGGCACGACCTGGTGCGCAAGGCGCTGACCGACGAGCTTGCCGCGGAATGGCTGCCGGACGCGTTCGAGCTGTCCGAGCTGCACGTGCTGCCGGAGTTCCAGGGTCATGGCGTGGGACGGCAGGTGCTGCTCGATCTCGCCGGCGGCATCCCGCACGGCGCGATGCTGCTCTCGACGCCCGACTCGGACACGCGCGCGTTCCGCATGTACCGCCGGCTCGGC
Organism: Jatrophihabitantaceae bacterium; assembly: GCA_035656335.1. Lineage (GTDB taxonomy): Bacteria > Actinomycetota > Actinomycetes > Mycobacteriales > Jatrophihabitantaceae > DASRSS01. The sequence goes on along the minus strand of DASRSS010000111.1, from coordinate 663 downwards.
TTCCGTGACCTGCGCCGGCGCTACCTGTTCCCCGGCGACGCGCGTCCGTTCGCCGTGCTCGGCGCCCGCCTCCCCCTGCGCGACCAGAACTGACCCTCCCCTCGCGCCGGTGAGGCATCATGGGTTTCCGTGACCGATCCGCTGCCGTGGCGCGAGGGCCGAGCGACGATCGTCTTCGACGTGCCGGACCGTGACGTCCCCGAGGCGACCGCTGTCGTGGCCGGCTGGCTGTTCGACGTCCGCCCGTACTACCCGGACGCTTCGTCTGCGGCGACACCTGGATGGACGCGGTTGGCCGCCGAGCGCGAGCTGACGCAGTTCACCGACCTCGAGGTCGACGGCATCGCGGCCGAGTTCCGGCGGCGGTGGGACGCGGCGCAGCTCGCCGGCGACATCGTCGCGACGGAGCAGTGGACGGCCGGCGGCGACGGCGGCAGTGGAGTCCGGGAACCGCGGCGTCCGATACCCGTCGTCCGGACTGGTGCCGTGGCTGTGGCCGACCGCTAGAACGGCGGCGGGTCGTCGTTGTGGTCGTGTGGGTGTTGGTCGGGGGGCTGGTCGGGTTCGGGTACGGGTAGCTCGGGTGGCCGGTACCGGTATTGGTGCCTGGTGGGTGACGTCCAGGTATACGAGCCGTCGGGGTGGCGGTCGAGGTTCCAGGCG